>JBOGOU010000099.1:0-6387 GCA_050748205.1 Pyrinomonadaceae bacterium | reverse complement strand
CGCATCGTCTTCTGTAAATTCTGGAATCGTTCGCATCCACTCTTGTATGTATTCGCATCCTCTTCTGTAAGAAACCGCCGATCGGAGACGGTCTATTCGCATTGACTTCTGGAAATGACAAATGGCACCGTCTTATCGCAGCAACTCCCCGGCCTATGGTGATGTTGCTGTTTACTTACAGTGATGGTTTTTACGCCAGGTGAGGATCTCGTAGTGAGGGGAAAACACCCAGATGATGTTATCTCTAATCTGGCATTCGCCGTGACAGCAACTGGGTAAAGATCTCGTCCGCTCTTGTATCGGCATACTCCCTGGCCTTGGCCCAGGCTGATGCCTCGTCCGCGTCACGAAATAGTAGTTTGAATCCAAAGCCAAGCAGAAAGCGCAAGCAGCCGATCTCGGTGTAGATCAGTCGGTCGTCAATAGTGATCATCTCGTCTGAACTTGAGTAAGTTAGAGCAACATCCCGGCACCAGATATTTGGCTCAGTGCCTGATACCGAAGCTGCATTTTCGATCTGTGCGTATTCGTCAGTGGTTACTCGAAACGTGATGGTTTTGATTTTTTTCGCTTCCTGCATGAATTGTTCTCCTCGGGCGCTGCAAAAATATCTGGGTACACGTAAATGCCTCTTGCAATTGACGTACACAATTGCAGACACGCAGCGTCAACGTGCGTGTACGCGACAGCCCCGCAAGCGGGGGTGTCGTGTCCTATTTTCTCTGGTGCGCAGCACCTACTGTGTCTTTCGATGACTCGTTTTGAATAGACCAGTGACGACTGATGCAGGCAGTGAACCGGAACAACGAATGTTGATAATTGGCACGTATTCACGTATCGTCTGGCTTTGTAATACCAACAGGCTGGTCCTCAAGAGCCTTGCGCCGGCCCGCACTTCTCCGGTATCAGCCTTGTAATTAGTCTCTATGAATCGCGTCACTTGTGGAGGCGCTCTTGCTTCTGTTACAGACGGATTACTTGCTAATAGAGATGACACCCGATGAATTTCATAAGAAGCTTATGGCGTGAAGGCGCCCCGATCCTAAGGCATGGAATAGTTACGGCTTCGATCGCACTAGTTGCCGCAGGGTTGCTCAGACTGTCGGAGACGATCTTGCCGCAAGATTACTTCGATGTATTCCGTCGCGTCGATCATATTCTGTTTGTAGTCTTGTGCTGGATGTTTGGTAGTTACACGGTGACGTTTTTGTTGGTTCTGCTTAGTAAGAGTGTTTATTCCATTGCATTGAACGGGCCTGGATCGGAAGCGATGTCTAACCAATCGCTACACCACGGGAGCGATCAAGCGGCATTGCCGCCCGGTGACCAAACATCGGCTGAAAAGACTCGATCGATTGTTCCTGAGAAGATCCCACTACTGCGGGAGGATGCCAAGTCTTAAGTGCTAGAACCCAGCGAGAAGTAAATGGCTTTACAGACTAGAAGATCATTTGTTGAGAATATCGCGGCAGGGCTGCAGGGCTCGACTTTGCAGACAACGATTCTCCTGTATCTCTTTACGCTCGCTGTTCTAGTGCCTCTAAGTTTCTTGGTCATTCGAGTTTTTAATCAGAAGCCCCCGAATTATGTGATTCCCCTGCTCGTCTTGCTGCTTATTATCGCTGAATATCTATACGCTTGGAGGTTGCTCTTCAATAGCGGCCCGAAACGTCTGCTCCTATATGCTGGACTTCTCTCGGCGATCATTTACGCGGGTTATCGAGTACCGTCGGACTTTATGGATCGAAGTTGGCCATTTTTCGATGTGGTGCGGCGTTCCTTTTCGTGGCTCTTTGGGGGGGCAGTCGTTCAATCTATCCTGGCCCCGCTTACCCTCTTGGTTGGCTATTGCGCAATTTACTATACGTTTCGCATAAGAGGCCGCCGGTTCATTGTTGTGTCGGATTTTCGTGTCTGGGGTGATCTAACAAATGACTTTCCGGGTAAAGGCGTAGCCGCGTGCCTACGCGACGAGTTGATGCGGCTCGTGGGCGCGATGAGATCGCCAGAGCAAGCGGAGCTTGAATTGCAAGCTGATGCCGCAAGTTCTGCCGAGGCGGAACTATTGCCGCGTCTTCCTGAGGAAGGAGGCCTTTCATTACCAGAAACCCACGTCACATTGCAGTACCAAGGTATTTCTCTTGAGGTCATGAATACGTTCATCCGTCGCACTAGTGGGCGAGAAATCGTCTTAACAGGCGATCTGATGGCAACTTCCAACGATCTCACTGTAGCGGCGCGCGCGTCGGAGTTGGGTCCTTGGAGAGTGGTGCTTGAGAAGCCTCCTCCAAGAACGCTCGTACTTGGATTACAAAGACTAGCGATTCGAATAATGACTACTATGACTAAAACATACCAACCGCATTCAGCAAGAACATATGCTCTGCTTCAGATCAAGGCTAGGGAAGTACAGGATTATGAAGAAGCATTTCGATTGGCGAAGTTAGGTCGGGCGGTTGCGACCGACTTAGAAACTGCCAATTGGAATCTCGCTACGGCACATCACGATATCGGAGTAGAGCTGGCTAATAAGGGGAAAGACGATAACGAGAAATACTGGGAGGCAATTAGGGAGTTCGAGGAGGCGACCAAACTAGAACCTGCCTTCGTCGAAGCCTACGACTATCTGGGGCTCGCATATAAGAAGCTCGGGGAAAAGGAAAAGGCAGCAGAGGCCTTCAGACGAGCGGAGAAAATCAGGGCCAGAGAGCCACGGCCGGAAGCCTGATGGCGATCCAGTTTCGGGCAAACAAGTTAAGAGGTTGAGCGAATGGGTAGCCAAAGCGTAACCAATTTTTCCGAAGTAAGAATGAAGCGAATACGCTCCCTAGTGAAAGACTATTCGCCGAAAGGCCCCGGAGCCACAACGCAAGCGAAAGAAATTGGAGCGGCGGCCGTCGGAACGCTTGGACCCTCTTCCGCAAAGATTACGCCTCCCGCATCCAAGCGCAAGAAGCGTGGTCAGGGCGGCGGAGCGGCAGGGGGCGTCGCCTTGCGACCCGGAAACGAATTCTTACAGGCCCTCTCGAGTCCGAGTGTGCGGGATGCGCTCGAATTGATCACGTCTTTCGTGGACGAGTTGAAAAAAGCACGCGACCCAGAAAGAGTTTACGAAAAGTACGACATCCGCACCGAAATTCAACGACCTCTCGGTAAGATTAGCGCCATCTTAACGAAAGCACACTCCGACAGCCTTTCTGCGACTCAAGCCGAAACAGATTCTGCATTTGCCGCCAAAGACGCGATAGCCAAGACGATGATTGATGTTGTATCACGCGCTTCCCCGCAAACGCCCGCAATGGATATCGATCGCGAAAAGCTTGCGGAGGCTATTAAGCATACAAAGCGGGAAGAAATCGTGACTGCTTTCATGGAAAACGTAGTAGGCGCATTGATCGACTTGGTACTGGATGCCACCAGAGGCAAGCAACCTCCCGCCGTAACAGCAGAGCTAAAACAGAAGGTTCGCAAGGAATTTGTTCCGGAATTCATTGAGCAGCTCAAGAGGGGCTAATCGGAAAGACATGACGATCGCCATGCCCCAGACTAACAAAAAGCGCACAAAACCGAAGCCCCCTAATAAGCGCGCGTCGGGTATGATGATGAGTTCCATCAGGGAGGAATTCTTCCATCTGCCGGCTAAAGGCGGGCGCAACCCCGTCAAAGTACCAAAGGCCGCAAAGAAGCGATAGATGAGGGATATGCTAGACTGCTACCACGAGAACTGAAATGGAGTACACCAATTTAATCTGCGATTACGACCTTCGCCCCGAGCATAGGCGGCTCATCAAACCAAGCGAAAAGGTCGTCTATCTCTCGGCTGATGAAACATTAGGTAATGTTGCTCTGAAGCCGGACGCAATAGCTCAATCTTTGGGAACTCCACTAGATCCAGTCAGTCTGGATTTGTGCGAAATTGCAGCCTGCGTTTACATGGGAGACAAGGGGGTTTCGCGTGGCAGATATGAAAAGTGGACTCGGAACCTTTCATTCATCGTGCCCGTGCGTGAACCGGAACTCTGGAATTCGGTCAAAGACACTTTGATCAATACGGTCAGCACGTTATCCGGAGACAACGTACGGTTTACTTTTGTCCCGAAGTCCAAACAGAAGGCCGCGCCGAATTCAAAACAAAGGAAAACTAAATCTTCAACTTCCTACGAACCAATCAGTTTTCCCGAATCCGATTGTAGTTGTTTATTCTCAGGCGGCCTGGATTCCTTTGCCGGGGCAGCGTATCTCATTGATGAAGAGCGCCGGAGTCCATTATTCGCCAGTCATTATGCCAATGGAGAACTAAAGAAGAAGCAAATCGATCTGATGAATGTTATCCGGAAAAAATTCGGTAAGAACTTTCATCATTTCCAGTATTGGGTAACGTCAAGACGAAACAAGAACGCTCCACACAAGTATGAACGCCAGGAAAACTCTCATCGTGCACGCTCATTTCTCTTCATGAGTTTTGCCACGGTTGCCGCTGCCGTACGCGGCCTTTCCGACATTTTCATTTGCGAGAATGGAGTTCTATCTCTAAACGTTCCAATCTCAGACGCACGCAAGGGTAGTCGTTCGACGAGACATGCACACCCGCTGTATCTCTTCCACTTTAACCAACTAATCGATGCGCTCTATGAGCGAAAATTCAATGTGCGCAACCCCTTCTTTTTCCAAACCAAGGGAGAAGAAATTGAACTGCTCAGGACGTTAGGGCTCGAATCTGCAATCAAAGATACGGTCACTTGCTGGGGTTACCCAAATCAAACGTGCGGTTATAAGCATTCGAACCATTGCGGGTATTGCATACCATGCATCGTTCGACGGATTTCGCTGATTGCCGCCGACATGGAAGACTATGACGACCAATACGTCGTCGACGTTTTCGGCGCGCGTGCCAAGCTGACTGATAAGCAACTGCGAAACGTGGAGGACCTCGGTTATTTTTGTCAGAGTTTCAGCACTTTATCAAAGACCGAACTACTATATCGTTACCCGGAACTAGTGATGATTGAGGCAGAAAACAGCATTGGAACCGATCACCGATTGGATCAGATTCTCCGGGTGTATAAGAAGTTTGCAGAGGAGTTCCTTTTCGTCGCGACGAGTAGGAACTCGCTTCTGGCTGGCGATAGAGACTTTCCATTATCTATCCATAATGTAGGATCAACCTCCGATCAATTTAGCAGCGTTCCATAGGCTTTAATCTTCGGGTGGACGGCATAGTATTAGGGCCTTGCTTACAAGATTAGTATTTGGTCGTCCGGCGCGAAGGATTTGATCGGCGGTGCGCAGAATCTTCTGTGCGCTCTTTTCGGAAATTGCGCTCGCGTCGTAACCGATGCCCTGATAGAGCCAATTTTGCAGATAGCCCCGGCAGTAGTCTGCTCCCTCAAGGCCCAACGCTTCGCAGCACAAAAGCGCGACCGCCTCCGCTTCTACTTCGCGTAAGTTCCTCGGAGTCTTTTCCGCATCGGCGAAGTCGGACTCCAAGGTGTGCCCGATCGTGACATGCGCCATTTCATGAAACAAAGTCTTGTGAGGCAGCTGTGCCACTGGATTGATCGCGATGCTACGCTTGCGCGCAAAGCCTTGGCAGTTCCCGTCCGTGCTGTCAAATGGGATCATTTCAATCCCAAGGGCTGCTAACGCTCGCTGCGCGTCCCACTCTGGCGTCACTAGCGGATCGAGGTCTCGACCTTCCGTTTGGGAAAGCACGAACCATCGCGCCTTATAAACAAAGCTGGTGAAAGTACTGTCTGAATCGTCGTCGTTGACGGTCTCTTCATTGCGGCGCTTGCGCGTGATCGGCATGCAGAGAACTAACGCCCGCTCGCCGCCCTTCACGTGTCGTCCAAGGTCTTGCCATTTTGGGAACGTGTTGATCGGTCCAGGCTGCAACCCGCGCATCTGACATTGCACGAGTGCAAGTAATTGATTTCCGAGTGAGTAAGAATGGAATGCGCTGTAGGCCTTCATGATCAGGCCGGGCTTGTTGACTGCTTCGACTAGCAAAGCTGACCACTTCGGAATGTCAGCTGACTGTCTTGTGTGTCTTTCCATCGTCGTGTGCTCCTTCGTTTGGTTTTGTGCTTTTGAAAGGGTGTTTCCCCCCTCGCAGCGACTGAAGGAACACGACTGAGCGCCCACTCCGCACACCGCAGGGCGGAACGCAGAGGAGCACTCGAAGAGAATCGGAGAGTTGTGCGGATGGGCTGTCGTGAGACGATGTAAGCGAGAAGGGAACTCTGAATTTGACTTCTCGTTGTGAGTTCTAGAAGTGGATGCGAATATACAAAAGAAGATGCGAATGGTTACAGAAGTGAATGCGAATGAGAATCGGGGAAGCCGTCAGCATCCACTTCTAGAACTCACGTTCTCGGCGGAATGGAA
>JBOGOU010000098.1:0-1704 GCA_050748205.1 Pyrinomonadaceae bacterium | reverse complement strand
ATCGGCAATCGGCAATTGGCAATCGGCAATCGGCAATGCCCCAGACTCTCAGCCTCTGCGGCTCCCCCGAAAGCTTATGAATTTTCAATCCGACAATCAGAATTCTAGAACCGATCAACTCAGGTTGCAACCGAACCGGCCGTAGAAACAACCATTCAAGTCCGAGAATCTGTCAAACATCACCTAGTGGCGCACTGCTTATCCGTGCAAGTATAATCCCGTCCGACTGTGGTGATGCGCAACGAAGACTTCGGCCGCATCTCGCGCATATTCGCTGACGGCACCGATGTGATGCTGGAATTCAATATCGTGAACCGCGTCTATCCCGAAGGCAACACTTCATACAACACCATCGCCGAGATTCGCGGTTCAGACAAAGCAGATGAGGTGATCATGCTGGGAGGCCATCTTGACTCATGGCATGCGGCAACCGGCGCGACTGACAATGCCATCGGGTGCGCCATCATGATGGAAGCAGCACGCATACTGAAAGCTACCGGCGTCATCCCGCGCCGCACGATTCGCGTCGCACTGTGGAGCGGTGAAGAGCAAGGGCTCCTGGGTTCGCAGGCTTATGTCAAGGAACATTTCGGTAGTTTTGAAAATCCAAAGCCTGATTACTATAAGTTTGGTGGTTACTTCAACATTGATTCCGGCACAGGCCGAATACGTGGCGCTTCAGTCTTTGGTCCGCCCGAAGCGGCAAATATTCTGCGCGAAATACTCAAACCCTTTAAGGAAGAAGGCGTGGCGGGAGCAATCGCGTCCAGGAGTCGAGGGCTGGGTGGTACTGACAGCACCTCTTTCAACCAGGCTGGTTTGCCGGGCATTGGCCTGGCCCAGGACCCGATCGAATATGGCAGCCATACCTGGCATACGAACCTGGACACATACGAGCGCGTTCTCGAAGACGATGTAAAGAAAGATGCGGTGATCGTCGCGACGGCGCTTTACCAACTGGCAATGCGTGACGAGCTGCTGCCGCGCTTCGCAAAAGACGCGATGCCGCCGCGACCCCCAGCGGAGCCAACGCCACCGCCGACTTCACCCAAGCCGGCGCCGAAACCAAAAAGAAAGAGTCACCGTCGCAGAAGAGGCTAGCGGGTGAGCCTGAAAGCTTCTCCAAGAACAAAAAGTCAACCTCCTTACTGGGACCGCATCAGGTATTCAAAGAAAGACAGGCGGTAGAACTCCTTTTTTTCCCCAAAGCTTCTTTCCGGTCTGCGTATCCAACACGTTTATGTTTGTGGCGTAGTCGACGCAAGCCAGGTATCTCCCGTCCGGCGAGAAGTTCTGTTCCCAACAGTCGCGTCGCACGACCAGCTCGCGCAGCTCAACGGGTTTTTTCTCGATCACACTCCACTTTTCGAAGCGCAGGCTCTCGGTGCCAAACAAGACAAATTGACTGTCAGGGGTGAATTCGGCCGGGCGTGCCCTGGGCGCGGAGATTTGAAATTGCACGCGCAGCGGCTCGCGTTCGACCACCGTGATGGCGAAGTCATCCTGCGCAAGCAAATGCTTTCCATCCGGACTGAAGGCGAAATGAGAAATGTCGCTGCGCAGTCCCGGCGCAAGTTCGCGCTTCCACATCAAGCCGGGAAGCTCCTCCTGGAGGTTGGGATCGCGATAAGAAACGACCGCCGCCTGCCACTTGAGAAACTCGTCGGGAGGCGCAGTCAGTTTTGCATGGTATTGGGGTGAAGC
>JBOGOU010000097.1:0-7316 GCA_050748205.1 Pyrinomonadaceae bacterium | reverse complement strand
GTTATCATTCGGCCGTGGCTCGAAGATTGCACTTGATGATTGTTGCTGGTGAGCCTTCAGGTGATGCTCATGCGGCCACCCTGGTGCGCGCGTTGCGCGAGGCGACACCCGAAATAGACCTCCAAGTGTTTGGCGCAACTGGTCCATTGATGCGCGCCGCCGGCGTCGAGCCTGTTGTTCACACGGATGATTTGGCGATTCTTGGACTACTGGAAATCGGGCGCGCGCTGCCAAGGTTTTGGCGCGCTTTTAAGGCACTGAAACAGGCGGCTGTTGAAAGAAAGCCGGATGCAGTCGTGCTCGTTGATTGGCCCGACTTCAATTTGCGGTTGGCTCGTACACTGCACCGCCTCGGTCTGAAAATAGTCTATTACATCAGTCCTCAGCTCTGGGCATGGCGCTCGCATCGTGTGCGATCTATTCAGCGTGACGTTGATTTGTTGCTCGCAATCTTGCCATTCGAGCCCGAGTGGTATGCCAGTCGTGACGTTGCGCAAGTTGAGTTTGTTGGTCATCCACTCGCTGGTGAGGTAGCAGCAAGATACGGTCGCGAAGATTTCTGTCGCTTCAATGACCTCGATCCCGCGCGACCTATCATTTCACTGCTACCTGGCAGCCGTCATAAAGAACTCCAACACATTCTGCCCCCCATGCTTGACGCTGCCGCATTGATTACTCAGCAACGCCGCGAAGTTCAGTTCGTGCTTGTCGTCGCACCGAGTCGTTCGCCCAAAGAAGCAAAGGACATCATCAGCGCCAGGCGTTCCCCAATGCCCCTTCCCGATAGACTGCGGGTCACTCATCATGAGACTCGCGAAGCCCTTGCTGCCTCAGATGCCGCCGCCGTTGCCAGCGGTACCGCCACACTGGAAGCCGCACTGCTGAGCACACCAATGGTCATTGTCTACAAAGAATCGTTGGTCAACTGGCACACTCTGGGTCGACTAATCACGTCAGATCATTACGGTTTGGTGAACCTGATTGCGGGCAAACGGGTCGTCACCGAGTTAATGCAGGATGAGCTAAACGGCGAACAGCTGGCTGCGAACCTCCTGAGTCTCCTCGAGCCACAAATGAATGCCGCGGTGCGCACACAATTAAGAGAAGTAAGCGCCAAGCTTGGCGACGGCGGGGCCTCGCAGCGAGCCGCCGGGCTCCTTCTGCGCTTCATTCGGACGACGTAAGACCCGCTGGCACAGATTTTGTTTCGTTTGGAATTCTCTACTGATTCTGTTCGATAACAAAACAGCGAGGTTCAAGGGGTGTTTGCCGCAAGTACTCACAGCAGGATCTATCATCTGGTTGAGGTAGAAACGAGAACCGCGAAGACTTTGTGCGGTTTGAAGGTCGCCATGATACTCGAACCAGAGCCGAGCTCTGCTGCGATGCACTTGGTTTCAGGGGAGCCACAAGATTATGTTTTCTGCCATCACTGCTGGCGTTTGACCGAAACCGAGACCTCAATCAATCAAAACCCTGCAAGGACCCAAGCGATGAGGGTTTGAACGCTTTCATTGCAGTGCCTGCTTCCTAACATTGGTTGAGAGACGCCTCAGATTCAAATTCTGGGATCAACAACGTTTTGTGAGAATACCTTTTCTTCTAGTTCTCGTAAGCGCTCCCTTAATTCCTTAATCTCCTCCCTCATTTCCGGTAGGCGGTTAAGGTGCGCATTCCGGCGTTTATATTCGTCGAGCGGTTGCACGGGAACACCCCACCAAACACCTGGGCGCACAATCTTGCCAGGCAGAACACCTGCTTTTGATCCAATCACCGCGCCACTTTGTACTCGGACGTGATCCCCGAATCCCACCTGACCTCCGATCACCGCGTCGCTCTCAATTACGACGGTGCCGCTGATTCCCGTCTGCGCGGCTATTACCACGCGTTCGCCGATGTCGCAGTTGTGACCCACATGGACAAGATTATCGAGCTTCGTTCCCCGGCCGATTCGGGTCTGTCCCAACGCAGCTCTGTCAACGCAGGTGTGCGCTCCAAGTTCGACATCGTCTTCGATCACCACTGTGCCAATTTGCGGAAACTTGTGGTAACCCATGTCGTCGCGCACATAACCGAAGCCATCGGCGCCAATGCAGACCCCCGCGTGAAGGATTACGCGATCACCTAAGGTGACGCCATCGTAAAGTGTCGCGCTCGGGTATAACACACAGTCGATGCCGACAATAACGTTGTCACCAATGACCACGCCCGGCTCTATTCTCGTTCCGGCGCCGATGCGCGTGTTTTCGCCAATGCAAACATGTGGACCGATGTATGCAGTTAATGCGATATCCGCTCCCGCGCCGATTACCGCGGTGGGGTGAATCGTAGGCGCCCGCTGTTTTGCTGGACGTAGAAGCTTGGCGATCAGTGCGAAGGCGAGCTTCGGACGCGCAACTTCGATTAATGTGGGAAGCGCCGAAGTTGGTCCGGCATCTTTGGTTGGAGACAGTTGGAAATCCTGCGGCACGAGGAGGCAGGCTGCCCGGCTGGCTCGTGCGGCTGCGAAGTGCTTGGGATCTTCGACATACGCAATTGCTCCGTCACCGGCAGTTTCGAGACTGGCGACGCCGTACACGGGGACGTGGCCATCGCCGATCACTTGACCCGCAACGTGGTCCGCGAGTTCAGCAACAGAACGGGGGGTTGTTTCGGAGCTCATATTCGGAGCAATCTGAATACTCGCTCTTTTTGGAGTGCGGTGGCAAGCGCAGCGCGACACCGCTTTTAGATTACGAAGCGTAACCCCTGACCTTGAGGGAAATCTCCTCTTCCACCAGTTAAAAAAGCGCCGTCGCCGCTTCGCTCTGCCGGCGCACTCCAAAGTGCGTCCCGCTGGGAATTCCCGTTCATACGGGCCTTTTTCCGCTTGCCATTGCTCGCCCGGCAAACTATGATGGCAAGTCTGGAAACGAGCAGGGAGAGGTGTATCCAGAGCAGCGCTTATTTAAGTAATAGCTAGTCTTAACGACATTGTGGAGCCGTGAATTTGGGGCGACAAGGAGAAGCATCAATTGTTTAGTGACCAGTTTCGCCGGGGAGAATCCGAGAAGGGCAAGCTTGCGGGAGTGAAAAGCTCCAAGCTGCTCTCGAATCTGTCGGACGTCGCCTGGAAAGCATTTCAGTCAGTCAACCGGCGTCTGCCAGAAGGCGAGGCTATTCGTCCGAACTGGGCGCCCGGCCCGCTTTTGAAGTCCTACGAAAGAAGCGCGCCTCCGCTCGGATTCCCACGCGAGACAGATAGCCTCTGTCCTACCTGTGTGAAGGAAGTGCGCAATGCGGTCATCACCGGTCAAACGTCGCTCGACACGTTGATGCATCAGCACCCGGGTGAAATCAAGGCCCAGATTCTGGAAGAGAATGGCAAAGTCATCATGCGAAAGACCTGTCCGAAACACGGGCAGTTTGACGATGTGATGGCCACTGACCCTGTGTTTCTTGAAAGGATTGAGTCGCTTTTCTTTGGGCGCGACTTTCGAGCAGCGGAAGACGCGAACATCCATAAGCATGGGACTTCGAATATTAAATTTGGCCGCGGCGCGGTTTTGACCGTCGACCTGACCAACCGCTGCAACATGATGTGCAATCCCTGTTTCATGGATGCGAATCAGGTTGGTTATGTTCACGAACCCACGTTCGAAGACACAAAGGCGATTCTCGATCGCGCAGTTTCCTTCAAACCAAAGCGTCAGGTCATCATTCTCTTCTCAGGCGGAGAGCCAACGCTTTCACCCTACTATCTTGAGGCAGTGGCTTACGCAAAGAAGATCGGCTTCTACCGTATTTTGGCGGCGACAAACGGTATCCGCTTCGCTGAAGACATCGAGTTTTGCAAAGCTGCCAAAGCTGCCGGCCAGCACGGTGTGTACTTGCAGTTTGACGGCGTCAGCGAAGAGAAGAACAAGCATCGCGGCGTCGGTAATCTCTTCGATGTGAAGCAACAGGCTATTGAGAATCTCGCGAGCGTTGGGATTAAAGTCACGCTGGTAACGACGATCGTCAACACGATTAACAACGACGGCATTGGCCAGATCGTTGAGTTTGCCGCGAAGAACATCGACAAAGTCCAGACCATCGCGTTCCAGCCTGTATCGTTCACCGGTCGGGATGAAGACATCTCAGACGCGCTGCGCATAAAGCAGCGCTACACTTTGGCGGGAATGACGCACGATCTAAAGGACCAGCTCCGCGGGCAGTTGCAGCCGTTGCGCGACTGGTTCCCGCTGTCGTCTTACTCGGCTTTCACAAGCGTGATGGACATGCTGCAAGGCGCCGACGCGCCCTGGGGATGGTCTTCCTGTAACTGCCATCCTAACTGCGGCATCTTCACGTTGATGGTCGTGAACCGCAAGACAGGTGCGTTCAAATCTCTGTTTGAATTCTTCGACTATGAGCAGTTCATGAAAGACGTTGCCGTAATTACTGACACGGCACGCGGCAAAAAACTTTCATATGCTCAGCTCGCGATGGCGATTCTGCGCAACTTCAACGCCGAGCAGGCGCCAGAAGGGTTTCCGATCTCTCAGATCCTCAACCTTTTCAAACCCTCGTCGACAAGTTCCAGTTCTGATCGCAACGATCGCATGAAAGCGGCAACCGCCGCTGACCCCAACGACATCTGGCGCGTGCTATGTGTCGAAGGCATGTGGTTCCAGGATCTCTTCAACTATGACTTCCGCCGCACAGAGATGTGCGTGATCCCATATGGTACCCAGGAAGGGGAGATATCATTCTGTGCTTACAACACGGGCGTAGGTTGGCGGCAGATTATTGAAAACATGCACAAGACCGCGAATCTCGCAGAGTGGTACGAAGAGCACGGCCGCCATCCGGTTTACGCCGCCGGTCATGATGTTCCCGGAATCGCTAAAAAGCATTCCTTGAGTCTCCCCATCGTGCAAGCGGTCCTGGCGACAGACGCAGACGTTAAACCTCAGGTTGTGTCGCCTTATCTGGTCGAAGAGGAAGAGACCGTCGCAGTCTAAGGCCGTTAGGACGTAAGGCTATCCAGCGAAGGTCTTAAGGTGCTTCGCAGACTGCGGTTTGAAAGTGACCGAAAAATATCCTCATGAAGTGTACAGTTAGATTACCCTTGCTCCTCGTCATAGTTCTTTTGTTTCCTGCGTACTTGACTGCTCAGGATAAGAAGAGTGAACAAACTCTTTCACAACGGCATACAATCCCTGAAGGCTCTCGAATCTATATCAGCCCGATGGAAGGCAAACTTGAGGGCTTTATCGCCGCGGAATTGGTTAAGAAGAAATTGCCTATCATCGTCGTCATTGATGACAAGCAGGCTGACTACATTATTGCTGGTGCCTCAATCAAGGGCGACGACAAGTGGTTCCACTCAATCTTCGGAACTGGAAAAGACAAGAATGAAGGCAATATCCAAGTCATCAGCGTAAAGGACAAGACCGTAATCTGGGCTGGGGAGGCTGGTGATCGTTCGCTTTGGTGGGGCGATGTCCGCAGAGGAGGTCAACGCAGAGTGGCTGACCGTTTGATTGACAAGATGAAGAAGGACTTATTTAGAACGTGAATGCCAAACCAAATCGTTAGAGAAACCATGAAACTATTCACTACTCTAACAATGTTCGCTTTTCTGGTTCTTGTGTGTGAAGCGGGAGCTAAAGCGCAGGAAGAAAAATCCGCTCCCAAGACTACGTTGGCGGAGAGACATTTTATTCCAAACGGATCACGCTTCTTTGTCTCCGAGATGGAAGGGAAGCTGCACACATACATATCCTCAGAAATAACGAAAAAGAAGCTGCCAGTCGTTATTGTCACGGATGAAAAAGAAGCTGACTACATTATTAATGGCGCCGCATTAAAAGGCGATAATAGGTGGTATCACACTGTTTTCGGCACCGGAAAAGACAAGAACGAGGGTAGCATTCAAGTTGTTAGTGTGAAGGATCGAACCGTGATCTGGGCCGGCGAAGCAGGGGACCGCTCGCTAATGTGGGGAAGATTGGCACGTGGGGGGAAGAGTAAAGTCGCCTCTCGCCTTGTGAGCAAGATGAAGAAAGAATTGTTCAGGAAGTAATCTGCGGGGCGTACCCGCTTCCTCACAACAGTCCTCTCAAATTGGGAAACACTCTTTTGGAGTGCGGTGGCAAGCGAAGCGCGACACCGCTTTGGATAGGTCGAGTAGCTCTTACTTCCCAAGGAAACTGCGGTCTCGATCCGATCCAAAGCGCCGTCGCCGCTTCGCTTTGCCGGCGCACTCCAAAGCAGCGCGATCCCGCTTGGTGTTTTTCTACCGACAAAGATAAACTATCGCAGTCGCCGACCTCACCAGGGCAGGCATTCCCTGTCTTAGTAAACTCTTGGACCGCGGTGGCAAGCGTAGGCCGACACCGCTTTGGCTCGTTAAAACCTCACTATGAACTCCTCACGAAAACCGGAAAAGCTGCCTTGGCCGCACGCACCACGTCACGAATTGTCTTCAAGCGGAACGTATTTCGTCACCGCTGCTTCCTATCAAAAGGAGCACTTCTTTCGGTCTTCTAATCGATTGGAGGTTCTCCACCGGGGGTTGTTGACGGTCGGCCGCGACTTTGGCTGGGAATTTGAGGCGTGGGCTGTTTTCTCCAATCACTATCATTTCGTGGCTCATTCGCCAGAGTCGGAATCTAATGCAGAGAGTCTTTCGGATATGTTGGGATTGCTCCACGAGAAAACTGCAAAATGGATCAACCGCCTTGACAGCGAGCCGGGCCGGCAAGTCTGGTACAATTTCTGGGAGACGAAGCTAACCTTTCAAAAATCCTATCTCGCTAGACTCAACTATGTGCATCAGAATCCGGTGAAGCACGGGCTGGTAGCGGTTGCAAACCAATACCCCTGGTGCTCAGCACGATGGTTTGAACGCACGGCTCGTCCGGCCCAGATCAAGACGATTTACTCGCTAAAAACCGATCGTTTGAAGATTTATGACGAATACGAAGCCGATGATGAGTGGTAGTTCGATTGAAGAATAGCTCTTAGCTCCGGGAATCAATCCCGCGGGTACCCAATCCAAAGCGCCGTCGCCGCTTCGCTCTGCCGGCGCACTCCAAAGCTGCCCGTGGCATTCCCATCTAACTCCTGAGTAACCACGCTTTTGGAGTGCGGTGGCAAGCGCAGCGCGACACCGCTTTGGACTACGAAGACTCTTACCTGGAGGAAACTTGGCTTCCGCGAGATCCACAGCGCCGTCGCCGCTTCGCACTGCCGGCGCACTCCAAAGCTGCCCGCGACCTCCCATCTAACTCCTGAGTAACCACGCTTTTGGAGTGCGGTGGCAAGCGCAGCGCGACACCGCTTTGGAT
>JBOGOU010000096.1:0-3693 GCA_050748205.1 Pyrinomonadaceae bacterium | reverse complement strand
GATGTAGAGTGCCAAATGGAAATGGAAATAACGGTAATTTGCAGGTCAGGAAGGTGGGCTTGCCCCCGCTCAAGCTGGAACAGCCTTCAGGCTGACAGGAAACCATTCAAGTCTAAAAACCTCAGAGGTAAGGAAGGTCGGCTTGCCCCCGCTCAAGATAGAATAGCCTTCAAGGTCACGGGAAGCTTTCAAGCTTGAGTGATTTCTTTTGAAGTGAAGGCCTATCAAAGTTGAGCGGGGGCAAGCCCACCTTCCTGACCTGCAAATTACAGTAGGGTCCTTTTTTTTGTTTTTACACGCTGCAAGCCGATTCCCAACAGTAAGGTGCATTGAACTGGACCATTACCACATCGCAGAAATCATGTTGACTGAGCGAGGTTTAGTGATAAATTGTCTTCACGTCTGTGGTATCTAGTCATTTGCGAACCTTGCGGATGATCAACGCGCGTATTCGAAATTCTTCTCGGTGCATCTTTGCGCTGGCTGCGCTCCCGTTGCTGTCGCTCGCTGGTTACCTAAGCTTCTCGAACACCTCAGCGCAATCCACTCGGCCAGTCTTATTTAGCGATCCGCAATCGACGCGAGCGATAGCCTTCGAGTCTGTAACAAACGAGCGTGAGCCGTTTAAGTCGGCGGCTCCTGTTTCATTTGGCGCCGACAGGGCCACGCGGATCATGCTGTTTGCCGGCAACCTACAGCTCGGCCCCAATGAAGGGATCAATGCCGTCATCGCAGACGCAGAAGACGCATCCCACAATATCTATTCTTTGGCGGTAGAGCATGTCGGCCCAGTGCCCAATCGGAGTTGGGCTACAGCGATAGTGGTAAAGCTCAATGCAGACATGGGTGACCTGGGCGACGTTTTGGTGAGGATCCAATATCGAGGCGTGGCCAGCAATCGAGTGCGAGTAGCCATAGGACACGTTGGCGATGGTCCGCCAGACGATCCGGGGGCGGTCCCAACACCCGGGACTGACGACTTTTCGATCAACCCGATTACCGCGGGTACGCTGACTCCAGACGAAGTTCGCACGATCATCGCCCAGGCTGTATCAGCGGCGTTAGCGATGAACAGATTGGTGACTGTGGCGGTTACGGATCGCGAGGGGAATGTCCTCGGAGTGTTTAGCATGACCGGCGCTGCCACCATGCTGCAGATTCGGGGAGGCGGTCCGCTGCAAATCCCGGATCCAATTACAGGATTGGTTCCGGTCGGACTCGAAGGTACGCGACTGCCATCACGGCTGGGAGCGATTTCAAAGGCCGGTACCGCTTCGCTGTTTAGTACCTCGGGTAACGCATTCACGACACGAACGGCGGGCTTTATCATCCAGGACCATATCCCGCCGGGCGTGAATTTCCGCCCCAGCGGGCCGCTCTATGGCGTTCAGTACTCCTCCCTGCCCTGCTCGGACATCAAGATGCCAGGTCTGCCGCTCGGTCTCAGCGCCGATCCAGGCAGCATGCCCATCTACAAAAACGGAATTTCGCAAGGGGGTGTGGGGATTGAGGGCGACGGCGTTTACGGCATCGATCGTGACCCGGTCGACTTTGACGTGCCCTTTGAAGAGGTCATTGCCCTTTCAGCAATACGAGGATTTGAAACGCCCGCCTTGATCAAGGGCGACAACATTCTGGTTGATGGAGTTCGGCTGCCTTTTATCAATGCCACGGAAGTGCTGCGACCAGCAACCATTCCCTTTGCCAGCCTGCCGGGCATCGTTGATCCCCTTTTCCCAATTCGCGGCGCCCAGCCCTCGGCGTTTACGACCGCCACCGTGGGCGGAATCCAGGGCGAAGCAGATCCGCGCTTCTTCCCTTTCATCTCAAGTCCCTCGGGTGGACCAAATTCACTTACGGCCGCGGATGTAGATCTGATTATTTCCCACGCTGCGCAACAGGCGAACATCACGCGCGCGGCGATTCGTCAGCCTTTGGGCAGTAATGCACGAGTTTCTATTGCTGTAGTCGACACTGAAGGACGAGTACTTGGACTTTTCAGGCAGCAGGGTGCTCCGGTCTTCGGCTTTGATGTTTCAGTGCAAAAAGCCAGAGCCGCGGCATTCTTCACGCGCGCAGACGCAGCCTCGACATTGCGCACTGCCGGTTTTGGTTCCTACGTTGATCGAGCGGCAAGCGATGGCCTGGCGCTCAACGGCACCGTGGCGTTTTCTGATCGCGCCATTGGTTTCCTGCATCGTCCCTTCTTTCCAGACGGCATCAACAACACAGCGGCGGGACCGTTCAGCAGGCCGATTAACGAATGGAGCATATTCAATGTCGGCCTGGAGCTCGATCTGATCAAAACAAATCTGCAGGCGGCAATTGTGGGCGCCAGCGTTCCATGTACTTCAATTCCGAGTTTGCCAAACGGGCTACAGATCTTTCCCGGCAGCGTACCGTTGTACAAAAACGGTGTCCTGGTTGGGGCGATCGGCATCAGCGGCGATGGGGTGGATCAGGACGATCTGATCGCGGCCGCCGGAGGCAACGGATTTTCGCCCGCACCTGCAATACGCAGCGACCAGATCTTCGTGCGAGGTGTGCGCTTGCCCTTCTTAAAATTCCCAAGGAGCCCGAACCTGTAGATCATTTTCCATTTTTCATTTCACATTGTTCATTCGCCATTTGTAGCAAGTGAAGGAACCATCGCACGAAGCCATTAAGTTCATTTAGGAAACTTCTAGTGTGGTTTGACATGACTCAGCAGATCGTTCAGTACGTGCAACTACATACAAATGGTCAATGAAAAATGTCAAATGACAAATGGAAAATGATCTGGTCGATACTCCTTTTGCCCGTCGCTTTGTCGCAACGTGCTGCTGGCGTTGCCCTGGTCCTCCTTCTAGCGTTGATCTGCGCAGCTCAAGCGCCAAACTCAACACCCGTTGATGGAACCGGTGTAATCAGGTTAAGGGTAAGAGTTAAGGTCGGTGAGTCAACGAGGGGCCTTTCACGCAAGAGATTTTTCTTAATTAAGGGAACTCTGGAACAGAACAAAGCCTTGATAGAGGCAATCCAGCAACGGCCCTCAATCTCCCGTGACTGCTATTACCGCGGGATTGGGGCCAGTGAAGCCTTGCTCAAGTGGTTAAAAGAAAGCGACTGTGAGTCAGTGTACTGTCGGGAGATTGACCAACAGGATATTGACGGAGCTGATGCTGTTCCGGAATTTCAGCACGCCGTTGCCGCAGGCGAGAAAGACTTTGCAAGTCGCGAGCTGGCCCGGAAATGGCTGACGGTGAATCTTCCGGAAAACGTTCGCGACGGCTTCTATAAACGCCGGCAGGAAGAACTGCGCGCCCTGATCAAGCAGGCGGAAGGACTCTCTCAGGCGCCAATCTTATCCGTAATGACCGATACCCGTGGCACGGCTTACTCTACGGAGCTCGAGCCCGGAACTTATGTCGTCTCAAATCTTTTGCCGACAGAAGTGGGAAACAGCAACATCGCCTGGAACTGCGAGATTCAAGTCAAACCCGGGGATCTAGCAACCGAGAAACCATACCTGATTTCCAACCTCCGCGACCGAAACGTGAAATGCGTCGGTGTGGAAAAACCACTCGCTGTTTGTGAGCCGAACAAAAGATGATTGAGATCTGGATAGCGCAGTTTGAGCGGCTGGTTCAAGCTCTTCACTGGGACCGCGGGCGTCTCGCCCGCAATGAGCGCGAAGCGCGAACGGGTTTTTTG
>JBOGOU010000095.1:0-17219 GCA_050748205.1 Pyrinomonadaceae bacterium | reverse complement strand
TGGGACCGCGGGCGTCTCGCCCGCAATGAGCGCGAAGCGCGAACAGGTTTACCGCCTCCATGTCACCGTCGCGCCTGACGGCGCTCAGGGCGGGCGAGACGCCCGCGGTCCCAGTGTTCGCGTTAGGGCCTACCATTCTCACCAGGATTGAATGCCGAGGTGCAGGACAAAGTTACTCTTTGTTCCCGATTGATAGGACTCCTTCACTCGCTCAGACCCATTTCGTCAAGCAGATTAGTCTTGTTGCGCCAGTCCTCTTCAACCTTGACGAATAATTCCAGGTGGCAGCGGTGGCCCAGCAAGTGTTCGATCTCACGCCTCGCGCGACTGCCTATGTCCTTCAAACGCGCTGCGCCTTTCCCGATAATAATTTTTTTCTGCGACGGCCTCTCAACGAAGATTGCGCAATAAATGCGGGTGAAATCTTCGCGGACTTCTTCCCATTTTTCAGTTACCACCGCAGTGACGTAAGGGATCTCTTCTCCAGTGGTTTGCAAAATTTTCTCGCGAATGACTTCGGCAACGAGCGTGCGCAGCGATTGATCGGTGAGTTCATCTTCGCCGAAGAGCGGTTCAGATTCCGGCAGGTTCTTCACCAGCTGATCCTGCAAGACGTCAAGCATACTTCCACGCAAAGCAGAGATTGGAATGACTTCTCGCCACTCATACTCTTTTCGGTACCAATCGATCAGCGGCAGGAGCGCAGCTTTGTCAGCAATTTTGTCTATCTTGTTCAGCAGCAGGAGCGCCGGTTTGCCAGACTGTTGGATAAGCTCCAGGACGAAGCGATCCCCGTTTCCCGTCGTGACTGAGGCATCTCGGATCAAACAGACAAGGTCTACTCCCAGGAGCGCGTCCTGCACAGTAGACATCATCCGGCGATTCATCTCGTACCCTGGCCTGTGAACGCCAGGCGTGTCGACCAGTACGATCTGACCATCAGGTCGCGTGATGACTCCTTGAATTCTAAAACGCGTAGTCTGGGGTTTGTCGGAGACAGCGGCAATCTTTTGGCCCACCAGCCTGTTAAGCAGCGTGGACTTTCCAGCGTTTGGCCGGCCCACCAGGGCTACGTAACCCGCACGGCAAGTCCCGGGGGTGTCCGAGGTCGATCTCTCAGGCTGCATTACTTGATCTGGTTCAGCCACAATCTGTTATAGAGGTTCCAAGAACTCATTCGGGTCTGTGCGGAGGAGAATCCAGTAGTGATCTAGCTGGCGCGCCAACGATTTCCACGGCGCGTGATCTCGTCAAGAGCTTGCTGAAGCTCTTCTCGTTTCGCGGACAACTCCGGTTCATCAGCATCGGCAGAAACGTAGATGGCCGGAGCAATGTCCACTCGCGCGCGCGTAAACGGCCAGGGCACTTGAAACTCGTCCCAGCTCTTAGCCCGCCAGTATCGACGCGGGGTGATCGTAAAGGGCAAGATCGGCTGCCCGGTCTTTTTTGCCAGCAGTACAGCTCCCATCTTGGCTACATACTTCGGCCCTTTGGGACCATCGATGGTAAAGGCCGTGGGGCAACTCGCGCGCATCAGGCGGGCCATCTCGACGATGGCTCCAACGCCGCCACGTGTGCTCGAACCCCGTGCAGCGCCATAACCGAACCTTTGTATGAACCGCGCGATGTATTCACCATCGAAACTCTGCGATGTCATCACTACGATGCGGCGCCGCTGCCAGAAGTAAGTCGCCAGAAACACCCGGTTGTGCCAGAAAGTGTAAATCGGTATACGCTCGTCGCGTGTAGCAGCTTCCCAGTTTTCCCAACCCTCAGTCTCAAGGCGCACGGTGCGTCCAATCAATTTGATCAGGACGAAGAAACACAGATCTGCCAATCGAATAAGCAGGCGTTTCTTTAGCGGATAAGCGGAAAGGTCGGCGAAAGTATAGGCGCG
The DNA here is from genome assembly GCA_050748205.1 of Pyrinomonadaceae bacterium. GTDB lineage: Bacteria > Acidobacteriota > Blastocatellia > Pyrinomonadales > Pyrinomonadaceae > PSRF01. Next base: position 15,322 of record JBOGOU010000095.1, on the reverse strand, counting down.
TTCCACCGTCTGCTGCGTCGGACGCGCCCCCTTGAACTGTTGCTCTGCTGAAGCCTGCATATGAATCTGGGGAACCAAAGGGAGTATAGCGAAAAGAATGGAAGGCGATAAGCTGTTCGGCCCTTCTGGTACTTGCGTCCACTCACTTCCGAGACTATGTGAAACTAAAAAAAGAAGGACCCTACGGTAATTTGCAGGTCAGCCTACGGCAATTTGCAGGTCAGGAAGGTGGGCTTGCCCCCGCTCAATGTTGATTAGCCTTCACTTAGAAGAAACAACCCAAGTCTGAGAGTTTCCTGCAACCCTGAAGGCTATTCCACCTTGAGGCGGGGGCAAGCCCACCTTCCTGACCTGCAAATTGCCGTAGGGTCTCTGGAGATTCACACAGTCTCTCTTATGGGTGGATTTGAAACTGCTCCTGTCTCCCGCACTAATCGTAAAGACTGTCCTCTCCTTCTGGCCGCGTCTTCCAGCGCTTGTGAATCCACAACCACTGCTCGGGATAGAGCCGGACCATCCGCTCCATCGCGGCCGCGAAACGAGCTGTATTTAGTTCGACGTCTTTCTCATGATCGCCGGTGCGAACCAGCTCAACCGGAGGATCGCCGTGAAAAAAGTACCGCTTTCGCTGTTTGTCCCATATGGCACAGGTGGGAATAACTACAGCATCGGTTTTTAAGGCTAGCGTTGCAATGCCCGCGGTAGTGCAGGCGAGTCTTCCAAAGAAGGGAACGAAAACCCCTTCATGGGGTTGCGTGTTGAGATCGGAGAGGATGCCCAGCGTGCCACCCTCACGCAAGACCCGCAACGACTGCCTTGCCGCACTCTTCTTGTCAATCGCCCGATTGCCAAAGCGCGTTCTGATCCTTTCGATCATCTCTTCGATGCGCGGATTGTCTATCGGGCGAACGAGGAAGCTGATGGGATATTCGAGCGCGGACCAGCCGAAACTCAACAACTCCCACGAGCCGACGTGGCCTGTCAAAAAGATAACGCCGCGACGATTCCTTTCTGCCTCTCTCAAATGCGCCAGGCCAACCTCGTCATATTCGATCAGCTTGCGGAGCCCTTCCGGTGTGGCCCGCGGCAATTGGCTAAACTCTCCCAGCAGCCGGCCGAGGTTTTCGAAACAACCCCGCAGAAGCAGCCGCCGCTCGTTCTCATCCTTCTCCGGGAAAGCCAGCCTCAGGTTTCGTTCCCCCGTGCGTCGCAGCCCGGTGGGCAAGGTTGACGCAAAGCGTCCCAGGAAGAGCCCGCCGGCGACCGCAACCGGACGCGGAAGGATTCCCAGACCGGAAATTAATGAGCGTGCCAGGGCAAACTCAAGAGTTGTCTGTAGTTTTCCGCGTTTGGGCATGATCGTACCAGCGCGTGTATCGGACCCCGCCGAGATGCCTGGCTGAGACCCTTTCTGCCGCCTGAGACCATCGGCTTAGGGATCCGAAAGGGTGTAGTTTAGCTGAGGCGGGCGACAGGTGACGAATTAACGGGCGCTAGCGGGTCAGTTTGAAATGTGGCACGGGCGTCCCGCCCGTGAATCACGCCCAAGATGCGCGTGCCACGCCCCGGTTACTCGTCACTGGTCAACGCTTCTGATATATTTCGAACGTGGCGCGATGGCTTTTCGTACAGTACCGTTAGGAAGCGCCTGCCGTGCGCTACCATTCTCTCCTCGGACACTACGATAAGATTGGAGCTGGATGCAGAAACGTAGGATTCTCATCGTCGACAACAACGATGAGCTGCGTGCTAAACTCGAAAAGGTCCTTGGCAGCTTGGGCCACGCCGTGATTGTCACCGGCGAACGCGATGAGGCGCTTGCTCGGGAAGACCTCGACCAGTTTGATCTGATCATCAGCGACCTCACGGAAGATGCCAGCCCAAACGGGCAGCCCGTCAATGAGTTGCAACGTAAACACCTGCTCGTCCCGGTTGCCTCAGACGGATTGCAGCCGGATGTGATCAAAGCCTTCAAGATGGGTGCCGCAAACTACCTCCGGCTGCCCTACAACAAAGACGAACTCCGCGAGATAGTAGAACAAACTCTTTCCTACAAACTCTGTTGTGTCGACGATCCAAGCATTCTTCCTCACATTCATGAAAAGATCGAGTTTGAACTACCTAGCGATCTCGCGCTGATGAATGGTGTCTTGCAATACCTGCTCGAGCGCGTCTCCAAACTGGGTTTAATTAAGCCGGAGAGATCCAACATCTTTATTGCCCTCGACGAAGCCTTCGTAAACGCGGTCAAACACGGAAACAAGAACGATCCAAACAAGCTCGTGCGTATCACCGCGGAACTTTCTCCCAAAGAAGCGTGTTTCACTATCGAAGACGAAGGAGAGGGATTCAACGTTCAGGAGATCCCAGACCCTTGCGATCCGGCTAACCTCTTCAAGACCTCGGGGCGGGGGGTCTTGCTCATCTACAACATCATGGACGAAGTTGAGTACAATGCGCAGGGTAATCGTGTGAAGATGGTTAAGCGGCCCGAAGGGTCGGTTGAGACTCAACTCGTTGAATCGACCACTCCTAACGACAAACACGCCGGAAACGGCTGACGATCCAAAAGAAACCCACGACTTGACGGCAGGGGCACGGCAATCTGTGCCCCTGCCCTCGTTTTGGCGTGCGTGGCGTTGGTGGCTCCCGCCGGCACTGGTTTCGCTCGCTCTGGGTCTCTACTTTGTTGATCCCTTTATTGGCGATTGGGACGGTATTGACTACACAATACTCTCGCTAGCTGGTTATCCCTCCTCGATGGCGCTGGGTAGGAACCTTTTTATCTTTGGTAATCACGCGCTCTATGAGCTGGCCCACGCACTCTTCAAAGTGGGTCCTGAGAAGGCCTACTTGATCTTTAAGTATGCGGTGGTGGCCCACGCTCCGCTGGCGGTGATTGCTTGCTGGATACTGGCGCGGGACGTTTCAGCCTCAATCTATTCGGCCACTCTGGCGACCCTCTTTGTGGTCTTTTCTCCTATCTTCGTTCTTTACAGCGGACAAGTAATGACAGACGTTCCTTCCGTCTTATTACTCACGGCCGCATTGATCGTTCATCTTCGCGGAATCCAACAGCATCGAGTTTGGTTGGTGATAATTGGCGCCGCTCTTCTGGGTCTGGGAGTAAATCTTCGCGAGACTATAGGTTTCTACACATTATGGCTGGCGCTCGCTCCCTTTGCCCTGGGCTGGAAATTTACCCGCAGGGAAATAGGACTGGTGGCTCTTTCTTTCCTGGTCTTTCTTCTGCTGGCCGGCGGATGGTTTGGTTATTGGTTTCTTACTGACTCCCACTATCGCTCAATCTGGTTTGGCTGGCGCGAGTCTATGCGACAAGAATCCGCCCGCCACCCTGTGACTCTCCGCAGTGTCGTGCCTTATGTAATGTACTTTTTCATCAGCGCTCCTCTGGTGTTCCTTACCTTTCCTTTTGCCGCCACCCAGGAATGGAGGCGGCGAAGACTATCGCCGCTCTTGCTACTCGCGTTGATCGGTTTTTTTGCTGACCTTTTGCTCTTCTTGAACTACAGCACGAGCGTTAACTGGCGCTATTTCTTAACGGGTTTGCCGGCACTCGCGCCTCTCTCGGCAGACTACTTAATCCGGAGGCTAACCAGAATTTTCGACACGCCTGGTTTTGCTTTCGCTTGTGCCTTAGCTGCCGTTCTCGTGCTGGCCACGATCTTCGGCATTCTGGTCAGGCCCGTGAGCCTGGAATTCGTTCAAAGAAGAGCGTTGAGCAAGGAATATCACCAGCAATTATCCAAAGTGCCTCGCGACGCCGTCATGATCTCAGGATCCCAAACAATCGCTGTCGTATACTGGAAGGCAATCGGCGCGGGCGAATGGCAGACCATTGGCACGGGGGGTGGATGGCCTGGTGACAACCTCGTCCCCCTCATTGAAAATTATCTAAAGGAAGGACGCCGGGTTTTTATTGATGCTGATCCCCGCTGGTGGGTCCCCTGCGGCTGGCAGCGCGATGAGATTCCGAAGATCGTCGCTCTCGAAAAGAGTTTCCATTTCCGTCGCATTACGGAGACGATTTACGAGATAAGGCCCGCGACGGACGACACGGCGAGAGATCACCCGGACTTGCAAAAGCTTCTGCTGGAAAACAGACCCGAAGACACGAAGAAGTGCCCTCTCGGGCGCGCTTAACCCACAAACAGACACTCGCTCTCGGTGGTAAATGCCCTACGAACTATTTCTCGCGCTGCGCTATCTCCAATCACGCCGCAAGCGTCGGTTCGCCCGAGTCACTGCAGTTGTAGCGATCCTGGGAATCGGTATCGGTGTTTCCGCGCTCATCGTGGCACTTGCCCTGGCTAACGGCTTTCGCGACGAGATGCGCGAGAAGATATTGAGCGGTACAGCGCACGTTAACGTGATGCGCTCCGACGGCCAGCCAATGCCCGACTATCGCGAGCTCTCGGCCCGGATCAAGGCTATCAACGGTATTACAAACGCGACTGGAACAAGTTACGACGGTGCGGTGTTAATTGGCCCAAAGGGATCTGCTTACGCCGTGCTTCGCGGTCTCGACGAAAAATCGGAGCAAGTCGTCGCTGAGGTCAAAAAATCTGTGATTGAGGGGTCGGCCCAAACAACAATTGATCGCGACCCAAAGTCTGAGTCTCTTCCCGCAGTGCTCATAGGCTCTGAGTTGGCTTCCCGAACGGGAACTCGAGTCGGTGAGATCGTCGAAATCGTCTCCGCCAATATCCGGCTGTCGTCGGTCAATCCGGTCAAGCGAAATGTTCGAGTAACCGGAATCTTCCGCTCGGGACTCTTTGAATATGATTCCACCTGGATCTATCTCCCACTCGCTGTGGCGTCAGAATTTGCCGGAGCAAATCGCGCCGCGTCTGTGATCAGCGTGCAGCTAGCCGATATTTTTACCGCCAGGCGCGCCGCTGCGGACATCCGCGCTGCTTTAGGTAACTCTTACACAACGATCGACTGGGAAGAAGCAAATCGACCTCTATTTAATGCCCTTGCGCTCGAGCGCCGCATGGGTCTGTTCATCATTGCGCTAATAATTTTGATTGGAGCTCTCAATATCACCACCACGGTCATTCTTGTAGTGGTGGAGCGTCGCCGAGAAATAGGAATTCTTGGCGCGATGGGCGCTAGCCCCGGAAGTATCATGGGCATTTTCATGTTGGAGGGCGCAATGGTCGGATTGCTCGGCGCGTTTATTGGAGTCATGCTCGGAAGCCTCGCATGCCTGGTGGGTAACCGGTACCAGCTCGTCAGTCTGCCTGCCGATGTTTATTCAATCACCAACGTGCCTTTCCATGCACAAACTGGCGACGTTCTGCTAGCGGCGCTGGTGGCATTTCTTCTGAGCCTGACTGCCACCCTCTATCCGGCTCGCGCTGCCGCAAGAGTAAGACCCGCTGAGATTCTTCGCGATACCAATTAGTCCAATGTCCAAAGTCCAACGTCCAAGGTCGCTGATTGACGAGCAAACACTGAGAGTCCAGGTTGAAGATCGCGACGTTGGACTTTGGACGTTGGACCTTGGACTTACGGTTTCCGATCTACGGAAGAGCTTTTCGTCTCCCGCAGGCGAAGGAATTGATGTATTGCGTGGACTTTCTTTTTCCGCAGCCCCCGGTCAGACGGTTGCCATCACTGGTGTCTCCGGAGCAGGCAAGTCGACTCTGCTGCATCTGCTCGGTGGTATCGAAGCGCCTGATCACGGGAGTATCAGGCTGGGTTCATTTGATATCGATCGCGCTCATCGCTCAGGTCTTGCGGCCTTCCGCAGCCGCCATGTTGGTTTCATCTTCCAGTTTCATCACCTGCTCGCTGATCTGAACGCTGTTGAAAATGTTGCCTTGCCGCTCCTCGTTGCCCGGACGAGCTGGCGGGAAGCGATGGCCAAGGCCGTTCGATCTCTCGAAGATACTGGCTTGGGAGCCCGCATCAGGCATCCTGTGGGACACCTTTCGGGGGGTGAGCAGCAAAGGGTTGCGGTTTGCCGGGCCTTAATTACCCAGCCCTCCCTCGTTCTCGCGGATGAGCCAACTGGCAATCTGGACGCCTCCCTGGGCCTGGAGATTGGTAAAACCCTGGTCAACTATGCTCATGCCCGCCGCGCGCTCGTAGTCGTAGCCACTCACAACCAGGGGCTGGCACAACTATGTGACCGGATTTTGGTTCTCAGGCAGGGCAAGCTTATCGAATCGTGAAAGGCTCTGAAATAGGCGGCCGGTTAGAACTTTTATCATTGTGTAACCAGAACAATGATTTCTTACGCCTTCCTTCATGGGTTATAATGCAGCAACGTGCCGGGCGGGTCTTTACTTCCGCCCGGCATGGTAATCATAGAAAGATTTACAGCGATACGACCAAATGTTCGAACGCTACACAGAGAAAGCGCGCCGGGTAATATTCTTCGCGCGATACGAGGCTTCGCAGTTCGGGGCTCCCGCAATTGAGCCCGAGCATCTGTTATTGGGACTGATGCGCGAAGACAAGACTCTGACTGGCCGCTTCTTTCCGCGCGCGCAGGTCTCGATCGAGTCGATACGCAAGGAAATCGAGGGCCGCACACTGTTGCGTGAAAAGATCTCGACCTCGGTTGAGCTACCCCTCGCGCCGGAAACTAAACGAGTACTCGCCTACGCTCACGAAGAGAGCGACCGCCTTCAGCACAGACACATCGGCACGGAACATCTCCTGCTCGGACTCTTGAGAGAAGAGCGATCGATGGCGGCCGAAATACTCTACGAGCGCGGTCTCCGTCTAAACGCAGTACGCGATGAGATAGCGCGGCAGTCGGGCGCCGACACTCGCGGTGCGCAAAAGAAAGACACACCCCACCTCGTCGAGTTTTCGCGCGATCTTACCGAGGACGCAGCAAACGACAAACTTGATCCTTTGATCGGCCGCGAGGCTGAGATTGAGCGCGTTGTGCAGATACTTTGCCGGCGCACCAAAAACAATCCCGTTCTGATTGGTGAGCCTGGAGTCGGGAAGACAGCTATTGTCGAGGGACTTGCGCAACGGATCGTTCGCGGTGAGGTTCCATCGTTCCTCGAGAACAAACGCATCCTCTCTCTTGATCTCTCGTTGATCGTGGCCGGAACAAAATATCGTGGCCAGTTTGAAGAGCGCTTGAAACAAATCATGCGGGAGTTGATTGAGAACCCGCAATACATAGTCTTTATCGATGAGCTGCACACGCTCGTGGGGGCGGGATCGGCTGAAGGTTCGTTGGATGCCGCAAACATCTTAAAGCCAGCACTGTCACGAGGCGAAATTCAGTGCATTGGCGCGACAACTCCGTCGGAGTTTCGCAAGTCGATTGAGCGAGACCGCTCGCTGGAACGGCGTTTTCAGGCCGTAAAAGTTCCTCCTCCCACCGAGGAAGAGGCGGTTGCGATTCTGGAAGGAGTGCGCGAGCGTTATGAGAGCTTTCATCAAGTGCGTTACACCAAAGACGCACTTGAAGCTGCCGTCTATCAGTCTCATCGTTATATTCCGGACCGTTTTCTGCCCGACAAGGCTATCGATGTCATTGACGAAGCCGGCGCGCGCGTAAAGCTTCGTGTTCGTCGTGAACAAGGCAATTTGGCTGACTGGAACCAGCTAACGGAGTGGTCGCGTTCCTACGACGACGAGCCTGGCGTGCGAGACACCAACGAGGACGCCTTGGTCGCCGCCGAAGTAACGCGCGACGACATAGAAGAGGTGATCGCGCGCTGGACGGGAATCCCCGTAACGTCTCTTAAGGAAGAGGAAACCCGCAAGCTGCTACGAATTGAGAGCGAACTGCACACCCGCGTTGTCTCGCAGCGGCCGGCAATCTCAGCGCTCGCGCGAGCCATACGGCGAGCGCGCGCTGGATTGAAGAACCCGTTGCGACCTGTTGGTTCATTCCTATTCCTCGGCCCCACCGGCGTCGGCAAAACCGAAGTGGCCCGATCGCTTGCGCAGTTTTTGTTCGGCAGTGAAAGATCCATGATTCGCTTCGACATGTCAGAGTTCATGGAGAAGCACTCCGTTTCGAAGTTGATTGGTTCTCCCCCGGGGTACGTGGGACACGAGGAGGGGGGCCAACTCACCGAACGCATCAAGCGTGCTCCGTATTCCGTACTTCTGTTCGATGAAATCGAGAAGGCGCATCCGGATGTCTTTAATATTCTGCTGCAGGTCTTCGAAGATGGACTGCTCACCGATGCCCTCGGTAACGCAATCGATTTCAAGAACGCCATTATCATCATGACCTCCAACATCGGGGCCCGCTTCATCCAGAAGAAGGGCACGATGGGTTTCCAGGGCTCGTCCGAGGCGTCACGAGACAGGTTGGAGGAGATGGTCATGTCGCAGGTGCGGCAGACATTCAATCCGGAGTTTATTAATCGTCTTGACGAGATCATCATTTTTGATCAGTTGCTGGACAACGAGCTGCTCGAGGTGGTTCAGCTCCAGGTTGAACAGATCAACAAGACGATGGTGCGACACGGCCTCGAAGTCAGGCTAACTGACGAGGCGAAGCAGTGGATCGTGGATAAAACCTGCGCCGACCGCTCTTACGGCGCCCGTCCGCTGCGCCGTGCACTCCAGAAACACGTCGAAGACCCGCTTTCGGAGGCCATGATTCAAGGTCAACTCGGCGGCGCTACGCTGATCGAGATTTTTGTCGACGGAGACGAACTGACTCACCGGCCTGTGGATGTTGAGACTTCGGATGACGTCCTGCTGATCCACTAACGATTCCTGCGGAAAGACCAAAAGTCCAATGCCCAAAGTCGATTAGGCACATACCGACTTTGGACTTTGGACTTTTTTGCCGCTATAATGCGCCACTTTGCTGAACTAGTGTGGCAACGAGTCGGTAACAGTTGGGAATCCAAAGGTTCCGTTCTTTAGGCTTAGTTCAGCTCGTGCTCGTATTTCAGTTTTGCCTTTATTTTCTCGAAAAGATTATTTATCCCTTAAAGCTCCCCGAAGTATCTGAGATCCGGTAAGAACCACTGAGGGAATCGGCGCCAATGCACTCATTTCGCGTGTTCCTGCTTATCATTTTGAGCGTCACCTTCTCCCTGGCTTTCATCGTCGCCGCGCCGGGACAAGCACAGGCCCAACAAAGTCAACGGCTAGTCGAATCAGTGGACATCACGGGTAATCGTCGACTGCGTAAAGACGACGTACTCTATTATGTCCAAACGCGGCCGGGTGATCCTTTTAACGAACAGCAGGTCCAGCGCGACCTGCAGGCAATCCTCGCGCTGGGTTTCTTCGATAAGACCGCAACTCGTGTTCTTACCGAAGAAGGCGCGCGCGGCGGCGTCAACGTAATATTCGAGGTGCGGGAGCTGCCGATTATTCGCGACCTCCAGTTTGAAGGCTTGAAAAGCGTGCCGGAGTCAGACGTGCTCAAGGCTTTCCGCGAAAGACGCGTAGGCGTTTCCAAAGAAAGCATTTATGACCCGGTCAAGGTTCGCAACGCGACCCGTGTCCTGAAAGAGCTACTTGCTGCCCGAGGGCACCCGAACGCAACTATCGAAGAGCGTCGAGACGAGGTCTCAGCCACCTCTACGGCTGTCACGTTTGTAATTAACGAAGGCGATCGCGTACGCGTCGTTGACGTTCAGTTCGAAGGCAACACTGTCTTTAGCGACGGCAAACTTCGCGGCGCCATGAAGTATGTAAAGGAAGCCGGGCTGATCTCTCGCTTCCGTGGCCAGGACATTTTAGATCGTGAGAAGCTCGATGTTGACCTGCGACTTGTAGACAACTACATGCGTTCAAAGGGTTATCTTCAGGCCCGCCACGGCGAGCCGCGAGTTGAGGGTGTTGGTCCGCGGCGCACTGGGTTTCCCATTCTTCCCCTACCGTTTCTATCTTCTGTCGATGAAGGTCTACGCGTAACAATTCCGATTGTGGAAGGAAAGCTCTATCGCATCGGCGAGATGAAGATCGAGGGCAACTCGATCTACTCGGAGGATCAGATCCGTTCAGTTATCGGTCTCAACAAGGGCGATGTCGCCAACGGCGAAAAGATTGGCAAAGCGCTGTTTGAGAATTTGAAGAAGGTTTATGGCTCGCAGGGCTTCATTGAATACACTGCCGAGCCGAATCCGACCTTCAAGGACAACCCACAAAATCCAAACGAGGGCATCGTAGACTTCACGATTACCATCGAGGAAGGTAAGCAGTTCACCTTGCGCCGACTGGAGTTTATGGGCAACACGTTTACGAGAGATAACGTGCTACGTCGCGAAGTGTTGATTAATGAAGGCGACATCTACAACCAGTCGGCCTGGGAGTATTCCGTTATCAAGCTTAATCAGAGCGGCTACTTCGAACCAATCGATAAGGAGAAGGACGCCGATTTCAGGACGAACGAAGAGGAAGCTACCGTCGATATCAACCTGAAAGTAACCGAACGCGGCCGCCAGCAGATCTCCTTTAATGGAGGCATTTCCGGAATTGGTGGCTCTTTCTTTGGACTTGAGTATTCCACCAACAACCTGCTGGGCCGCGGAGAGATTCTTTCAGTCAACCTTGCTGCCGGAAACCGCCAGCGTTCTTTCCAGTTTTCGTTCACCGAGCCTTACATCAGGAATCGACCGATTACAGCCGGGTTCTCAATCTTTGCATTCAGTCAGAAGTTCTTTGGTGAAGGAACGTTTCTTTCTCAGAATACTGCCGCCCAGCAAGGCCTTACCGGTTCGGCCATCGACTTCCTGAATGTAAGTGAGGAGAACCTCTTTACCCGGGATTCGTTTGGAGGCTCCATCTTCGCTAGCGCGCCGCTTTCTGAGTTCTATCGCAAACGACGCTTTACTCAATTTTCCCGAATAGGTGCCTCATATCAGTTTTCGACGTCGAGTGTTAAGGATCCTCAGGTGAACACCGATCCCAACTCGCAGAATTTCATCCCGGTGATTTACGAGCAGCCGAATATCATCACGAGCCGCGGCACGCTTAGTTTTAGTTACGATACGCGTAATGCAAGCATCGATCCGACAACCGGGCGAGAGCTTTCGGTTTCCGTTGCCTTGGCAGGTTTGGGTGGTGATGTCCGTACTTATCAACCGACACTTTCTTATACGCAGTTCTTTCCGGTTCGCCGCAAGAAGTCGGAACATCCCGAAGTTTTCGGCTTCCGCCTCATTGCTGGAACCGTAGGCAGCTTTGCCATATCAAACAAGGTGAGGAACTCTAATTCACTCGCCTTTGTCGATGGCGTGCCGATCTTCGAGCGCTTTTTCCTCGGCGATGAATTCACAATCCGGGGATACAATGTCCGTTCTATCAGCCCCATCGCGCCGCTTGATACCTTTATCACGTCGAAGGATGTGATATTTGCATCAAACGATTTCGGCACTCCGCAAGAAATAACGGGGCTGCCGGAGGGGTTGAAAAGTATCGGAAGGTTTACGGGGCCGACAGGCAGCAACGTTGCTCAGTTGCCGCGCTCGTTTACTTCAGTAGGAGCCGATACGCAGCTGCTGGGAAACTTTGAATACCGCATTCCGGTGATCGGAAACACGGTAAGCCTCGCAGCTTTCGCTGATGTCGGTACGGCGTTTAATCTGCGCTCCAAGAAGGATCAGCTTTTCTCGAGCAAGTTTCTGGATGACCAGCCCTTCCTGCAAACAGCAGGGCGGATCCCCTGCCCGAGATTTGGGGCCTCTGGAGGCTTTGTGCCAGTCAGTTTGAGCACGCTGGCATTGTGTAAAGACAGCCAACTGGCGGTTTCCCCGTTCCTCGGTCTTGTCGCTCGCGATAATCGTATAGTTTCCCAGGTTGAACTAGAGAGCGCTCAAACGGGAGACGTCAATCCCATCACCCTGATGCCTCCCGGTTTTCAGCCGGTTTTTCTGCGAGGCCAAGCCCAGACCAACACCCAGGTGCGCCTGTCTGAGAGTCTTTTTGCTAAGTTAGGCGACTTCCGGAGCAGCCTGGGAATGGAGGTGCGGGTCCAGGTGCCCGTTCTGAACGTACCTTTTCGCCTGATCTTTGCGTATAATCCTAACGCTCGGGCAAACCAGGTAATTGATGGATTTCCCTTCTTCTTTAATGAGAAAAAGCGAGTTATCCGTTTCAGTGTCGGGAGGACCTTTTGATATAAGGCCAACCATAGCGGTGGTGTGAACAACTAAGCCAGTTGAGCCAACCGCCTTTTGAAGTCTAAGGAGTACCACAAGGAAAGTTTATGAAGATAGATCGTTTAATTGGCGCCGTCGCTTTGCTTGCGGCCCTTGCTGTTTCACCCACTTTTGCCCAGACCAAGCCGGCTGGGCCGCCGGCAGCAACACCGCAAAGCAGCGCTGCCCTACCAGAGAGCAAAATAGCTCTTATTTATTCTGATGCGTTTATGGATCCTAAGACCGGCATCGCAAGGTTCAACACTCTGTTGACCACGTTGACCCGGGAGTTTCAGCCGCGTCAGACTGAGCTACAGCAGCTGCAACAGAAGGCGCAACAGCTTAATGACGAGATCGAGAAGACTAAGAGCGTGGCTGAACCGCGGGCGCTACAGCAAAAGGTGGATCAGCTCGAGACGATGAACAAAGACCTTCAGCGCAAACGCGAGGACGCTCAAGCCGCCTATAATAAGAGACAGAAGGAGATATTTTCTCCCCTGCAGGAAGACATCGGCAAAGCTCTGGAAGCCTTTGCCAAACAGCGCGGCATCAGTGTGATCATCGATGGCAGCCAGGTTCCACTCGTATACGCGGCTGAGAACGTTGATGTCACACGGGCTTTCATAAACGACTTTAACAGCAAGAATCCGGCGACCGCATCCGTTACGCCTCCCGAATAGGCTTTTCGCGGCGCGAGATTCTGCAGACGCGGAGATGCGGGCCATAGTTCCGCGTCCCCGCGTCTCTTTATTGTCCGGTCACCTATTCAGCATGGAAACTATTCTTGATTCGCAAGCGATACAGAAGCTGCTGCCCCATCGTTATCCGTTCCTTTTGGTAGACCGTATTGTCGAACTAGTTCCCCGCGAGCGCATCGTTGGGGTCAAACAGGTCAGCATCAACGAGCCTTTTTTTCAAGGACATTTTCCTGGAGCGCCAGTTATGCCGGGAGTACTGGTGATTGAGGCACTCGCGCAGGTGGGAGCCGTGCTGGCATTGCGAGAAATTGAAGACCGAGATCAAAAGTTGGTCCTGTTTACAGGAATCAAGGAAGCGCGGTTTCGCCGCCCAGTCGTGCCGGGCGATACATTGATTCTGGAAGTCACCGCGATGCGTATAGGGTCACGCGTACAGCGGATGCGTGGCGAAGCCAAGGTCGATGGCCAGCTTGCTGCCGATGCAGACATCATGAGCATAATCGCCGATCGAGGCTCGGCTCTCTGAGATACAACTGGGCAAGGGGCGAGATATCGGTGCTGCTTTTTTCCGTTCCCTGTTCCCCGTTCCCCTATTTCCCATTTATTGATTTATGGCCACTGCTACTCATTCGGCTAATATTCATCCCTCCGCCGTTGTTAGCACTCGCGCGCGCATTGGGCGCGATTGTCACATCGGTCCATATTCGATAGTCGGCGATGAGGTTGAATTGGGTGACGGCGTTCGTCTCGAGTCACACTGCGTCGTTGACGGCAAGACCACTATTGGGGCCGGCTGTCATATTTTCCCGTTCGTTTCTATTGGTCTCGCGCCGCAGGATTTGAAGTATAAAGGTGAGCCCGCGGAAACGCGGATCGGGCAACGCAATCAGATTCGAGAATTCGTGACCGTTCATCGCGGCAGCGCCGGCGGCGGTATGCTAACGCAAATCGGCGATGATTGTTTGATCATGGCCCAAGCCCATATTGCTCATGACTGCAAACTAGGAAACTCGGTAATTATGGCGAATGCGGCAACTCTTGCCGGCCACGTAACCATCGAGGATCGCGCGAATGTCGGCGCCTATTCAGGCGTCCATCAGTTTTGTCGAGTTGGCCGGGAGGCTTACGTCGGTGGTTACTCCGTCGTGGTTAAAGACGCCCTGCCTTTTGCACTGACAGTCGGCAATCATGCCAGCTGCTTCGGGTTGAATACGACGGGCATGAAACGCCGCGGTTATTCGCGCGAGATCATCAATTCCCTTCATCACGCCTTCCACTTGCTGCTCTCATCCAAACTAAACACGTCTCAGGCTCTGGAGCGGATCAAGGAAGAGATTCCAGAGTGCGCGGAAGTCGCCGAGCTGGTGCGGTTCATTGAGAGCTCAAAACGCGGAGTTGTGAAGTAGGCTGACAGGCAAGTAGGGACCGCTCTGGTCCACCTGATTACGAATATTCACATCAGAGGGCGGACGCCGAGGTCCGCCTCTGCAATTTGTGCAATGCGCTACGGCTTGATAGCAGGTAACGGCAAATTCCCCCTCCTTGTGCTCGAAGGCGCGCGCCGCGCAGGTGCTTCTCTTTCGGTGGTAGCAATCCGCGAAGAGACTGATCAGGAAATCGAGCAGATCGCTGAACGCGTGCAGTGGGTTGGCATTGGCCAGTTGGGAAAGATGATCAGCTTCCTCAAAAGCGAAGGCGTCGAGAAGGCAATCATGGCCGGGCAGGTCAAGCATGTTCAGATCTTCAGTCGGGCCGTCCCCGACGCACGAATGCTGAAAATACTTCTGAGACTGCCTCGTCGCAACACTGACTCACTAATCGGCGCTGTGGCCGAGGAGTTGAGCGGCGAAGGCATCGAGCTCATTGATTCCACCTATTTTCTTCGTGAGTACCTTCCTCGCCCCGGTACACTAACGGACCGCGAACCCGATGCCCGCGAGCGTGAAGATATCGAGTATGCATTGGAAATAGTGCGGGAAGTCTCGCGACTCGATTTGGGCCAAACAGTGGTTGTGCGTGGCAAAGCGTGCGTGGCAATTGAAGCGATGGAAGGCACTGATGCCACAATTCTCCGCGCGGGCGAGCTCACGCGAGGAGGCCCACGTGATCAAGCGAGTGAGTCTTCAGAGAACCACCCCATTGGGGACAAAACGTCGCAGCCGGTTGCGGCGCGGCGGAGACGGGGCGTGGTGGGTGGCCTTGCCGGCCTGATCCGGGGAAGGCGAAGCAATCTCGCCGGAGGCCGCCTGACCGTAGTGAAGCTGGCCAAACCTCGCCAGGACATGCGTTTCGACGTACCTGTGGTCGGAGTGCCAACAATTGAAGCGATGCTTGAGGCTGGCGCTACGTGCCTCTGTATTTCCGCGGACAAGACTCTGATGCTGGACCGAGACGAGATGCTCACCCTTGCCAACCAGAACAACATCGCCATAGTAGCCGTCTAAAACTCGCCACCCCACTCGACTCACAGAACCATTTGCGGTAGCCAATGGATCCCAGCATTCAACC
>JBOGOU010000094.1:0-18201 GCA_050748205.1 Pyrinomonadaceae bacterium | reverse complement strand
GCTCCAGGCCCTGAAGGCAAAGAACCCATCACTCAAGATTATTTTGTCTGTGGGCGGCTGGGGCGCAGACAATTTTTCTGATGCCGCCTTGTCCGACACATCGCGAGACAGGTTTGCTAAGACGCGGTTGAGCTGATAAAGCGATACGCGCTGGACGGTATCGATCTGGATTGGGAATACCCTGGACAGCCTGGCCCCGGGATCAAGTATCGCCAGGAGGATAAGGAGAACCTTACCTTCCTACTGAAGACTGTGCGTCAGCACCTCGACTCGCTCAGCAGCGAGCGCAATCGCAGAGGCACTGAGGGGTACACGCTCACCATTGCCTCAGCCGCCGGTGACTATTTCAAAACTACCGAAATGGATAACCTTCACGTTTATCTCGATTGGATAAACATTATGGCTTACGACTTTTACACGAGCTCAGCGAGAACGACAGGACACCATACGGGATTATACCGATCTCTTAGTGTCGGGGATTCGAACGAATATGCCGAGGCTTCGGTAAAGCAGCATCTGGGCGCCGGAATTCCCTCCAGGAAGCTCGTCCTCGGCACAGCGTTCTACGGCAGGTCTTTTTCAGGAGTAAAGGCGGAGAACAACGGTCTCTATCAGATTTTCGAGCGTTACGAAGGTGAACATTCATACGCTGCGTTGACCCATGACTTTATCAACAAGCAAGGGTTCAAGCGGCTGTGGGATGCTGCGGCCAAAGCGCCGTATCTTTGGAACGCAGACGCAGCCACTTTCATCAGCTACGACGACCCGGAGTCGCTGAAGGCAAAAGCCGAGTTCGTCAAGTCGCATCGTCTGGGCGGAATAATGTACTGGCAGCATGGTCATGACCCTGCGGAGCAATTGTTGAACACCATTTTTGACAGTCTACGATGAGTCAGATGTGGCGATATAACTCCCGGACAACTCCTTGGTGCCGCCGTCGTCCGTCACAGAAGGCGGCGGGTGAGTGCTGAAGCGATAGGCACCCTCATCCAACCGCCGCTGCAAGTTGCGATAACCGACCACCAGCATCCCGATCAAAACGAGTTGCAAGCCCTCTATCACCAGCCAGACCAGGAATAAGAATCTCACGTTACCTCCCCCCAGGAACTTGCAACTGGACGCCCGGCTGCCCATACATTATGGTCAGCGCGCCTTGATGATTCTTGATACCCTCGGCGCGTGCGCGCTCGATCTCTAATTGCAGTTCCAGCTTCTTGATTTCGAGCAGAGCCGGATTAGCGAAAGTCTGAGCTTCAATCTGCTTGGTCTGCGCCGCGACCTTTGCGGCTTCGAGTCTGGCTTCTTCAGCCTGCTTTTGTTTCTCATTGGCAACGACGCCGGAAGCGGCTGCTTCGACCCTGTCATCTAAGAAATCGGGATTGCCGATCTGCACGGACTCGGTGACGAGCAGGAGTTGACTACCGAGTTGCGGGCGCAATGATTCTAAGATCCGCTTTTGAATCTGCTCCTGATTGGCGTAAATCTCGTAAGCTCCGTAATCCGCAAAAGAATTGCGCGCTTCCGTTTGTACGATTCCTTTCAAGATCTCGTTGCGCCGGCGGTGTCTCTCCTCTTCCGAGAACCCGTACTTGCGCACGTACTCCGCTACCTTCGTGGGGTCTGTGTAAGCAGTCAAGGAAATTTCGACCTGTAAGGCCGCGTTGTCTTTACTGGTTACGCGCACCGGTGCGCTCTCTGTAAACGATTTGATGTTGACATCGTAACTCTTGCGTCCCGGAGCAATCGTCGTGAACCATCCGTCCGATGGGGTGTAGATGCGTTCAATCGCGCCCCACTTGGTTACGACCTGCACCGTTCCTTCCTGTGCATACTTGATATTCGTGAAGGTCACCATTGCTCCGATCAGGAAAATGGTAACTATTAGAATCACCACAGCGATAAAAAATTTGCCTCTCGGCATAGAGTCTCCTCCTCTGTTAATACTCACAATCTCCGGCCACTGTTCTTTCTTCATGCTGGCTTATACGCCGAACTGCCTGACAATGTTGTGAACTCCGTATGAACAACTTGCTGGTTCGTTCGATGGCCGAGCATAGCGAGTCCATACTGCCCTAAAGTCCTTTTGGGTTTTCACCCGATCTCCGCGGTGGGTGGGATGGCCTGAACTAAAACCCTAACTCGAAGGCGCAAAACGCCTCGTGCCAAAAGGTTTTTAGGTGACTGGTTGTTCAGGCCGTGATAAGATTCCGCCCGTGATGCACGCCGATGTCGTTATCATACGGCTAGTTTTTACCGCCATACTTGTAGCAGCAGGTTACGTGCTCCGGCCAATCGCCAGGGATCGGTGGATCTCTGCCGGTGTAGGCGCCCTGATCGCCATCTGTATCATCCTCTTCGAATTGCGGATTCGCCGGGCGACTTTAAAGACCTTGATAGGCGCAGCCGTGGGTTCGATCATGGGAATCATAGGAGCTTTTCTGATTGGATCCTTGATTAGCAGGCAGGAATCGATGGCCGTGGCCCCGGAAGTCAAGACCTTTCTCACTCTTTCCTTGACCTTCTTCATGGCGTATGTCGGCCTGATGGTCGGTGCGGCCAAAGGCGACTACCTCGAGCTCTCGGCCCTGGGCGGCATCCTCACAGACAAGGCTTCACGGCGCGATCTAAAGATACTGGATACGTCGGTGATTATTGATGGGCGCATTGCGGACGTTGCTGAAACAGGTTTTCTCACTGGCTCATTGATTATTCCCCAGTTCATTCTCCGCGAGCTGCAACAGGTCGCCGACTCCCCCGACTCGTCGAAGCGGCAAAGGGGCCGTCGCGGCCTGGATATGCTCAACCGGTTGCAGAATAACAGTTCCCTCGATATTCAAATTGTGGAGACCGACTTTCCGTCGGTGCGGGAAGTTGATTTGAAGTTGATCGAGTTGGGCAAGCAACTCGACGCGGTAATAGTGACGAACGACTTCAATCTCAATAAGGTCTCTCAACTACGCGGCGTCAGTGTGCTCAATATCAATGAGCTTGCCAATGCGCTGAAGCCGGTGGTACTCCCGGGCGAAGCAATGCGCGTCTTCATTTTGAAAGAGGGAAAGGAATACAACCAGGGAGTCGCGTATCTCGATGACGGGACCATGGTCGTTGTCGATAATGCACGCAAGTTGATCGGCAAAAATGCAGATATTGCCGTTACCAGCGTGCTGCAAACAACCGCCGGCAAAATGATTTTTGGCCGTCTCTGGGAAGACGCGGAAAACGGGAATGGCGAGCACCGCATCAATGGCACTGCGCGACGCCCGCAGCGCGACGCGCGCAGCCCTGCCGGACCAGTTCGCATTACGGATAGCGAACCGGTGATCGAATAGACAAAAGTGACAAGTGACGAGTGACAAGTGACAAGAGTTCGGTTTTCTTGTTGCTGGTCACTCATCACTTGTTACCCTCTTTATGAATGTCGCAATCATTGCTGCAGCCGGGCAAGGCGCCCGGATGGGCAGCAAGCGAGCCAAGCAGTTCCTGGAACTGGCAGGCACTCCAATCATTTTTCACACGCTTCGGCCATTTGAGCAGTGTGAAGTCATCCAGGAAATAATTTTAGTTTTACCCGCGCAGGATACCGCCGGATTTCTGGCCAGCGCACAGAAATACGGGTTGCGAAAGCTCGCGAGAATCGTCCCGGGAGGGGCCACTCGCGCTGAATCAGTTTTTCGGGGGTTGCTTGCAGTTCGGCCGGCTACAGCCGAGATTGTTGCCGTGCACGACGGAGTGCGACCCTTCGTGAGTTCCGCAGAAATTGCCGAAACGGTTAGCGCGGCGATTGCGAATGAAGCGTCAGTCCTTGTCGCGCCGATGACTGATACGGTCAAACAAGTAGCAAATGGCGCAGTTGTCAAAACACATGCGCGATCACAACTCCGCCGCGCCCTCACGCCACAGTGCTTTCGTTACGAACTGCTGCGGCGCGCTTACGAACAGATTGATCTCCTGGATCCTGAATTGACAGACGATAGCGCGCTCGTTGAGCGGCTGGGCGTAAAGGTAGCAATTGTTGAAGGCAGCTCGAGGAATATTAAGATCACTAACCGGGAAGATTTGACGCTTGGTGAAGGGTTGCTTAAAGAAATGAAGAGCTGGTCTTAGGTCTTTGTGCTTTGAACTTTGAACTTTGTACTTGGCACCTGGTGTTTTGTGCTTTTGTATTTCGTGCTCCCCGAGCGCCACCCTGAAAGCTAAAAGAACAAAGTACAAAGTACAAAGTACAAAGTTCAGAAGAACAAAGCACAAAGACCAAAAACCCAAGACCAAAGACCAAAGACCTTTACTTAAATGTTCCGCATCGGCATTGGCAATGACACCCACCGTTTGGCTGATGGGCGACCGCTGATTCTTGGCGGTGTGCAGATTGCTTCAGCCCGCGGCGCGGAGGGCCACTCGGATGCCGACGCTCTCTCTCATGCGATTGCTGACGCAATTCTGGGCGCGCTTTGCGAAGGTGATTTAGGAGTGCATTTTCCGGATCGGGATCCGCAGTGGAAGGATGCTGATAGTTTGCAACTTCTTTCTCGCGTAATGTGGTTGGCCCGGGAGCGAGGCTTGCGTGTGGTCAACGTCGACGCAACTGTCATGCTGGAGGAACCCAAGCTCCGGCCCTACGTGCCTTCCATGCGCGAAAATATAGCTGGTGTGCTCGAGGTTGACACGGGCTGCGTAAGCGTAAAGGCCAAGACGGCCGAAGGGCTGGGTGAAGTCGGACAAGGCCTCGCTGTAATGGCTCAAGCGGCGGTATTGATGACGGGCGATTGAGATACACGATTGAGACCTCAAGACGTCATTCGTAAGAAACGCGACCGCGAACAGCTTTCGACTGAAGAGATTAGGTTCTTCATCGAGGGCGTGACTCATGGCGAGATCGCCGACTATCAAATCAGCGCCTTGCTGATGGCCATCTATTTGAATGGCATGAATGAGGATGAGCAGCGGGCGCTTACCGAGGCGATGCTGCAATCCGGCAGCATCCTGGACTTCTCCGGTATTCCCAAACCAAAAGCTGATAAGCACTCAACGGGGGGTGTGGGCGATAAGACATCGCTGGTGATCGCTCCGCTGGTGGCGGCCTGCGGCGTTTGCGTGCCTATGATCTCCGGTCGCGGTTTGGGTCATACAGGCGGCACGCTCGACAAACTCGAATCCATCCCCGGATATCGCGTCGATCTATCGGCAACGGAGTTTCAGAGAGTATTAGAGCAGGTCGGATATGCGATGGCCGGCCAGACCGCTGAACTCGCACCGGCTGACAAGAAAATGTACGCCCTGCGCGATGCGACTGCCACCGTTGAGGCAATCCCTCTGATTGTGGCGTCAATAATCTCCAAGAAGGGTGCGGCCGGCCTGGATGCGATGGTGATCGACGTTAAGGTCGGTTCCGGTGCGTTCATGCGAGATGATGCGCGCGCGAAGGCCTTGGCCCACGCTCTGGTAGGAACCGGTAACTCATGTGGTATTCGGACAAGAGCGCTCTTGACTGACATGAATCAACCACTGGGACGTGCTGTGGGAAACTCGCTCGAGGTGAGGGAATGCATTGACATTTTGCGCGGCGAGATGGAAGACGGCACGCGCCCCGTGCTCGATCTCTCAATAGAGCTTGCGGCCCACATGTTGGTATTGTCTCAAGTGGATGATTCCCTGGATGCCGCTCGCCGGCGTTTGCAGCGGGTGCTCGAGTCCGGCGAAGCACTTGAGCGCTTTCGCCAGAATGTGGTGGCGCAGGGCGGCGACGAGCGAGTTTGTGATGAATCACGTGCTGTTCTCCCTTTAGTGCGCGAATCCTTTAAGGTAAACTCTCCGCGCGCTGGTTACATCACAAGAGTCAAAGCGGACGAGATTGGGTATGCGATTGCAGCCCTGGGCGGTGGGCGTGTACGCATCGAAGATAAGATAGATCCCACTGTTGGGTTCATCGCAGAAGCGAAAATTGGCCAGAGGGTTGAAGCGGGACAGTCGCTTGGAGTCGTATTCAGCCGTGACGAATCGAAGGCTCAGGAAGCTTGCAGGCGAATCCAGCAGGCGTACGAGGTGGCTGAAGAGTTTCGCGGTGAGCTACCAAAACTTATTAAGGAAGTAATAAACGAATGAAGATCTACGTTGTTTGCCTGTTTCTTGTTGTTTGCCTTGGCGCCTTGTTGGCTTCCGGCTGTGGCCAGAGCTACGGCGCGGATGACAGATCAAAAGTGCGTGTGGGAATCGTTTTTGATATTGGTGGCAAGGATGACCGCTCTTTTAACGCCGCGGCGTGGGCCGGCGCCAACTGCGCGGCAACCGGCAAGTGGCCCGATGGCTCCAATTGCGGCAAGCCTCCCCTGGGTATTGTGCTGCGCGACATCGAACCCGGCAATCCCACTTCCATCGAGCCGGCGATGCGGGCCTTTGCCGAACGCGGTTACGATCTGATTATCGGAATCGGCTTTGCGCAAACTCCCATCATCGAGCAAGTGGCGAAGGACTATCCCAACATCAGGTTCGCGATCGTGGATGGCGTCAGCAATCTTGGGAATGTCGCGTCGCTGGTTTTCAAAGAACATGAAGGCTCATATCTGGTGGGCATGCTGGCCGCCAAGACCACGAAGACCGGAACGATTGGTTTCCTTGGTGGTATGGATATTGGCCTAATCCATCGGTTTAAAGAGGGCTACGAAGAGGGTGCCCGGGCCGTTAATCCCAACATTCGTGTAATACCAAACTATGTTGGTGTTACCGACGCTGCCTGGAACAATCCGGGCAAGGGCAAAGAAATTGCGCTGGCTCAGATCGGGAAAGGCGCTGACGTAATCTTCACTGCGGCAGGCAACTCGGGCCTCGGCGCTTTTGACGCGGTCGAGCAGCAGGGCAAGAAGGACGGAAGAGCAACACATTTTGTCATTGGCGTTGATTCCAATCAGAACATGGTCAAGCCCGGGTACGTGTTGACAAGCATGGTGAAGCGTGTTGACAACGCTGTCTATGACATCATCAAAGACGTCGTGAATGGACAATTCAAGGCCGGCTTTCATGTCTACGGGCTCGACAAGGATGGCGTTGGTTACAGCATGGATGAGCACAACAAGGACCTGGTCACGCCCGAAATGATTAAGCAGGCGGACGAAGCCAAGAAAAAGATCATCGCAGGCGAAATCAAAGTCACGGATGCGATGACTAAGTAGTGGGGGTCTTAGGTCTTTGAGATTTCTTGACATACGGTCTTATCAATCTTTCCTCAGGAGATCCAAGATGGAAAAGACCAACTTTGAAAACCTACAGATCTACAAACTATCTGAGAAATTATCGGACCAGTTGTGGAAGATAGTACTTCGTTGGGAAGTACTTGCAAGGGATACGGTAGGGAAACAACTCATACGAGCAGCGGATAGCATTGGCGCTAACATTGCAGAAGGAAGTGGGAGAGGCACCGATCCGGAAATCCGCAGATTCTTGAGAATGGCCAGAGGCTCGTTATACGAGACGAAGCATTGGCTTCGGCGAGCCTACCGGCGTAGGTTACGTAGCGACAAGCAGGTTAGCGTGGTGCTTCCTTTAGTGAAAGAGCTAACACCAAAACTAAACGCGTACCTGCGCTCAATTGGGTCGCTGGAGAGGAGACGGCGGGCCCTTGGGTAACCGCGGACTAGGCGAAGACCCGGACCAAAGGCCGAAGACCCAAGACCAAAGACCAACGCAGTGTTGGAATTACGCAACATCTCCAAACGTTTCGGCAACGTACTAGCTAACGACCACGTCAACATTGTCGTTAAGCCGGGGACTATCCATGCCATTGTCGGAGAGAACGGCGCCGGAAAGTCCACGGCCATGCGCATCGCATATGGATTTTACAAGGCTGATGAGGGCGAGATCCTGGTTGATGGCCACGTGCACCAGATCGAATCACCTCATGATGCGATTGCGCTGGGGATCGGCATGGTTCACCAGCACTTCATGCTGGTGGACACGATAACAGTGGCCGAGAACATTGTCCTTGGGGCTGAGCCCGGGAGCGCAGTTGCACTCGATCTCGCCAAAGCAAGCCTGGAGATTCGCAGGCTCTCTGAAGAATTCAAGCTGGCAGTTAATCCGAACGCAATCATCGACCATCTTTCAGTTGGCCAGCAGCAGCGGGTTGAACTGCTGAAAGCGCTCTATCGCCACGCGCGTTTGCTGATTCTTGATGAGCCGACAGCGGTTTTGACACCGCAGGAAGTGGAAGAGTTCTTTTCTATCCTGCGTAGAATGCGGGAGCAAGGGAAAACCGTTGTCATAATCACCCACAAACTGGCTGAGGTCCTGGCCATCTCGGATGAGGTGACTGTGATGCGCGACGGTCGCGTTGTCGGTCGTTTACAGACGACAGAGACTAATGCTGCGGAGCTCGCGCGCCTGATGGTCGGTCGTGAGGTACTCTTGCGCGTCGAAAAAACGGAAGCGAAGACTGGGTCTGAGGAGTTGAGCGTTCGGAATCTTTCCGTAACGACCAGAGGTCGTGCCAAAGCGGTCGATGGCGTTTCCTTTGAAGTTCGCAAGGGTGAGATCCTCGGCATCGCGGGAGTTGAGGGTAACGGTCAAACGGAATTGATTGAGGCGCTTGCGGGACTCATAAGCCCGTCTCAGCTTTCGGGCGAGATCCGATTTGAAGATCGTGACATCACCCAGGAAGGGGCGCGGTTGCGGCGAGAGGTGGGCATCGCACACATTCCCGAGGATCGGCATCGCCGTGGTCTGTTGCTCGAATTCGATCTTGCCGAGAATTCGATTCTGGGTGTGCACTATCGCAAACCAATCGTGTCTTATGCGGGTGTTTTTTTGGACAACGGCGCTGTTCGCAAGCGGGCAAACCAGATTATCGAAGGTTTTGATGTGCGCCCCGCGAACCCGGATCTTCCCGCACGATCACTCTCCGGCGGCAATCAACAGAAGTTAATAATCGGCAGGGAGTTTAAGGTTGATCCGAAGCTATTGTTGGTCTCGCAGCCTACTCGTGGCGTAGACATCGGGGCGATCGAGTTTATTCATCGCAAGTTGGTTGCCCTGCGTGACGCGGGGTGTGCGGTGCTTCTAGTATCTGCTGAACTTGAAGAAGTAACGTCGCTATCCGATCGCCTGCTGATCATCCACGAAGGACGAATCGTAGGCGAGGTTGATCCCAAGGTGGCTACTATTGAGGAAATCGGATTGTTAATGACGCGAGGGCACTGAGGAGATTGTCGATTGCCGATTTCCAATTGCCGATTGAGTATCTGATTAAAATCTCAGATTGGAGATTCAAGATCTGAAAAATTAGATGACCCTTTTTCGCGAACTGCTCTTTCCTTTAATCGCCGTCGTCGCCGCCTTTACTGTCGGGGGGATTCTGATCCTCGCTATCGGCGATAACCCCTTGCAAGCTTACGCGCTCCTCTTTGGCAGCGCGTTTTCCTGGCCTGTTGGCATTGGCTATACACTTTTCTACGCAACGCCACTGATCTTTACCGGTCTTGCCGTACTCGTAGCTTTTCGTTGCGGGTTGCTTAACATCGGAGCCGAGGGCCAACTCTACATGGCCGCATTTGCCACAGCCTGGGTCGGAATTACTTTCGCGAACCTTTCCTCATGGCTCGTGATTCCCCTGTGTTTTGTGGCTGCGATTCTGGGTGGCGGAGCGTGGGGGGCGATCCCCGGAGTTTTGAAAGCACGCTTTGGCTCGCACGAAGTTATCAATACCATCATGCTGAATTTTGTCGCGGTTGCGTTGCTGAGCTACTTCACGCAATACCACTACAAAGCGCCCGGCGATCCGATTATGCAGACCGTTCCGATCGGACAAGGTGCGCATATCGCACGGCTGGGTAAGTTCATTCCCGGTTTGCCCGAGTGGATTCCACTCAATCTCTCTTTTGTGCTGGCGCTGATTTGTTGTGGTCTGGTGTATTTGTTCCTATGGCGCACAAAGTGGGGCTATGAGCTACGGGCCACGGGTGCCAATCCCAGCGCTGCCGAGTATGGCGGCATCTCGGTCCGCGCGCAGATCATAATAGCAATGACGATCTCCGGAGCTCTCGCCGGAATGGTTGGTATCAATGAAGTTCTTGGTTATCGCTATCGATACTACGACGGCTTCTCTGATAACTACGGCTTTACAGGTATTGCGGTCGCGCTCCTGGGACGCAACCACCCTGTAGGCGTGATTTTGTCTGCGCTGCTGTTTGCAATTCTCCAACGCGGCGGCATCCCAGTCGATGCCTTCACCGAACACGTGACGAAGGACATCGTTCAGGTGTTGCAAGGCACGATAATTCTTTTTGTAGCGGCAGAAGCATTCTTCCGGGGTCCGTTTGCGAAGCTTGGTTTGCTGAAGCGCTCAAAGGTCTGAAGCAATGACTGAAATCTTCACAGTCTCATTGATCTGGTCGACCATTCGCCTGTCTACTCCCTTGATTCTCGCTGCGCTCGGTGGGATGTTCTCCGAGCGCTCGGGCGTGATTAACATTGCGCTTGAAGGAATGATGCTGGCCGGCGCGTTCACCGCTGCTGCGGTGACCTATGCAGTCGGGAATCCTTTTGTGGGTCTTCTCGCCGGCATGGGAGCGGGCTTGATGATTGCGACGATTCATGCGATCGCATGCATTCGCTATCGTGCCGATCAGGTCGTGACGGGAACGGCAATCAACATCCTCATGATTGGGGTGCCGGGTTTCCTTAGCGGGGCGTTTTTTCTCTCGTCAGGTTCAACCCCCCAGATTCCCAAGGAGAATCTAATTCCCTGGACGCCGATTGTCATTGCAATTGTGCTTGTGCCTGTAGCCTGGTACGTCTTGTACAAGACGCCTTTTGGCTTGCGACTACGCTCGGTGGGCGAAAACCCTGAGGCGGCCGATGCGGCGGGCGTGCCTGTGGCGCGGATGAGATATGCAGGCGTGTTACTGTCAGGCGTACTTGCCGGGATCGGTGGTGCTTACCTTTCAATTGGTCAGTCGTCACTCTTTACGAGAAACATGACGTCGGGGAGGGGTTTTATTGCACTTGCCGCTTTGATCTTCGGCAAGTGGCGGCCGGTGCAGACGATGCTGGCCTGTCTCTTGTTCGGATTCACCGAAGCGGTGACAATCCAAATGCAGGGAGTGGTGAAACTGCCGTCGGGAGAGGATATCCCGATCCAATTCATTCAAATGGTGCCTTACGTGCTGACGATTGTAGTGTTGGCTGGGTTTATTGGATCATCGCGGCCCCCGAAAGCACTTGGCATTCCTTACCAAAAGGAGCGGTAGGGCGAGAGAGGTCATGTCAGTAACCATGGTTGAAGGACCAGCAACTTCGAATCTTTATGCGCGTGCGGAACACGCCGCACGGACGATTCGCGCTCGTACCGAGGAAAAGGCTCGAGTTGCGGTTGTTCTGGGTAGTGGACTGGGAGGATTTGCGGACGAATTCGCAAATGCCGTGCGCATTCCTTATGCCGAGATTCCAGGTTTTCCGGTTTCCACGGTCGAAGGTCATGCGGGCAGCCTTGTAATCGGTAAAGTTGAGCAGATCCCAGTCGTGGCTATGCAGGGCCGTGTCCATTTTTATGAGGGTTACTCTTTGGAGGAGGTTACCTTTCCCATTCGCACGTTCAAGCTGCTGGGAATTCAAACTTTGCTGCTGACGAACGCCGCCGGCGGCATTAACGTCGAATTGAGCCAGGGCACCTTGATGGTTATCAGCGACCACTTAAATCTTATGGGAGTAAACCCATTGCGCGGCCCTAATGACGAACGCTTTGGCCCTAGATTCCCCGACCTCAGTGAAGTTTATTCGCGTAACCTGCAGGAAACCGCCGTCGATGAAGCACGTGACCTGGGCGTAGAGATAAGACGTGGGATCTACGCAGCGCTTTCGGGCCCGAGCTACGAGACTCCCGCCGAAATCCACATGCTTCGTTCATTCGGAGCTGACGCCGTTGGCATGAGCACTGTCCCCGAAGCAATCGTAGCGCGTCATATGGGCATGGACGTTCTCGGCATCTCCTGCATAACAAACATGGCGGCGGGGATTAGCGACCGTCCCATCGACCACGAGGAAGTCATGGATACCGGAAACAAAGTGAGAGCTACGTTCACTATGCTGCTCCGGCGCATCATTGGCCGGCTCTAAAGCATTAGCCGCGGATTTACGCAGATAAACGCGGATCGGAACAGAAACTATAATGGTTTTGATTAAGGCCTCTTCAAATCTGCGTACATCCGCGCTCATCTGCGGCTAAATTTTGTTTGGCTTAGCTGTCACGCGAGGATGGGAAGGTGTAAAAATCATTAGCATGATAATCGGCATCAGTGGGGGCACGGGGTCGGGCAAGACAACCGTGGCGAACCGGATTCTCGAATCGGTCAGCGCGAACGAAGTCGTCTTTATCCAGCAAGACTCCTACTATCGTAATCTCAAAGATTTGCCACTGGACTATCGCCAGCTGGCAAACTTCGACCATCCAGACGCGCTCGACAACGATCTTCTGGTCCACCACATCCGCAAGCTCAAAGCCGGCGAAGCCATCGACCTGCCGCTTTACGACTTTAAGGCGCATACGCGTATGAACGATACGCGGCGCGTTGAGCCCAAGCCGATTGTGATTGTGGAAGGTATTCTGATTTTTGCCGACTCGCGTTTGCTTGAGCAAATGGACATCAAGGTGTTTGTTGACACACCCGATGACATTCGCTTCATTCGCCGGCTTCGGCGCGACATTGCCGAAAGGGGCCGGACGGTGGAATCGGTGATAGAACAATATATCGCCAACGTGCGACCGATGCATATGCAGTTCGTTGAACCCTCGAAGCGTTATGCGGACGTAATAATTCCGGAAGGTGGTCATAATCTTGTGAGCATTGATTTAATTAGCGGAAAGATTCGCGAGAGGTTGGCGGCGGCTCTCACCTCAGTGGGAGGCCGCAATTGAGCGAAGAATCGTTGCAGTCGCTGGTTGCAGTGGCAACTCGCGCGCGCCTTCAATCCGTGGCGCCGTTTTCTAACTTTCTTGTAGGCGCCGCCGTCAGGACGGAAAGCGGAAAGGTGTACACGGGTTGCAATGTAGAAAGCGCCAGCTATGGCCTTACTGTGTGTGCGGAGCGCGTCGCGATCTGGAAGGCGCTCTCGGAAGGAGAGCGGCAATTCACAGAACTGGCTGTTGTTGCGGATACGGAGTCGCTGACGCCTCCATGCGGCACCTGTAGGCAGATTATCTGGGAGTTTTGCAAGCATGCGACCATAGTTTTAGCTAACTTGCGAGGTGAAAATGAGACCGTGGGCGTCAAAGATCTGCTGCCGCGAGCGTTTGATGCGCGGTTTCTTAGCGGCGGCCGAAAACAAGCTTGATGCCCTCGAGCGCTCATCCCTCAGCACCGAAGTATTGAAAGTGTTGCCGCAAAAACTATGTCAAAGCAGCTGCTGATACTTGTTGTGCTCTTCGCCATGTCTCTCAACTCTTCTTCGTTAGGTGCATCCGCGGAACAGAAGGGCAGGGCTGGCGAGCGTGTCGATCTAGTTGTCCTGGGAGGCACGATCGTCACGATGAACGAGTCGCGCCAGGTCATTGAAGATGGCGGTATCGCCGTCAAGCGCGGCCGTATCGTGGCGGTAGGTTCACGCAGTGAGATCGCGAAAAAGTACCCCGGACGCCAGGTGATTGACGCGAGGGGGAAAACTATTATCCCCGGCCTTATCAACGGACATACTCACGTCCCTATGACGCTCTTTCGCGGGTTGGCAGATGACCTGGATCTGCAAGAGTGGCTAACGAAATATATCTTTCCCGCTGAGGCGAAGAATGTTACTGAGGAGTTTGTTCGAGTCGGGACTCGCTTGGGTCTGGCAGAGATGGTTCGCGGCGGTACCACGACCTACTGCGACATGTATTACTTCGAGGATGCGATCGCTGACGAGACCGCAAAAGCCGGGCTGCGCGGCGTTCTCGGTGAGACAGTAATAGACTTTCCGGTAGCTGATAACAAAACAAACGCTGAGGCGATGGCTTATGTCGAGCGGTTCGTGAAGAAATGGCAGGGCCACGAGCTGATCACTCCGGCGATCGCGCCCCATGCCGCTTACACGGTTTCTGAAGAGCACCTGAAAGCTGCGCGTGCCTTCTCCGATCGAACAGGTTCTCCTATCGTCACACATATCTCCGAAACTAAGAGAGAAGTCGAAGATAGCCTCAAAGCAAAAGGTCAAAGCCCGATCGATTACCTCGCGCGAATCGGCTTTCTCAACGATCGGGTGATTGCTGCGCATGTTGTTTGGCCTACCGAAAATGAGCTAGCGGTGCTCAAGCGATTGGGCGTTGGCGTCGTTCACAATCCACAATCGAACATGAAACTCGCCGCAGGGGTAGCCCCAGTGCCAAAGATGCTGGCTGAGGGGTTGCTGGTTGGACTGGGAACCGACGGGGCGGCTTCGAACAACGACCTCAACATGTGGGAGGAAATGGACACGGTTGCCAAGCTGCACAAGGTGTTCAGCATGGATCCGAAAGTGATTTCGGCACGAGAAGCCCTGGAACTGGCTACAATTCGAGGAGCGCAGGCGCTGCATCTGGAAAAAGAGATTGGCTCAATTGAAGCGGGCAAGCGGGCCGACCTCGTTCTTGTCGAACGTAATGCGCTGAATCAGATACCACTGTATAACCTCTATTCCGACCTGGTTTACGCAACTAAGGCTTCTGACGTACGGACGGTCATCGTGAATGGCCGCGTTCTCATGCAAGATCGCCGTTTACTTACCCTCGACGAGACGGCAATCAGGGCCAGCGCACGCCTTTTTCGCGAACGAATAATCAAGAGCTTGGCCGGCCCTCGAGAATAGTGGCGCCCGTGTGTTGAACACTTGCCTCGAACGAGATAAGGGACCATAATAGGACGTCGGATTTACGGTATCTGGTAAGCGAGCCTTTAGGCTCGCTTTTTGCATTTTGGGAGTTATTGAGTGAAAGGGAAAAGCTTTTCAAGCCATCATCAGCTGTCTTATCGAAACCTCCTCAGGTTGATCCTCGTTCTCGTTTTCGTTCCCCTTGCCCCGGCCTGGGCGTACGGTCAATCAGCAGAAGAGCCGGCAAAGGCTGACGCTGCAGCAGCCACTGTTCAAGCTCGCATCGAACGGGCGCGCGCTTTGGCAGCAGCACACCAACTGGAAGCGGCGGTAAGGGAACTCGAATCGGTCCGTTCGGCCGCCAAAGAAGACGTTGTGCGCAACGTCGCGTCAGTAATGTTGATGAGTATCTACCTGGAAGAGGGAAATTACGCCCGCGCGGAGTCGTTATTGGAAGAGACTTTTAGAACGCGCTCTGCGCAGACAGGTGGATCAATTCGTACTTATTTTGCTCTCGCAGGACAGGCGGTGAACGGCGCCCGGGCCCATCTGGCGCGCTATCGGAGTTTTGGCATTAACGTATCAGATTCAGCACTGCCGCCAGAGGCCTTAAACGACCTGGATCGGCTGCGATCGCTCCTGGAGCGCATGATTGCGCAGGCCAAGGAAATCACTAAAGACACCTCCAAAGCCTACGATTCTTTGGCCCTGCTGGAAGACGTCTTGGGCATTCGTCTTTCCCTGGCCCGTGACGGCGAAGATCGCGAGAAGTGGGAGAAGGAGTACGCAGGCGCCCGCCAGGGACTAGTGTCATCGCAAACGGAGATGGCTTCGCTTGACGGGATACCAACGCTCCAGTCTCAGGTTGGAAGAGCGACGTCTCCCGCGGACGCCCCGTCATCTGTTGGTAACTCCAAGACTGAGACGCTCAAACCAGATATTTCGCAACACAGCGATGCGAGTGATCGAAATGGTGGCGCGGCGGAACCGAACAACAGCGTTGACTCCGATACACTTAGCATCGGCTCGTTAAATCATTGGGCAACCAAGAAAGTAGTCCCCGTCTATCCGCAAGCGGCCAAGGCCGCCGGAGCAACAGGAGTAGTCAGGGTTTACCTAACTACCGACGAGGATGGGAGAGTCGCCAATATCTCCCATTCCGAAGGTCCTGTTTTGCTAAGAAAGGCTGCCGAAGACACGGCCCGGCTGTGGAGATTTCAGCCGACCGTCGTCGCGGGCAAACGCTTCCGGCTCACCGGATATATCGAATTCACCTTTACCTTGTAACCGGCTCAAGTCTAACCTGGCCAAGGAGATCTCACCCCACCACCCAACGACAATTTAATCTTGACTTTAAAGTAAGGTTTCGCTAGACTGGCCCCGAAATCAATGAAGATATCAGCACAAGAGGAATTTGGACTGCGTTGCTTGCTGCAGCTCGCTCGGGCACGTGCTGCCGGTCAGTCCCTGACGCTGGCACAGATTGCCAGGCGGGAAGGCATCTCAGTCGCCAATGCCGGGAAGCTGATGTGGATTCTTACAAAGGCTGGACTGGTGCAATCGCAGCGCGGCACGAAGGGTGGCTATCATCTCGCGCGACCCGCCTCGGAGATTCATTTGAATGAGGTGATTCGCATCTTTGACGATGAGCGGGTTGAGTCGCACTGCAAGAGTTATGCAGGAGTGCTCGATGCCTGCGTTCACACAGGTGATTGCGGAATACGCCCAGTGATCGTTGAGCTTCATCAGATCGTCGACAATGCTCTCTCGGAGATTACCTTGTCGCAATTGTTGGACACGGAGGCAAATGTTGACGCCAGACTGCATCAGATTCAGCTCACGAAGCAGAGATCGGGTTCGGAGCACTTTCAAGCTTAAGCAGGCAATGCCGGGGGGGGCGCGATACTTAAAACAAGATGAGCACAGCAGAGAATCTGGTTAGCCAGGAATACAAATACGGTTTCGTAACCGACATCGAGTCAGACACCATACCGCGGGGACTGTCGGAGGAGACCATTCGGCTGATTGTCGAAAAGAAGAACGAGCCGGAATGGATGTTGGAGTTTCGGTTGAAGGCTTTTCGGCATTGGTTAACGATGACCGAGCCGAAGCATTGGCCCAACATTACATATCCTGAGATCAACTATCAGGACATGATTTATTACAGTGCTCCGAAACAAAGGGAGAAGAAGGCAAGTCTGGACGAAGTCGATCCCGAATTGCTTAAGACCTTCGAGAAGCTGGGCATACCATTGACGGAGCAGAAGCAACTGGCTGGAGTGGCGGTTGATGCCGTTTTCGATTCGGTTTCGGTGGCAACCACATATAAGGAAAAGCTCAAGAAGCACGGCGTCATCTTCTGTTCCTTTAGTGAAGCTATTCGCGAGTACCCCGAGTTGGTACGCAAGTACCTCGGCTCCGTGGTTCCCACAAACGATAACTTTTTCGCCGCGTTGAATAGCGCCGTTTTTTCCGACGGGTCCTTCTGTTTCATTCCCAAGGGCGTTCGCTGTCCGATGGAGCTCTCCACCTATTTTCGTATCAACAATGCGGAGTCGGGCCAGTTTGAACGAACGCTGATCGTTGCCGAGGAGGGCGCTTATGTTTCCTACCTGGAAGGCTGCACGGCGCCGAAATTCGATAAAAACCAGCTTCACGCGGCTGTAGTTGAGCTGGTGGCGCTAGACGATGCGCAAATCAAGTACTCTACGGTTCAAAACTGGTATGCGGGAGATGAAGAGGGTCGTGGCGGCATTTACAACTTCGTCACGAAGCGCGGCAAGTGTGCGGGGCGAAACTCAAAGATTTCCTGGACCCAGGTCGAAACAGGCTCAGCGATTACGTGGAAATATCCTTCCTGCATATTACAGGGAGACAACTCGATAGGTGAGTTTTATTCAGTGGCGCTGACAAATCACGCCCAGCAGGCCGACACCGGAACAAAGATGATTCACCTGGGCAAGAATACGCGTTCGACTATTATCTCGAAAGGCATTGCCGCCGGCAGATCGAATAACAGCTATCGTGGTCTGGTGAAGGTGATGCCCAAGGCCGAGAACTCGCGTAATTACACGCAATGCGACTCGATGCTGATTGGTTCAAACTGCGGTGCAAATACGTTTCCCTACATCGAAGTGATGAACAACACCTCGGCGGTGGAGCACGAAGCTTCTACTTCGAAGATTAGTGAAGAACAGCTGTTCTACCTGCAGCAGCGCGGTATCTCGCAGGAAGATGCGGTGTCCTTGATCATCAACGGCTTCTGCAAGGACGTCTTCTTGCAACTGCCTATGGAATTCGCGGTCGAGGCGCAACGTCTGCTCGGTCTGAAGCTTGAAGGCAGCGTCGGTTAAGGATCCGGTTTCGGGTGTCGGGTGTCAGGTGCCGGAGGAATTAGGT
>JBOGOU010000093.1:0-11968 GCA_050748205.1 Pyrinomonadaceae bacterium | reverse complement strand
GGTCACAGAGTAACACGGAGGACCCTCTGTGAGCCTCCGTGTCCCCTGTGGTTCAAATGAAAATCTGCATAGATGCACGTTGGATCTTCCCGGAAATTTCCGGCATCGGCCTCTACACGCAGAACCTGATCCGCGCCCTCGGGCAGATCGACCGCGAGAACGAGTACGTGCTGCTGTTTCTCTCGGACGCCATCGCCGCGCGAACTCTGACTCAGGTTTCAGGTTTCAGGTTTCAAGTTTCAAGTTTCAGATGTCGGACAAACCGGCACCCGGCACCTGGTCCCCGGCACCTATTTCAGCGCCGTTGAATTCACGAAATAGCGTGCCAGCAACCATCGCTGGCCACGCTTCACGAGTGTGAAGGTCTCCATGCCTTCGCCTCTTTCAAACTTTGTTTGATAGGTGATAATAAACGCTTCCCCCTCTAACGGTCCCCCTGAGTTGTGCTGTTCGGTGGCCGAATGGAGAACGCGGTTCTCTATCTTCCCCAATTTCGCGTTTAATGTCTTGAACGCTGAAATGGACTGTTCGAGCGTCAAATCCTGCCTCCATAAATCAGAGGCTTCGTTGTAGATTTTCTCGTAACGCTCGGCGGCAATATCTTCCGTAACGGTGGCAATCACGGTCTCGATCTCCGGAGGAATGCTGCGGCGCTCTCCTTTGAAGCCGCAAGCCACGCCGGAAAGTGAAATCACCAACACGAACAGGATTTGCACGAAGCAGATTGTACGAACCGGGATAAGTTGAAAGTAGGAAGCGGCCCCGGGATTTAGCATCTTCACGCTGCTGCGTTCATCCGCCATCCTCTCCTCACACCTCGATCCAGGGCGTTGGCTCCCTGGGAAATGAAAGACTGATCTGCGTCTCAGAGGGGAAGAGGGGGGCCCGCTCCTGGAGCGCTACCTCTGCGGAGATTTTGGCCAAATATGGGTTATTAGCCCGCTCCGAGAGGTGGGCGAGGACGATGTACTTTGCAGTTCCGTCAAAGCCTTCTCGCAGCCAGTCGGCAATATCTTCGTTGGAGATGTGGCCCAGGCGGGAAAGAATCCGCTGTTTAAGCTCCCATGGATAAGCGTCGCAAGCTTTAAGCATGTCGCGGCTGTGGTTTGACTCGATAAGGATCGCGGCACAGCCCCGCAATCGTTCGCTAATCAGGGTCGTAATGTGACCGAAGTCCATCAGCGTAGCGATCTTGACGCCCTCATGAGTCGCTGTGAACCCAAAGTTGTCTACGGCATCATGGGGGATGGTGAAGGGATGGAAATCGATCTCGCCAATACGGAAGTCCCTGCTCGACTCAATCTGTTCCACCCTGTCTCGAAGAGCGGCCGCACGTTTTCTCGGCTCGTCGTCTGCTACGTTGGTTCGCTCGCTGATGTAAGCATCACGGGTTGTTGCGGAGATATAGACGGGACAGTCAACCGATCGGAGCAGCACCCGCAAGCCGCCTGCATGATCGCCATGTTCGTGAGTGACCAGCACGCCATCAAGGCGGTGCACATCCTCTCCAACCAGGACGAGCCGGCGAGCGATCTCTTTCGCGCTCAATCCAGCGTCAACGAGAACGCGAGTTTCACCCGCCACTATCATAACCGCGTTGCCAGTTGAGCCGCTGCCGAGAACGGTAAGTTTCATGTCACTAACAAGGGAAAGGAAACCGCAAAACAGAACTTTACCATTTAACAAACGAAACGGCTATACGTCTGTTCAGGAATAATCAGCCGCAGATTTACGCGGATCAACGCGGATCAGAACCAAAACAAAACAAGGGCTTATTCCGTCTTATTTATTTGGCTGATGTCAGATTGCGAGACGCGAACGATCTACGCGAAAGCCGTTGAGATTTCCCAGGGCGCCGAGCGCCAATCTCTCCGTCGTGAATGACGAACGCGCTACCTGTTGCATCTGCTCACGATCTACGGCTTCGATTCGACGCACGATCTCATCTGGCGAGATGCGACGATGGTGAATGATTTCCTGGCGGGCAAGAGCGCTCGCGCGACCACTTGATGATTCCAAACCCAACAGAATTGAAGATATCGCTTGCTCTTTTGCCAGGTTCAGTTCTTCCTCGCTGACGCTTTCAGTAACCACGCGTCGCAGTTCCTGCAGCGAGAGATCGACGACTTCGTCCACGTGTTCCGGAGAGGTGCCGGCGTAAATCGTGAAGACGCCAATGTCGGAGAATGTGCTGCCGCCGGCGCCGACGGAGTATGCCAGACCGCGTTCTTCGCGAATCCTTTGCCAAAGCCGACTCGACGTGCCTCCACCAATGACCGAGGCGAGCAGGCTTGCGGCATAGCGCTCATCGCTCCGGGCAGTCGGCCAGGGTGCAGCGATAATTAAGTGCGCCTGTTCGAGCTCTTTCTTTTGTTCGATCAGGATCGGCGCTGCAGGCGAGGGCGAGGCAGGGGTCTCGAGCGTCGGCGTCCGACCTTCGGCTGCGGAACCCTCGTGGCCGGTCTTGGTTTGCGTCAAGGCGCGTTCGACCATCTCAACTAACTTTGCGTGGTCTATGTTCCCGGCAGCCGCAACTACGAGGTTATGGGGAGAGAACTCGCGGGCATGAAAAGCGGAGGTAATGTCGTGATTGAAGGAGGAGACTGTTTCTCTGGTACCTTCAATCGGCCTGCCGAGCGGTTGATTAGGGAAATACGCGGCATTAAACAGCTCGCCGAGTAGCTCGTCGGGCGTATCCTCAACCATTTTCATCTCTTCCAAAATGACTTTTTGCTCACGTTCCAAGTCATCCTGCTCAAACCGTGGTCGGGCAACGATGTCCGCAAGGAGATCGAAGGCCTCCGGCAGACGGCTATCCGCAACCTTTAGAGCAAAACCCACCATCTCATGGGTCGTGTAGGCGTCCAGATGGCCGCCCAGACGGTCAGATTCGACAGCAATATCTCGCGCGGAGCGCCGTTCAGTACCCTTGAAGACGGCATGTTCGATAAAGTGACAGAGGCCATTTACCTTGGCCGGCTCGTGGCGTGAACCACGACGCACCCAGATCCCGACCGTTACGGATCTGAGGCCCGGCATCTGCTCCGTTAAAACCGTGATGCCATTGGGGAGTTTCGTGGACTTGACGTCGTCAATCATGTTTTGTCGTACCAACAACCTGCGTAAAACCAAAATCTGGGGGCTTATGTCATGAACTTGGAATCCTAACATGGTGTAAAACATGCGGCAAACGCGGGTTATGGATGGCTATTTGCTTGACAGAGCTAAGAATCTTGGCAGAGAATTAGCCTCAATTAGTGGTTCCGGTAAGTCTCCTGGCCTGAACCGGTTCACCTTTCCAGAGGGTACGTCGTTCCTTTGTGTGTTTAGGAAGAAGGATGAACTTAATAAAGGCCCTTTCCAAGTTGAACAGACCAAACAGATGCCGTCCCCTGTCCCAAACACTCGCTAAGGCGAGTTTTGCGCTCGGAGGTCTTGCAACCATGAAGAGAGCGTTCAGTTTGCTCGTAGTGCTATCGGCCTTGTTCGCTTTTGCGGCGCCCCCCACTGTCGCCGCCAAGCCAGCGTTGGCAACAATAACTGGTTCGGTTAAAGACAACCAGGGCAAGCCTCTGTCTGGCGCCCTCATTTCCCTGGTCAAGGAAGGCGCTAATGAAGTAATCAAACAGACCCGAACTGGCTCAGACGGGCGTTTCGCCGCGAAGATTGCGCCGGGCCGTTATGGCATCAGGGCGATTGCCGATGGCTTCAACGCAGTCGTGTTTGCCGCAGTCGAAGTGCGCGCCTCCCAGGAGTTGGTTTATCGCTTTAACCTCGAACCAATTGGATCGGGCAAGACTCTTCCCGAACGTCGCAGGGATCGTGACGATGTCAGATGGGTGCTTCGATCAGCTCAGACCCGTCGCTCGATTTTCCAGGTGCGGGAGGGCGATGACGAAGATATTAAAGCTGCTCTGGGAATCGAAGACTCAACGAGCGAGCAGTCCAATGCGAATGCCGCCGCCGATGAGACGACAGCTTCCCCGAGCAACTCGGGAAGAAGGGCTGTTGGAGTAGTTGAGTCTTATTTTGCCAGTAATTCTTTCGGGGCCACATATCCCGGGTTGAACTTCGCGATTTCAACTCCCGCAACAGAGCGCATCGAACTCATTTTTGTCGGTCAGACGGGCCTGGGTCCTTATGCGCCTGAGCGCCTTGAGGCAACTAGTCGCATCCGCATTGGCGATCATCACCGTCTTGGTATGAGCGTGGGTGGTATGCGGTTGAATGCTCCAAGCTGGTCGCAACTGACGAGCGATCTCCCATCGGGACAGTTTTCCGTACGCGCAGTGGATGAGTGGATCGTTCGTGATGGAATAGTGATTGTGCTGGGTCTGGATTACTCGCGGTTTATTGGCGCCAATGGGGCACACGCAATTACTCCTCGTTTGGGAATTCAGTTTGACGCAAACGCGCGGACGCGAGTGAAGATGGCCTACGCCCCGGGCGGTGAGGAGACCAGGACACAGAATGTCGTAGGGTTTGAAGGGACTCAAGTGATATTTAACGAGTCGGGAAACCGCCCCATTGCTCTCGTCGATGGACAAGCCGTGATGGAGCGCAGTCACCGGCTCGAATTCGGAGTGGAGCGAGTTCTTGACAACGAATCGAATGTCGAGGCCACGGCGTTCTTTGACGCGACAAGTGGAAGGGGAGTCGGCTTTCTTAGCACTCCAGTATCGGCCTTCTCGGGTACCGCAGGCGAAGCTTTGATTAACGTTGCGAACCAGGAAGGCAACGCGCGCGGAATGCGGGTGGTTTACACACGTCGCTTGAGCCGGCAGTGGACCGCCTCGGCGGGTTACTCATTCGGAAGGGGTCAGCGGTTGTCAGCGAGTGGTTTCGGGAATCCGGGTGAGGTTTTCACGGATGGTTTTTTCCAAACGGGCGCATTGCAACTCGGCGCGGGCTTCAACACCGGAACTCAAGTCCGGACAGTCTTGCGCTTCTCGCCCGATGCTACTGTTTTTGCAATCGACCCCTTCGCGGGACGTTTGGGAGTTTACGACCCATCGTTAAGCATTCAAGTCACTCAGGATTTGCCAAGCTTTGGCCTGCCGGTTCGGGCGGAAGCGGTGCTTGATGCTCGCAACCTGCTGGATGCTCAGGCAAACACAGAAAATGGGGAGATACTGACGCAGCTTCTGTCCGGCCGCCGCTCGGTTCGTGGCGGCATATCCGTCAGGTTTTAGCGCGGGTGAGGCCCAAGCCGCGAAGGACTAAGGTGGCGAGAGAAAACCCCAGATTCTTCCTTCCGGC
Organism: Pyrinomonadaceae bacterium; assembly: GCA_050748205.1. Taxonomy (GTDB): domain Bacteria; phylum Acidobacteriota; class Blastocatellia; order Pyrinomonadales; family Pyrinomonadaceae; genus PSRF01. The sequence continues at coordinate 6,709 of JBOGOU010000093.1, read as the reverse complement.
ATCCTTACCATCACACCCCACCTACCGCGGACTTCTCCAAAATCATGGAAAAGTCCAAAAACTTGAATTTACTCGGACCTTTGACCGGCGGGCCATGGGGCTCGGTGCTTTCGGAAGATGCAGCTGGAAAGCGCCCGGTAATTCAATGTATTTTCACTTCAGCCCCAGGTTTGCAAAGGGAGAAATTGACGAGGGATTGATAGTCTCTCCAAAAATGCGTTGGGAACATACCTTGCTTTTTCCAGCTTGGGTCGGATGCTCTAGCACTTTCTAGAGGGTTTAGGCTGTGAAGAGATCGGTTCTAACAAGTGGAACCTGGCTAATACTGATCGGGGCAGCGTTGCTTGTCACGGCCGGCGTGCTGAACTTTGGTCAGCGAGTGCGCCGCGAAACACCCCCGTGGGACGGCGTCAGATGGGCCGACACCAAAGCGGGAATTGTTGCCGAGACCGTCGAGCCAAGCTCCTCGGGCGCGAGAGCCTGGATTCTGCCCGGCGACCGATTAATCGCAATCAGCATGGACGGCGTCAGCAGAGACGAGATTGGCCATGCCAAGGACGTGCAGATGTATTTGGATCAGGCGCGCGTCGGAGGTCAGATTCACTACCTCATCGAAAGGCCTTCCTATCCCGAGGAGAGTCGCCTGTACTTTGCAGATCTCGATAATCTGGATGTAACCCAAGGCTGGACGCCGCGCGATCTCTACATAAACCTGATCGGCCTCGTCTATCTCTTTGTCGGTTTCTTCGTTCTTTTCAAGCAAGGTGGACGAGCGCCTTTTGCCCTCCACTTCGCCACGCTTTGCCTCGCTGCTTTTGTTTTTCATTTTTACACCCCAGTAGGCAGCTATCGAGATCTGGATCTGGCGATTGCCTTCCTCAGGAATGCGGCCTTCGTTCTGTTTCCACCGCTGTTTTTGCATTTTTGCGCTCTCTATCCTTCTAAACAACAACTCTTCAGTGATCGGCGGTGGCGCACGGCCTTGCTTTACGTGCCGGCTATCGGACTGCTTTTGCTCGGCAGCTTTATCTACCTGCGCGATGTGCTAGCGCATGCCGTTCCGGCGTTCCGGCAGATTCCGGCTTTGTCTGAATCGTTTGTCGGATTGTATTGGAAGCTCAGCTTTTTCCATTTTGTGATCGCCCTGATTGCCAGCGCCGTACTGCTGGTCAGGACCTGGAGCAGGGCGAAGAGCGCCGTGATTCGGCAACAGATGAAGTGGGTAGTTTGGGGTTCGCTGCTGGCGATCGCGCCCTTTACCTTACTTTACGGAGTTGGTTACCTGCTGGGGGCGCAAGCCGATCCCTGGTTGACTGATGCCGCCGTTTTACCGCTGGTTCTGATTCCTCTCGCGTTCGGCTATTCAGTTATTCGCTATCGCCTGATGGACGTCGAGTTGGTGGTTCGTCGCGTGTTTGTTTACGCGCTTACAACTTTGGCAATAGCGCTAATGATCGGCGCGGTAGTTTCCGTTGCGGGTCTTTACGCATTGGGCGGGAACGAAAGCTTTACCTCTGGCCAGATCACGTTTCGCGTAGTGGTGGCAATCGTCGCCATGGCCGCGATTGTCATGATTGCAGCACCGGTAAAAAGCTTTCTGCAGGAGCGGACTGATCGGTTGTTTTATGGCGAGCGCTACGACATGCGCCACAGCCTGCTCGATTTCGGCCGCACGCTCTCCGCTACTACGGCGTTGGATCCACTGCTCGATTCGCTTGTCAGCCGGTTGCAAGAGGTGATGAACGTTGGGCGCGTCGCATTCTTCATTGAAGACAAGGACGCACCATCGGGTTACCGTTTGGCCCGCGCTGCCGGCCTTTCATCTGAATTGGTGGTGCCCCAGGATTTTCGCGAGATGATCCGAGTGCGCTCAGCAGAGAATGGCGTTGTCCGCACCGATGATCTCGACCTCATTCCTGAGACGACCGGATTCGTACGAAGATCCCTCCACTACTACGTGCCGTGCGTTGTGCGTGGGCGGATGGTCGCTGTAATTGGTCTCGGTCGCTCCTCCGATGGGGCGTTGCTCTCATCGGAAGACGTTGAAATCTTGCGCACTGTATCCGGCTACGTCGCCGTGGCGATCGAGAACAGCCTGCTCTACCAGGAGCAGCAAGTGCGCGCTTCGGAACTGAAACTTCTGAAGGAATTCAACGAGTCCATTATCGAGTCAATCAATGTTGGCTTACTGGCAGTTGATCTGGACGGCAGAGTGACGCGTCTCAATTCGGCGCTGGAACACATTCTGGATCTTAAGCGCGACGAAGCCATCGGCAGACACGTGGAAGATCTCTTCTCTGAAGACTTTGCCGATACGCTCTGGCAAGTGCTTGGTGTTGATGGTTGGCGACTAAGAGAGATTCGGAATATTTACAAGATTCACACCGCTACGCGCGCGGGTCAGACTCTGGTGCTCAATATCGCGCTAGCTCCACTACAGGACATACAAGAACAGACAGGGGTCCTGGTCGTGGTAGAAGACGTGACTACACGAATGAGGCTCGAAGAGCAGTTGCAGCAGCGTGAGAAGCTATCTTCAATCGGTTTGCTTGCGGCAGGCGTGGCTCACGAAGTAAACACTCCGCTCACGGGTGTCTCGTCGTACACGCAAATGCTGATCGGCATGCTGCCGGAAACCGATCCCAAGCACGCGCTACTGCAGAAGGTCCGCCGTCAGGCCGAGCGCGCCACCAACATCGTGAACAATCTTTTGAATTTCTCGCGTACGGGAAGTGCCACAGAATTTGGTGAAGTCGACATTCATCGCGTGCTCGACGACACGCTGCAACTGCTCGAGCCGCAGCTGCGGCGGAATCAGATTGAGATTGTGCGTGTTTACGATGGCGATTCGGCCAGGGTCTTCGGCAATAGCGGTAAGCTGCAGCAGATCTTTACAAACTTGTTGCTTAACGCGCGCGACTCGATTCCCGATGGCGGGCGCATCACCATCTCAACCACGAGCACCGCTGGCGACTCTCTCGTTGTGGAAGTGGCGGACACCGGCATCGGTATTGCGCCTGAAAATGTGGCCAAGATTTACGATCCCTTCTACACGACCAAAGGCGTTGGCCGCGGCACGGGCTTGGGGCTTGCGGTTTCCTACGGAATCGTCCAGGAGCATTCCGGTCACATTAGCGTAGAAAGCACGCCCGGGCTGGGCACGACATTCCGCATCACTTTACCCACAACTCATGCCCGCGCGCGATTGCAGGCAGTTGGCGACTAGGCAGATCCGAAAGCTAAACGCAAAACTCTCAAGGTGCCGTTGTTAGAGGCTCAATCGTAATGGCAGCGGTAGGGATCGGTCGCTACCCCTCAACCTAGCAGCGCCGCTCAGCCACAGAACCATTTGCGGTAGCCAATGGATCCTAGGCTCAACTTGAATGGCACTACTCGACCACAGAGCCCAGCCTGAGTCTTCGCACAACCGATGCAGTCAGCAGATATCGTCTCATAGCGTTAATGTCCACTGTGACTGCCTCACAGGTTGAATGCTAGGATCCATTGGCTACCGCAAATGGATCCGCGTTGAGCGGCGCCCGCTTAGTTGAGTAGTAGCACGCGGTCCCATTGGCTACCGCAAATGGATCCGCGTTGAGCGGCGCCCGCTTAGTTGAGTGGTAGCACCCGGTCGCTACCGCTCCCGGTTCTGTATTGAGCGGTGCTCGCCAAGTTGAATGCTAGGATCCATTGGCTACCGCAAATGGTTCTGTGGCTAAGGGGTGCTGCTAGGTTGGGTAGTAGCACCCGGTCGCCACCGCTCCTAGTTATGTATTGGGACCTTCACTAGGTGAAGCTCCTCAAGTGCTCACTGTCTCCTGATCTGACTACCATTTGCCTGCGGGCTTTTGTTTTATCTTCTAATCTCGCCTACACTAACTAGCTTTTCAGAGAACGCGCAATGAACACAGGGCCGCTCGCTGCGTCGGCCAAAGCCAACGCGGGAGCCGGCGCGATAATCTAAGGCTTTCACATACATCACGCTAGATTCACACCTTGAAGACAGAAAGACGCATGGCTAAGAAGGGCTCGATACTGGTTGTCGACGATGAAGAAATAATGCGCGACGTTTTGGAGACTCTTCTCTCCACTGATGGGTATCGAGTCGATCTCGCTAAGAATGGAGAAGAGGGACTCGAGTTGTACGGACGGCGATCGTATGACGTTGTGCTGCTCGACGTTTCGATGCCCGGCATTGGCGGCCTACGTGCCCTGGAAGAGTTTCTCAAGTCAGATCCGGAAGCAGTGATCGTCATGATCACAGCTTACGCCACTTTCGATACAGCGATTGCCGCCTGGGAACGAGGCGCGTTCGGCTGCATACGAAAACCATTCCAAAACGAACAGATCACCGCAACAATTGCTTCAGGGATTAAGCGCCGGCGCAAGGAGGAAGAGCGACGCACCCTCAGACGAGCGATGAGCCGCGCCGTAGATCGGGGTGCGATTGTCGGGCGTTCTGACGTGATGCAGGAAGTTTTTCGGCTGGTGGAGCAAGTCGCGCCGGCCCGTTCGACAATTCTCATAACCGGCGAGAGCGGTACTGGCAAAGAACTGATCGCCAAGGCGATTCACGAAGCAAGCATGCGCGCGGGCAAACCATTCGTGACCGTCAACAGCTCCAATATTCCCTCCGAACTGCTGGAGTCGGAACTCTTCGGCCACACTCGCGGTGCTTTCACAGGCGCAGTGGCTGTCAAAAAAGGATTGTTTGAGGTCGCAGACGGGGGATCAATTTTTCTGGACGAGATTGGTGACATTCCACCTGAAACGCAGGTGCGGCTCCTGCGGGTCATTCAGGAACGCGAATTCACTCCGCTTGGGGACACAACACCCCGGCGCGTTGACGTCCGCATCATTGCAGCGACGAACATTGAGCTCAAGGAAGCAGTCAAGCAAGGGACGTTTCGCGAAGACCTTTATTACCGGCTCGCTGTCGTTCCGATTGAATTGCCGCCTTTGCGTGACAGGCGCGAAGACATTTTGACCCTGGCCCAGCACTTCATAAGAAAGTATAACGAGGAAAACGCACGGCAGGTCTCCGAAAACCTGGCGCCCGATGTGCTGGCGCTGTTGGAGGCTTACTCCTGGCCTGGGAACGTGCGGGAACTTGAGAATACGATTGAACGCGCCGTGGTGATTGCCCCCGGCAACGAAGTGACGCGCGAGTGTCTGCGTCCCGAGATTAGCGATCCGCAGTCCATCGCGGTTAGCTCACACGACGGAGCAAGTTTAACTGCCGTCCAGGATATCGGCCGGGGCGTGAATTTCTACGACGAAGTGCGAAGATTTGAGATTGACCTGATCCGCCGCGCGTTGGAGCGCACTGGCGGTCATCAATCGCGCGCAGCGCGACTGCTGGGAATGAACGCGACAACGCTAAACTCAAAAATCAAGACCTACAACATTAATCTACGGGCGTGACGTTTTGAATCCGCAGATGACACAGATTACACAGACTCTCGCATCAACTCCGCTGAGTCCTTATACTTTTTGTCTCTTGACTCTGCGTAATCTGTGTAATCTGTGGATTATCGGGCGAAGGAGCAGTTAAGGGTGCGAAGACGCGATCTCGATGGTTGTCCGATTGCCGGTGCACTGCAAATGATCGGCGACAAGTGGACGATGCTGATCGTTCGAGATCTGGCAAACGGTCCAAAACGGACAATGGAGCTCCATACCAATCTTGAACCGATTAGCAGTCGAACTCTGGTGGGCCGCCTTCGGGACATGGTAAAAGACAAGCTGCTGGAGCGAACAGACTTCGGCGGCAACCCTCCCCACATCGAGTATGGCCTCACTGAACGTGGTCGCTTGCTTGTACCGTTGCTGGATGCCCTGCGCGAGAGCGGTCAGTTGCTTGAATGCAACGACTGTGAGGATCGAAAGAAGAGACGCGGTGGTTACTGCGAAGTCTGCCCGAGTAATCGCGATCGACCTCAAGCCCAATCCATTCCCACTCCGTCTCGTCCGGCACGATCGCCACGCCGTGAGCGAGACGATTCCATAATACTGCTATAGCGTTTAGGGTGATTGGTTTGGCACGTTTACTTTCGCGCTTCGTGCTCACTGCGGACGGGACGTCCGCGGTCCCAGTAAGGAGCTTGAATGTCCTAAATCTTGCGGAAGTTGCACTAAAGCCCGAAGCACAAGGCACAAAGAACACACTCACGCTGAAAAAACCGCACAAGCTCTTCACTGGGACCGCGGACGTCCCGTCCGCAATGAGCGCGAAGCGCGAAAATCGACGCGCCAAAAGATCAAAGAACAAACATCAACCCATCTCTAAGTCTTCAGGAACCGCGGCTTCAGGCTTGTTAGGGACCATGTGTCCGTCAGGGGTGATGATCGCTTTGTGATCGGGCGTGACGTGCTCGCCTTCAATCGTAACCTCGTCGCCTGAGGGCATGGCAACGGGAAGATGGTCAAGGAATCTCTCGGCATCGAGGGCAGCCATGCAGCCCGTGCCGGCAGCTGTCACAGCCTGCCGGTAGACCGAGTCCTGCACGTCTCCGCAAGCAAACACGCCCGGAATATTGGTAGCGGTCGAGTGGCCCGATGTTTTGATGTACCCGACTTCGTCCATTTCAATCTGCCCCTTAAATAGTTCAGTATTTGGCTTATGGCCTATAGCGATAAAGACGCCTGCGCAGGAAGAGATTTGCTGTTCTCCAGTTTTCACATTACGCAGCCGAACGCCGGTCACCCC
>JBOGOU010000092.1:0-21657 GCA_050748205.1 Pyrinomonadaceae bacterium | reverse complement strand
CACCACGATGTCCGCCGCTGCGCCAAACTACGAGCGCATCGCCGAGACAACCGGCGAAATCCGGAAGCGCGCGATCCGCATCAGGAAAAACCTACAGTTACCAAAAGTTGACCCGGCTGAGGCAAAGAAGCCTGAGCACAAACAGGCCCAGGACGCGGCGCAGATCAAGGCGGCGCTTCTTTCGCTCGACACCTGCATTATGAGTTTCATCCAGAATCCGATCTTCACGAATCCAGATGTTATTAACCTTGATAACGCGACGAAAGCGACGCGCGAACTGGAAAAGATCATTGACCGCAGCCAGCTGATCAGCAAGGATGCTGAAAAACTGAGGAAGTCTGCCGCACCGCAGCGTTGATGGCGGCGCTCGTGAAACGCGCAGGGTGAGGTTCGTTTCCTTTCCTGAAACAAAGAGCGGGGCCGGGTTAACAAACCAGGCCCCGCTTTTTTGACGATGGCAGGAGCCAACGTCGGAGGTTTAGAACTGGTAACGCAAGGCGAATTGCATTACGCGTCCTGACTTATTCTCACCCAATGGCGTTTGTGTGGCTGTGAATTTGCCGAAGTCAGCGGGCACAGACGTTATCGCCGGCAGCCCGAACTGTCCCTGAAGGAACGGATCAACCGCGGAGACACCAAACCCTCCGGGACCAGTCAGTCGTTGAGTATTGGTCACGTTATAGACCTCCCACCTGAATGTCACCGCGTGACCCTCCCACGGGAGTTTGAAAGTCTTATAGAGTCCAGCGTCAAGGGCAAAATACCCCGGATTCCGGAAAACATTGCGATCCCCCGCTTCTCCCGGACGGGCGTCGCGGAAGCTGAGCAAGGCTCCCAGTGGATCATTAAAGATATTCGGCTCCCTGTTGGCATCCGCAGGACTAGACACAAGTGGTCGCGTGCGCACCAGGCCGGACGATAGGTTCCAGTTGGTTGGCCAACGTTGGAATCCGAACGGTCTGTTGCCGGCGCCTGTAGGAAATCCGGAATTCCAACGGAAAATGCCGGTCAGTTGCCAGCCACCGAGAAAGGCATCTGTGACTTTTCCGGAGTTACTGAGGAAAGCCTTGCCTCGACCAAGCGGCAATCCAACGAGCCAGTTTGCGTTGACGATGTGCCGGGCGTCGAAATCCGAATCGCCGTAGTTGCCGTCCGGGTCGAGCGGGTTAAAGATAAACGCAGCACTGGAGAAATTTCCCGACGATTGCAGACCCGATGCGTTATCGAGAGAGTGACCATACGTGTAGTTAAAATCAAACGTAACGTCTCTCGCGAGTCTCTGACGGACGCTAAGTTGCAACGAATGGTAATTCGATTTCGCAATCGTGCCCCATGTGTTCAAGGCGCCATACTGCGGGTGAAAGAACGTGTTATTGAAGATAGAGGTTGGTCTGTCGTCCCACTGCAACTGCCGGAAAGTGTAGTCGGTGACGTTGGCGCCTCCCACGGATGGCATTGCGATCCGCTGATAGGCACGCTGAGTGGCTGTTAATACTCGAGGAACTCCGAGGATTGTAAAGGTGCCCGCCAGCCCAGGCAGTACATTTTGAAACCAGGGAATCGATGGCACCAGGTGAACAGGTGTCCCCGCATACCGATGATCGATCAACTGATTGGCCGCCTCGTACCAGGTTTGCCCCGATATCGGGTCGCGTAAATTGTTCAAATGCATGACGTCACGCTGGGCCAGGAGATCTCGAGCGAGTCGTCCAACGTAGCTCACCTCGAACGAAAGGCCCTTACCGATTTCGCGGCCGTATGACAGGTTGACGTTGTAGTTATAGGGAGTGGTGAGTGCGCTATCGAGGGAAGTCTCGATGCGCTGGGCCTGGTCAGCAGGTTGAGTGAGGGGAAAGTTTATCTGATTGCTAAAGACCCCGGCGATATGCTGAAACGTGCGAACATCCGGGACGCCGCCCGTATAAAGCGGCGCCAGGCTCGTGCTCACGTTGTAAGTATTCACCGGAAGGCTAATTGCGGAGGCAAAACCAAGCCGGTTCGCGCCGTCGAAGTTGACGGCCAGCTGGCTTCCAATCCGATCATAGGTCATTCGGAATCCGCCGCGGAGGACGCTCTTTCCGGTTCCGAGCAGCCGTCCAAAGAAGCCGTTGCCAAAGTTAGGTTGGTATGCGACGGCAATCGAAGGCGCGAAATTGTTCCAATCCTGCGAATAGAAGCCGGGCTTGCCATAGAACTTGCCACCTTTGTCAAGGGTAATAAGTTCATTTAGCGGGACACCCCGCGCCGCGCTTGCTGCGCGCCGGTCGAAAAACTCGCCCAATGGCACGGTGGGAACTATCTCAAAGCCATTGACTTCGTACACAGGCGTTGACGTTGAATACCTCATGCCCACGGTCAAAGTCAGATTATTTCTCAAGCGCCAGGTATCCTGAAAATAGAAGTCGTATTCTTCAGTAGCAAAGGTCCGATCTGAAGAAGCGCCCACTGGAAGCAGTTTGCCGTCTACGTCATAGAGGAAATTGGCCGTATATGACGAGAAGCGTCCAATTACGGCTGAGAGTGCGTTGCGCAAAGGACCAAGAGAGCTTGGGGCCACATTAGGAAAGATTGCCCCACCGGTGGCGTCGGCGCCTGCAGTCGTCAACACTGCCGCAGAGGCGTTGTAGCCAGACGGGTTCGTTTGCATGAAATCGAACGAGCTGGCAAAGGAATTTCGCGTGTTTCTTATGAGACGAATATTGGGACCGAATTGGAGATTGTGACTCCCGCGAGTCCAGGACATGTCATTGACAAAGTTGTGCACCGGGGTCAGACGCTCGAGCGTGCGGGTGGGCGAGGGTGCGAACACGAAGCGGAAACTCACCGTGTTGTCTGTCGAGTCGCCCAGCTGGCTCAGTGAAAGTCTTGTCAGACCATATCTGAATACATTGATGAAACGATTCGAGGCAATCCAGGTGTGACCAATTGCTAGTCCTTTCGGGTGATTCCAGATCCTCGGCGCTGGAAAATCCGGGAAGTCAGGCGCCTGTCCGATTAGATCGTCCTGGTAGTTACCGCGGACAAACAGCGTCTGCCGGTCAGTGAGGTTAAAGTCAAACTTGGCGGTGTAGGTGTCCGCAGTGGTTGGCGTGTTGGCGTTAAAACGAAAACCGCCGGTATTAATGCCGTCCCCCGTAGTAGTGTCATTCGCAGGGTACTTGCGGGCTGCGTCCGCCAGGACAGCCAAAGCGGCTGGGCTGACTCCCGGAGTGATACCATTAGCAGCAGTGTAAAAGTTATTAATATCCGTGGGTGTCAGCGAGATACATCGCCGGTTAGGTTCCGATACTGTCGGGCACGGACTGCCTGCCGTAGTGCTCGTGGTAGCGTAGCGGACCAAACCTTGTCCAATAGTTTGCGGCAGTGGGACTGTTCTCACGACGCTTGTGGCCGTTGCCTCGCGGAAGCCCTCATAACTGAAGAAGAAGAAAGCGCGGTCACGTTTGATAGGCCCGCCTACTGTTCCGCCAAAAATGTTTCGCAGTAGCTGTGGTCGAAGAACCTTCTGATCACCGACCTTGGCCTGCCCCGACAGAACCTGCGGATCAGTCGCGATGTAGCGCCCGGCCTTGTTGTTAAAGAAGTCGTTGGCGCTGGTGATAGTGTTGCGATGGTACTCATAGAGCAACCCGTGCCAATCGTTGGTTCCAGACTTCGTGACCAGCGACACCTGGGCGCCGGATGATCGGCCTTGTTCGGCATTTGCATTCGTGGTGATCACGCGAAACTCTTGCACCGAATCCGGGGTGACCCGAATAACACTCGCGAAAGCTTCGCCGGTGACCACATCCAGACCTCGCTGCTGCTCATTCACATCTACTCCATCAAGCGTAATGTTTGCTTGATCTGAGCGGCCCCCATTAACCGCGCCTCCGCGGGTAACACCCGGCTGAAGGGATAGCAAGCCGACTACGTTACGAGCGTTGAGCGGTAGTTCAGTGATTCTCCGGCTCTCGAAGGTATTTCCAATCGTGGCGTCTGTCTGGTTTAAAGGCGTTTCACCTCCGCTGGAGACACTTACGGTCTCTGAGATGTCTCCGACTTCCAGTCGAGCATCAGCGTTGGTGGGCGTATCCACGAGGGCCTTAATGTTGCTTATTGCCGATTTCTTGAAGCCCTTTGCTTCAATCTCCAGGAGATATGTGCCCGGGGGGATCGCAATGAATAAGTAGTTGCCGGCTTCGTTACTTGACTGGGTGCGCGAAAAATTCTTCTCCGCGTTGATCAGTCTAACAGTCGCGCCGGCGACCGGCCGGTCCTGGGGGTCAGTAACGATTCCTCGCACCGATGACGAACCGGACTGAGCTAGGGAGACATGACAGAACAGCGCCAAAAGCAAGCTTGCGCATAGGGCCATAGGGGTTTTAGCGTTCAGAAAGCTTCCTGTTTTCATAAGCTCCTCCGATGGAAGGTGTTTGAGACCGTGGCCGTCTCAGCAGCGGCTAAGAACTGGCCGGTTAGGAAGTGGAGATGCGCTTCCTTGACAAAGAAACCTGGTTCTTTATTCCCAGCTTGAACGCGGAAAGAAGGTTAAAGTGCTAGACGCTTGTGATCGCCGGCTTCTGATCACCAGGAAATGGCCGCTGGATGGTAAATTGAAGGGTCTCGATGACAGAGCCAGCCGAAACTCTTTTCTTATTCACTCTCATCCTTGCAGATATTATTCCGCGCCGGTATGGGAGTTTGGCTGTTGCTTAAATCACTCAGATCGCGAGCCTTATGAAACGAAACCTGGTTTGCTGGTGCGTGATAATATCCGAAAATCCATTCAGATACAAAATTTTGGAGGGTTTCCGTCTGGTGGGAGAACTCGAAGTTTCCTAGTAGCACATTGGATTCTATTGATTGTTCCGTAGCGCGACCCCCGGCCGCTTGCCTGTTACAGCGCTCTGATGCCAGACCTCGATTCCATTCACGAAAACGCGTTTGATGCCTTCAGAGACTAATTGTGGCTGTTGAAAAGTCGCCCGGTCAATCACTTTCTGAGGATCAAAAAGCACGATGTCTGCCTTAAAACCAGGGCGAATCAGACCGCGATCCTTCAATTTGAGACGCGCGGCCGGGAGCGAAGTCATCTTTCGGATTGCTTCCGAAAGCGATAGCCAATGATGTTCTCTGACGAAGCGTCCGAGCACACGCGGATAAGTACCTGCGCCTCGGGGATGCCGCGAGCCAATTCCGCCGTCGCTGCTTACCATCACCCAACGTTGTTGATAGAAAACCCGGATGTCCGGTTCCTTCATTGACCGGCATACAACACCTGCGCCACCGTCCCTGACAATCTTCATATAAAGGGCGACAGGCGAGATTCCTTCACGGCGTGCAATGTCCTCAAGCGTCTTAAATTCGTAGTCGGGATGTGCTCCACAACTGACAATGGCGATATTCGCTGCACCTCCCACGTCGGCGAGACCGCGCGCGACATCGGTGGGATCTTCATGACGGCCACTCGGAATTAGCACGCGAATCGTGGAACTCCAGGCATCATATGGATAGCAATCCGCCGTTACATCCTGCCCTCGTTTGCGCGCATTATTGATCAGGGCCACCGCTTCGTTCGCCCTTCCCCAGACGGCGACGCTGCCCAGTTTGATATGGGAAATCTGTACGGGAACGTGAGCTTCACGTCCGATCTGTATCGCCTCTCTCAAGGCTTCAAAAGTCTTGTCAGCTTCGTCGCGAATGTGGCTAATGTAGATGCCGCCGTATCTGCCCGCCTCGCGTGACAGAGCTATGACCTCTGCAGTAGTCGCAGGTTTTCCGGTTTCGTATTCCAGTCCGCTCGACAACCCGTAAGCCCCTTCTCGCATTGCTTGAACGACCAGCGCTTTCATCTGCTCAATCTCGCTGGCCGAGGCTTGTCTATTGGTATCGTCATGCATAGCGTTCGACCGCACCGTTGCGTGCCCAACAAACGTCAGCAGGTTGAGAGCCACGGGTGAATTGTCGAACTTCTTCAAGAATTCACCGACGGGAAACTCCGACCCACCGTCCTGTCCGACCGCCACGGTGGTAATGCCCTGTGAGACCTGCGTCGTAGCAAGGGGATCCGAATCCAGTCCGCGATCCGTATGGCTGTGTGTATCGATGAATCCGGGCGCCAGCACCAGACCTTTTGCATCGACCAGACGCGCGTCATTCGGGATCTTGATTCTTCCTAGCTTGCCGACTGCTTCAATAGCGTCGCCCTTGATAATCACAACAGAGTCGCGCACGGGTGGGCGGCCAGAGCCGTCAATCAGAGTGGCGCCGGTAATAGCGATGATCTCTGACTCAGGAGAACTGGCTAGCGCGAATCGATGGGAGTTTGAAAGGCAAGAGCAAAGAAGAACTACGGACAGAAAAAAGAGAGAGTTTCTATTTTCCATAGAGGCAGTAATAGGTCTTATAGGTCGTATTGGTTCAATAGGTCCTATTGCTTTTTATTTTGAGCAATATACTGCTCCAGCTTCTTCTTCTCAGGGTAATCGGGCTTTTTCTTTAAGAACTCTTGGTACTCGAGCGCAGCTTTGTCTTTGAGTCCAGCGCCGTTGTAAAGAGCCGCCAGGCGCAGATGCGCATCCGCTTTGCCTACTGGATCGAGCCTTATGGCCGCGTTTAGATAGCCCACCGCTTTGGAACCTCTCTTGATCTGGAGGTAGGCCTCACCCAGATAGTAGTTCGCTTCCGCAGACGTAGGTTTCACTTCTACCGCGGTGGTGAGGCTTGTAATGGCTCCGTCGAAGTTTTTCTGCATCAGGCGTAGTCTGCCAAGGTTCATCAGGGCCAGGAAAAACTTTGGCCGCACATCGATCGCCTGCACATACGCCTTCTCAGCCTCAGTTGGATTCTGGTCAACCAAATGCAACGTACCCAGCTCACTCCATGCCTGAAAGTCGTTCGGGTCGTTGGTCAAGAGTTGATTAAGCAAAGCGGCTGCCTCTCCGTACTTCTTCTTATCGGTCGCTGCCTGAGCCTTTTCGAAGAGCTTTTGGTTGACCGACGAGCGTTCGTAGTAGTCCTCGACCGATACAGAGGTGGGCTTCGACGCGGCACCAGGCGGTGCCTTCCACTCCAGAGAAATATCCTGCCGATAGTCGGTATTGATTCTCGGAGACCTCATCTCGACGCGGATGCGCGCGACTTCAAGGTTCTCGAGCTCCACGACCAAATCATAGGTACCATCGGCCAAATTAATAAAACGGTAGCTGCCGTTGCTACTGACCCTTTGGCGCCCAACTACTTGCCCGCTCAAGCTATAGAGAATCAAGTCGTAGCTGATCGGCTTAACGCCGGTCACCTTGCTCTCATCAACCTTCATCTCACCATAGAGGATATGGCCTCCAGCTTGAGCCAAAGCCTGGCGATCAAGCGAACCACCGGTGAGAATCAGGAGCAAGAACAAAACGCCCGGAAGTCTCACAATTCACCTTCTCCTACAGTGCGTTTAAAGTGCGCGCTTAAATGATAGCCGAAAGCAAAGGCGGGCTGAAGCACAAGCCCTCAGCCCGCAATTTTGCTTGAGCAGTGCTCAGGTTAGAACGAATAGCGAATGCCGAACTGCATTACGCGCGGCGCACCCTGGATGCCGATAAAGCGGGCCCAGTTTGGCGGTATGTCGTCCAGAGATGTGAAAGTCTGTGGATCGAGCCCGAGTCCGTACCCGGTGCGACTTCCAGTATCTGGCGTGCTCATCCGCTGTGTGTTGGTGACATTGAACGCCTCAACCCGGAGCTGCAACTTGTGATTTTCGTTCCAGGGAAGGCTAAACGCCTTGCTCACGCCCATATCGAGATTGACGTAACCCGGTAGCCTGAAAACGTTCCGGTCGCCGGCTTCACCTGGCAAGGCGTTGCGGAAGCTGTGGTAGGCATCAAGAGTGTTGCAGTCGAAAAGTCTGCCTCCTCGAGCCGGACAAGTTTGGACGTCTCTGATTCTTACCGTGTTGCTCTGCACGTTCCAATTGGTTGCCCAGCGCGCATCGTCGAAAGGAGTACTGATGGGAAGACCGGAATTCCAGCGGAAAATACCGGTGATTTGCCAGCCGCCCAGGAACGCATCGGCGAATCTTCCGATGTTGCTGAAGTATCGCCGGTTCCGCCCAAAGGGGACTTCCCACGCGGCATTCGCATTAATAATATGACGCGTGTCGAAGTCGGAACTAGAGTAACTGTCGCCTTGAAGGAGCGGATTGAGAATAAACGCGCCGCCAAAAGCATCGGCGGTCTGCAGGCCTGAAGCGTCGTCGAGCGAGTGCGAGTACGTGTAGTTAAAATCCCAGCTCAGGCTGCGGCCGAGGCGCTGCCGCAGGCTGAAAGCAGCGGCGTGATAGTTAGATCGAGCAATACTGCTGAACGCCGACAGGGCACCATACTGCGGGTGGAAGAAAATGTTTCGTTCGAGGCCCTGTTCGATGACATCCTGCGTGTCGGTCCAATCATTGCCATAGACCAGAACGGCTACGGCGTAGACAGCTTGCGTCTGATTGAGCGTCGGATCTATCACCTCCTCGCCGAAATAGTTTGCATTCATGCGCGCGGCAATGTCGGGAGGAAGCATGTTTGCAAACCACGGGATTTGCTGAACGGCTGAGATCGGGACTCCCTGTGATCGCAAAAACTCAAGTTGTCGAGCCACGGTGTACCAATCTATCCCGGAGATCGGATCCACCAAATTATTAAGCGCCATGACATCGCGCGAGGCAATCAAGTTGCGAGCTGCCCTTCCCAGATACGATGCCTGGGCAACAATGCCACGAGGTAGTTCGCGCTCCCAGGTCAGGTTCCAGGAGTAATTAATCGGCGCCACGAGCTTCGAATCCAGCGAGCGTTCAATGCGCCGGTCCTGCGCGAAGCCCGCCGGATTAGGTTCGAAAGGCTGAGTCCTGGGAAATGTAATGTTACCCGGAACGGTAATTCTGGGCAGCGGCCGCACGGCCTGGCCAAAGCCTGTGAAGAGCGGCGCCGGTCGGGAATCCAGGTTAAAGGTATTGGCTGCGATGTCCTGACTGGAGGTGAAACCCAACGTATTGTTGAGGTCAAAAGTGGTGGCGAGTTGCTGACCATAGTAGTCATTCGCGACAGCAAAACCGCCGCGAATCACAGACTCCCGGTTGTGGCCAAACACTTTGCCCAGGAAGCCCTTTAGCGTTGGTGACCAGGCAAACGCGATGCGCGGCTGGAAGTTATTCTTATCATAGTTGTACAGAGGAGAGGCGTTGTTCGCCGGTCCGGACAGTTCCAGCGTCAATGGTGTATTGACGGGTTGTCCGGCCAGCGCACCCTGCCTTCTGAGCGCGAAGAAGTCTGAAAGAGGAATGCTCGTCTTAACTTCAAACCCATTCTTCTCGTAGACCGGACGGCTAATGGTGTAACGCAGGCCATAGGTAATGGTCACATTAGGCTTGACCTTCCAGACATCCTGAAAATAGCCGTCGTATTCTTCCGTGCGAAACTCGCGGGCAGCCGACGTCCCCGATGGCAAAAGCGTCCCGTCCCGGTCAAAGGTGAACAAAGCCGAGTACTGAGAGAACCTGCCAATCAAGGCGGTGACTGAGTTCTGGACGCCCACTCTGGAACCAGAAATCGGTGAGAACGCATCGACTGCGTCCGAAATGGGATCGCCTCCACCTTCATAGAATGAGGGATTCGTGATCGCGTCATCAAAGGCGTTGGCGAAGGAATTCCTCCGGTTGCGAATGAGACGAACGTTCGCGCCGAAGCCGAAACTATGATTCCCTTTCACCCAGGAGAGATCATCCGTAAAGTTCGTCACGGGAGTAATCCGAGTCAACGTGCGGGAGAAGGTAAAGGGTGAGAACACGAAACGGAAGCTGATCGAATTATCACTGGAATCTCCCTGCTGGCTGAAAGCCTCGCGCGTAAAGCCGAACCGGAAGTTGTTCACAATGCTGTTGCTGAGTGTCCAGGTATGTCCGGCAGCGAGGCCCACCGGGTGTGACCAAATAGTTGGCGACGGTGTATCCGGAAACTGCCGTTCGCGGGCGATCACATCATAGATGACGTTAGCGCGGACGAAAGCCTGCTGCTTGCTGGTGAGGTTGAAATCGAACTTGCCTACGTGAGAGTTTCGCTCCGCAGGGAGTGGGGTATTGAATCTAAAGCCGGCAGTGTTTAATCCGTCGCCAATGCTAAAATCGTTAGCGGGATATTTGCTCGCGGCATTGGCAAGAACCGCGACTGCCAAGGGATTTGTGCCCACCTCATCGAAAATTCCATTTAACTGGGCCAGGTTAAGAGTGGTGACACCTCCTTCTGGATTGAAATAGCGCACCTCTCCACGTCCCAGGCTGGCAAGAGGAACGGTTCGAATGGCTGTGGCCGCTCGCGTAATACGATCGCCTTCGAAACTATAGAAGAAGAAGGCGCGATCCTTAATTATCGGACCGCCCAAAGCTCCTCCAAACGTATGCCGAATTAACGCCGGTTTCTCAACGCCCGCCTTGTTGTTAAAAAAGTCGTTCGCACTAAACTTCTTTGTACGATAGAACTCAAAGCCCGCTCCGTGGAACTCGTTGCTACCGCTCTTGGTTACCAGCGCCACCTGTGCTCCTCCGGATCGGCCTTGATTAGCGTTGGGATTTGCGGTGGTAACGCGGAATTCTTCGACCGCCTCAGCATTCAGTCGCAGCACTGTACTGCGTTCCGGAACCAGGTTAAGGGCATTTGTACTATCGGCCGGATCGGCATTGGGGTTGGAGATCTGATTGGTCTCTGCCTCATTAATGTCAACACCGTCCAGCGTAACGTTTGACTGGTCAGCGCGCGCGCCGGCTATGAAGCCATCTCTGGTACTGCCCGGCTGCAAGGACAACAGGGCCACAACGTTGCGAGCCTCGAGCGGCAGATCCGTGATCTGCTTGCTGACAAAATTGTTCCCAAGTGTCGCGTCATCCCTATTTACCAACAACTCGGCCGATCCCGAAGCCACGGTCACCGTCTCACTAACACTTCCTAGTTCAAGCGTTACTTCCACCGGGGTAGGCTTGGAAACCAGCGCATGCACGTCGGTGATTACGGCTTTTTTGAAGCCCTGGGCTTCTACTTCAACTTTATAATCCCCGACAGCAACGAACTCGAAAACAAAACCTCCACTATCCGTAGTCGTGGCCGTTCGAGAAACATTATTACCTGAGTTGGTAAGCGTCACGGTAGCGCCCGAAACCACGTTGCCCTGAGGGTCTTTAACGGTGCCTCGCACTGTTGACGTACCCTGTTGGGTTACGGCGGTGATGGAGCATGCTACGACTAATAGAAGCGCGCCGAGGATTGAACCAACGCGGCTTCCCAGGAAACTCTGTATTTTCATGGGGTCCTCCGATGGAATGTTAGAGAGACTGTGGTTGTCTTAGAGCACGCTAAGAACCAACCGATTGCGAACTACAGACCGCACAAATCACTTTCTAGTAGTGCTTGATTGATAACCTTAGGGCCATTTGGGACGGGGCCTTTCGAACTCTTTTGCGTGCAATCTAGTCCTTGCAGATACTATTCCGCAGAGAATTCTTGATCACGCCAGAACTTAAACTACTCAGATCAAGAGCCTTATGTCAGTTCGATACTACTTGGGTATGTGAATCATATCCGAAATTCCAATTGGGTTCTTCAAAAATTTGGATTGGCGCGGAGGTTGTTGTTGTTGAAAAATGACTCTAAGAAAACTAGCCAGACTGGCCCGGAAACGTGGCGAGTGTTCTGTGCAGTCGGCCTGCCGGCTGATGTGCGCGGACACCTAGCGGAACACATCAACCGCCTGCGAGAAGCTGTGCCCAATAGCCAGGCTAGCTGGAGCCGTGCCGAGAATATTCACCTAACTCTGAAATTCCTCGGAGAAACGAAAACACATCGCATAGAGCACCTCTCGAATGCAGCGGCACAGGCTGTCGAAGGCCTCTCACCCTTTCAAATCAGTCTCGAGGGGAACGGAGTGTTTCCGAAACGGGGCTTGCCCCGCGTCCTATGGATTGGAGTCGAAGATGAATCAGGAAAACTCGCCCGGCTTTACTCTCGTCTTGAGGAAGCTTGCGTTAGGGAAGGCTTTAGAAATGAACAGCGACCGTTTAGTCCCCACCTGACTCTCGCCCGGTTGCGCCAGCCACAGTCCGCCCAACACCTGGCGGCGGCACATAATGCGATTCGTTTCGGACCTGAACAGGTAACGGTTTCAGAACTGCTGGTAATCAGAAGTGAATTGAGCGCAGAAGGGTCGAGGTATACGGTGATTTCGAGGCACGCTTTGGGACGCACTTAACCACGGAACCGGATCATTTTCCATTTGTCATTTTTCATTTGTCATTGATCAACGGTTCTGTAAGTTGAGTTCAGCATTTACTGTGTTGGGTGATGGCAGACCTTCCGCGATTAGCTTGAATGCTAGCATCCATTGGCTACCGCAAACGGTTCTGTGAGTTGAGTTCAGCATTCACTGTGTTGGGTGATGGCAGACCTTCCGCGATTAGCTTGAATGCTAGCATCCATTGGCTACCGCAAACGGTTCTGTGCTGAGTGGCTGCGGTTGCCCTGTTCACCCGTTCACCCGTTCCCCGTTCACCCGTTCCGACTAATTATTCGGCAGTTGGCGCGGTTTCGGAGGCGCTGGTGGATTCTCCTGACCGCTCTTCTCGCCAGACTGTGAGAAGACCTCTTTAATCGCGCCCACGCTCGCCAACATCGAAGACGTCTCGACCGGCATAAAAATCACTTTTGAGTTGTTCGTTCGCGTCATATCTCGCAAACTCTCGATGTAACGCGTCGTGATCAAATACTGAGCTGGGTTTCCGTGCTCGTGCATTGCGTCCGCAACACGCGCGATTGCATCGGCCTCGGCTTCGGCATTGCGCACACGGGCCTGGGCCGCACCCTCAGCCGCCAGGATGGCCGATTGCTTTTCGCCTTCAGCGCGAGTCACCGCAGCCTGCTTTTCCCCTTCCGCTCTGGTTATCGCCGCCTGCCGGTCGCCTTCCGCCTGCAACACTAAAGCGCGCCGATTGCGCTCGGCGGTCATCCGTTTCTCCATCGTGATGCGCACATCCTCAGGCGGATTAATGTTCTTCACATCGACCCGAGTGACTTTCACGCCCCATTTATCGGTTGCTTCATCGAGAATAAGCCGCAACTTCGCATTAATCTGATCGCGCTGCGAAAGCGTGTGATCCAGATCCATATCACCCATCACCGCGCGCATTCCCGTGATGGTCAGTTGCACGATACCACCCACAAGATCATTCATTTCGTAAACTGCCTTGATGGGATCTGTAACTTGCCAATAGACAACGGAGTCTACGTGAATGGTGACGTTATCACGCGTGATCACCGGTTGAGGAGGCAGGTCAATATACTGTTCGCGTAAATCGATAGAGGTCATTCCGGGTCGCGAGTTGGTCCAGTAAACAGCCCGGGGCCGATCCAGGAACGGAACGAGGATATTCAGACCGCTACTGGCAACTTTGTCGAAGCGACCCAGCCGCTCAACCAACATCACCGTAGCCTGCGGAACTATCCTGATAGTCTTCGCGGCGATAACTAACAGCACAATCGCCAGGAAGCCGAAGAAAAAGAATGTTAATAGCAATTCCATCGATTTGCCTCCGATTTCAGCACGACCGCGAATGAACCAGAACTTTTTTTCGAACTATATAGCATCGTAGAACTCCTCTCAACCTCTTCACTGGGAGCGCGACGTCCTCGTCCGCCGAGGTTCATAAGATTCTGGCTTAGAAGGACCTCAAACCGCGGGTCTCGCCAACAATGACGGGGGTTTTTGTAATGACGGTCGATTTTCTTTTCTAGACTAGAATCTTATGAATCCTCGGCGGACGAGGACGTCCGCGGTCCCAGTGAAGAGCTTGAGTCAAAAATCCGGTAGGTTTGGTGGCTGCCAGCCTCCCAGTTCGCGTTCAATAATCGCCGCCGCACGCAAAACGTCCTCTTCGGCGGAAGGTCGCCCCACGACTTGAACCCCGATCGGCAAACCATCCGACGAGAATCCCGTCGGAACGCACACGCTCGGTAGATCGAAAACATTGAACGCCTGTGAGTAACTGAACGCGCGGAACACGCTTATGATTTGGTCGTTAACGGTCACTTTCTGCGTGCCATGTGGCAGGGCAGGCGTTGCTCCAACAGGCGCTATGAGTAGTTGCGTGGTATTCATCCATGCGTTCAGGTCCAGGCGCAGTCGATCACGTTCCATCCAGGCGGCAATGTATTCGTCGAGCGTGGGCGGCGGCGGCTTGTCAGCGTTGGCCAGTCGCCAGCGTACAAAAGCCCCTGCGTCTTCATAACCACCAGTATAGACGTTACGAAGCAGCACTACAGAGGCTCTAGAAAACAATCTTAACCATAATTCGTGACCACGTTCGACGCCCGGCGGGCGACGCTCCTCCGTGACAAGGCCAGCCTCTTCCAGGGCTCGCGCAGCCGCCCTTACCGCTCCTCGAGTTTCATCCGTGACCGGAGCAACTTCGTCGTCCGAATACCAGGCGACCCGACAGCCTTGCAAACTACTCTCGCGATCCCTTAACGACCGGGCCTCGGCAACTGTGTTCGACAACACAGAAGTAAGGAGCTGAAGATCATCAATTGAGCGGGCCATTGGACCAATCGCTGCACCTAACGAGTAGGGACCGATAGCTGGAGGAAACTGACCTGCGCCAAGGACACGTGTCGAGGTCAGCTTCAAACCGGCAATCCCACAAAAATGGGACGGGATCCTGATTGAACCCGCGAGATCCGTCCCCAGCCCCGCGGGAGAGAGGCAGGCAGCTATGGCAGCAGCCTCGCCTCCACTCGACCCGCCCGGAGTCCGCGATAAGTCGTAGGGATTATTAGTAACGCCGAAAATGGGGTTGTCGGCAGTGTAATCCATCGCCATCTCAGCCGGATTGGTCTTGCCAAGAATGATGGCGCCGGCGGCCTTGAGAAGGGCTACTGAGGGAGCATCGGATTCCGGAACAAAACGGGCCCGTCTTGGTGACCCGCTCGTCGTACGCAGGCCAGCCGTTTCGAGTGTGTCCTTTATAGTAATCGGCACACCGTGAAGCGGTCCCGCAGCCTCTCCCCGCGCCAGCGACACTTCGGCTTCACGGGCCCGCGCGAGTAGGTCAGGCGCGACCGTGACGATCGCGTTCAATGACGGGTTCAATCGTTCAATCCGACCCAGGAATGCCTCAGCCACCTCAACTGGTGAAGCCTGCTTCATTCTGATGAGGTGCGCCAGTTCCCTCGCCGGCAAATGTGTAAGTTCTTCTAACAGTTCTAGTCCTCAACCAAGGGCGTGCTGAATAAAGGTAGGTTCAGTCCGATCATTGTGGTTCCCGGGCCAAAGCCCACGGTGCTCATGAGAGTAGAAGCCAAACTATAACAATCCGTAGCTCAACCTACTACACCCAATTTCGAACTTTTAGAGGCAGGGACGGGGGGTGTTAAATGCCGTTCCTTCCCAACGCGGGTGCTGCAGTCTGCCATTCTGACCTGTTCGATTTGACACAGTTGGCAATCTGACAGCCCACAACCCAAACTGACCGGGCCGGTCAATCGGAATGGCAAATTACGTCGGAAAAAACCTGATAAGAACCACTTACAGGATCGGCACGACCGTTGCCATAGCAGTCGCGGGACGAAGTCTTAGAGTTGTCCCAATACAGTTAGTTTATTCACTTGCTCCGAATGCTTTAGTCACCTTTTGGGTATTAGTTATTCGGGAGATTCAGAATGGTACAAACGAAGAAAGCCCGCTGGCTTGCCTGGCTGTTGATTCTGTCAGTGGCCCTCACGATGGGCGCGAGTCTTCTGCCGATGAGCCTCACTCATGCGAAAGGCGATAAAGGACCGTCCCAAACGCCGGCTCAGAGGGCCATCTATCCTGTGCTTTCGCGCTACGCCACAGATCTCACGCAGTTGGCTCAGCAACGAAAGCTCAAGACCGATGCTATCAATGGCGCGTCCATCGACCGGATCATTGAAGTTCTGAGCGGCACCCGACACCCTTTACTCCTAGAAGATCCCAGTTGCGATACGCGCGAGATAGCCGCCGGCGTTGCGGAGCGCATCGTAGCGCGCAAGGTTCCTGCGTCTCTCTTGTCCAAACGCCTCTTTAGTATCAACACCGACGCTTTTTTTGCTGGACTCAAGACCACCGAGGAAGTTAACGCTCGTTTCAAGGCTGTTCTTGACGATGTGAAGAGCGCTAACGGCGATGTCATTCTATTTCTTGACCAACTTTACCAGTTTGTGGGCTCGCATGCGTCTCACTTTGGTTCCGAATACCTGAAGGCAGCGCTCGATCGCCGCGAAGTGCGCGTGATCGGCGCGACCACAGTCGAAGCGTACGGCGAATACATCGCGCAAGATCTCTCTTTAAGCCGGTTATTCCAACCGGTACTTTCCGCCGAAAGCGACGAGATCGCTTCCGAGCGAGGCGCGCCGGCGAATACTGCTTTTGCTGAGGGCTTTGTGGGCGACAAAGTCTCGAATGACCTGCGCGACCTAATTAACGGTAAATCGACCTCAGATCGCGTCGACGTGATTCTGCAGGTAGATGACCTAAAGAGCCGGACTCTGAGAGCGGTTCTGAAGCGCTACCATGTACAGATAGATTCGACCATGCCGCAGCTCGGCTCGCTGAAAGTCAATTTGCCCGTCCAGGCGATCGAAGAGCTGGCCGCAAGCCGCACCACTAATTATTTGTCCCCGGATCGGCCGACTGAAGCGTTTGGTCACATCACCGCTACGACAGGCACTGACCTTGTACGTTCCCAATCGTGCGGGTCGATCCTCGGCCTCGTACCAACAAGCAACCTGGACGGCAGGGGCATCGGCATCGCCGTGCTCGATTCCGGCATGGATACCGATCACAGGGCATTCAAGAATTGTGATCTTCTCAGTTCGCGCGTCTTAGTTAATAAGAACTTCAGTAATGACCTGGCGGCTGTTGACCACTATGGTCACGGCACGCATGTCACTTCATCTGTTGCCGGGATGAGCACGGTGAATGGGAACGCATTCGATGGTGTTGCCCCCAGCGCCAATATCATCAGCCTGCGCGTGCTCAACTCGAGTGGAACGGGCGCCACCTCCAACGTCCTGGCGGCGCTCAACTGGATTCTCAGCCCCGCCGACCCGAGCAGACCCGTCAGCTCGTCAAATCCGCTGAATAAGGACAAGTACAACATTCGCGTCGCCAACCTCAGTCTGGGCGCGGCCGCCATTGATTCTTACAGGAATGATCCGCTGTGCCGAGCCGCGCGCAAGCTTGTCGATGCCGGCATAGTGGTAGTGGCCGCTGCCGGAAACAATGGCAAGGATGCAGCGGGACGAAAAATCTACGGGCAGATACATTCGCCCGGCAACGAGCCTTCCGTTATCACCGTTGGTGCGGTCAACACTTTCGGCACGGACGTGCGTAGCGACGATGGCATCACAACCTATAGCTCACGTGGCCCAACGCGCAGTCGCTGGTCGGATGAGAACGGCGTCAAACACTACGACAATCTCATCAAGCCGGATATTGCCGCTCCAGGCAATAGAATCATCTACGCCGAAGCGGAAAATAATCTCCTGGTCACACTGCATCCGGAACTTGACGCTAACGTCTCCAACGATCCCGTTAGGAAAATGATGTACTTGAGCGGTACGTCTATGGCGGCGCCAGTGGTATCCGGAGCGGCGGCTCTGTTGGTCCAAGCCAATCCGAAGCTTACTCCCAACATGGTCAAAATGATCCTGATGTACACGGCGCAGCCACTCAGAGGCTACAACATGTTTGAGCAGGGTACCGGGCAACTCAACGTCGAAGGTGCGATCCGCCTCGCAAAATTAGTGCGCACGGATCTGACAGCATCTACTCCAACCGGTGCTCCTTTATTGACCACGAGCACTCCACCGACGCCAAAAACAACAATCGCAGGTCAGAGATTCAGTTGGGCGCAAGGGATCCTGCTCAACCGTAACTATGCGACTGGCGTTAAGCTGATCACGCAGTATCAACGGATCTATGGGCTGGGCATGGTGCTTGGCGAGGGCGTCGTTGCCGGCAATGGAGTAACAAGTGATCAAGTCGTCTTCGGCAACGGAGTCGTTTTGGGAGATGGCATCATGATCTCGGACGGGGTCGTTCTCGGCGATGGCACGCTCTTTTGCAGCGCCGGCATTCTGGTGGGTGATGGCATCCTGATTAGCGAAGGCGTGGTGCTTGGTGACGGCATCGTACTTGGCGATGGGATAGTTCTTGGCGATGGCATCGTGCTTGGCGACACTGAGGTGTTGGCCATGCGGGCCATGATTTATGGCGATCCGACGGCCATGATGCAGCCCTGAAGCGGGTGCCGCCTAATACGGCACGCCTAACCATCTTGCGAATTGGAAGTCTTCAATCAAGCTTCGGAACGACGCAATGGCCCTGACTGTAATGCGACAGGAATTAGCCCCCGCTTTTCAGGGTGAGATAGCAAGCCGCTACCAGCACTTGCAGACACAATCGCTCACGCAGCAAGACCGGCGTGAAGTCTTGCATTTCCTCGCTGACCGTCCCATCCACACCGTGTTTATGGCCAGCCTTATCACCGATAACGGCTTTGCCAGTTCCTTCAACCGGGGGTCGTTCTATGGGTGTCGCAACAGCGTCGGACGTCTCGAAGGCGTTGCCCTCCTGGGACACGCGACGATAATTGAAACCGGAAGTACGGAATGCATTAAAGCCTTCGCGAGACTCGCGAAGAATTGCTCTCTCACTCACCTTATCCGCGGCGAACAAGAGAAAGTGGAGTCGTTCTGGAGCTATTACGCAGAAAGCGCGCGCGCCGGCAGACTGCTTTGTCGTGAACTCCTTCTCCAGCGAAAGGCGCCGCCAACCGGGTTTGAGCCTTTGCGTGCGCTGCGTCAGGCCACACCGGCTGATCTCGAACAGATTATTAGCGTAAATGCTTCGATGGTCTGCCAGGAGAGCGGTATTAACCCATTGAAAAAGGACGGCGCCGGCTTTCGCGAGCGTGCTGCACGACGAATCCGACAGGGCCGCATCTGGGTTTTGATTGAGAACGGACAGCTAATTTTCAAAACCGACATTATTGCCGAAACGCCAAAGGCCGCTTACGTCGAAGGCGTTTACGTTAATCCCGAAAAGCGCGGCCAAGGCTACGGACTCAGATGTATATCTCAACTCACAGAGTATCTTCTGACGCGAACCCGGACTGTTTTGCTCACTGTAAATGAGAAGTTTCCTGGCACACTTGCGTTTTACCAGCGAGCCGGCTTTGAGGTCTGCAGCCGGTACGACACGATCTATTTACAGAGCTAGGGCCAGGAGCATTGCGTAGATCCAACCAAATGGGAACCTGCGGAAAACAGAGGTTTACAAATCCCTACAAGTGGTTTGTAGTTTTTATCGGCACGCTGGTGTCGTGCTGGGCCGTGCTCAATCTTCGAACGACCCAGATCGATATACGGTTTGTGCTCCTCGTTGCGATGACGGTTATTACCAGTTTGCGGCTGGCTGTGCAGACTCCGCGGGTTAACACCAACGTAACGGTCTCCGACACATTCATTTTTCTCACAATTCTGATCTACGGAGGACCTGCGGCTGTGCTGCTGGCTGTCGTGGAAGGTCTTTGCTCTGGATTTCGCATCAGCAAGAAGCCTATTACCTTTCTCTTCAATTCCGCCGTAATGGCCTGCTCGACGTTCGTTACGGTGTCTTTGTTGCATCTTGCCTTTGGCGACTTATCATTGCATACGCACGATCGCTCGATCGTGCTGTTGCTCTGCTCAATGGCCCTCGTGCAATACCTCGCCAATGCGTCAATTGTCCTGGTTGGGCTGGCCCTCAAATCCAATCAACCGATTTGGCAAACATGGCATAAGCATTATCCGTGGAGCTCCATCACATACTTCGCCGGTGCGGCCGCGGCCGGTACTATCCTGTTTTTTGTTGACACCTGGGGCTTCTACGCGTTGTTGGCCGTGGTGCCAGTTATCGCCATTGTCTATTTCACCTACTACAAATATCTGGAAGATTTGAGAGTCACTTCGGCGGAAGCCGAAAACGCTGAGCGAGCACGCGCTGAAGCGGAACGGAAGCGCGCCGAGCAGGCGGAATCTCACGTTGAAGAACTTAGCCGCCACATAGCGGAACAAGAGCGCATCAGCCTCGCTTTAGAAGAGAGCAAAGAACATTTCCGGCACGCGGCTTTCCACGACGCCCTGACGGATCTGCCGAACCGCGCCCTTTTGACGGAACATATCAAGCTCGCTATCGAGCGACCCCGAAAAGGTGAGGAATTGCTCTTTGCAGTGCTGTTTCTGGATCTGGATCGCTTTAAGAACATTAATGACAGTCTTGGTCACATCGCCGGCGACGAGCTACTGATTGCCACCGCACGATGCCTCGAGACGTTTATGCGTCCAATGGATACGGTGGCGCGTCTTGGGGGAGATGAATTCGCGATTCTGCTCGATGGCCTGGAAAGTCAGGCTCACGCGTTACTGATGGCGGAAAAAATACAGCAAGCCTTAACACGCCCATTTGAACTTAGTGGGCACGAGGTCTTCATCACGGCCAGCATCGGAATCACTCTGAGCAACGGCAGCTATACAGATCCGGAAAACGTCTTGCGCGACGCCGACACCGCGATGTACCGGGCCAAGGAAGGCGGCAAAGCCCGTTTCGAGGTTTTCGATACGACCATGCACTCCTACGCCGTGGCGCTGCTACAACTTGAGAACGATCTGCGGCGAGCTATTGAACGCAACGAATTTCAGGTTTATTACCAACCCATTATCTGCCTCGAGAGTGACGAGATCTCCGGGTTTGAAGCTCTGGTACGGTGGAATCATCCTGAACGAGGATTAGTTCCACCTTATGAATTTATCTCGATAGCAGAAGAGACGGGACTGATAGTTGAGATTGGTCGCATGGTCCTATCCGAGTCGTGCCGGCAAATGCGGGAGTGGCAGTCACTGGCCCCTAACAAACCACTGACACTTAACGTGAACCTCTCCGGCAAACAGTTTGCGCAACCGGACCTCGTGGCCCAGGTGCAGCATATTTTGGATAAGACCGGGTTAAACGCGAAGTATCTCAAGCTGGAGATCACGGAAAGCGTCGTTATGGAGAATGCGGAAATCGCCAGCTCTATGTTGATGCAGCTTTGCAGTCTCGGTGTTCACCTGTGCATCGACGATTTCGGCACGGGCTATTCGTCCTTAAGCTACCTGCACCGCTTTCCGGTTAAGACACTAAAAATTGATCGCTCGTTTATCGGCAGAATGGGGCACGACGGCGAAAATTCGGAAATCGTAAAGACAATAAACACGCTCGCAAACAACCTCGGTATGGAAGTTGTTGCCGAGGGTGTCGAAACGGCAGAACAACTGCAGCAGCTCAAGTCAATAAAATGCACCTTCGGTCAGGGCTATCTATTTTCCCGCCCTCTGACAGCGGAGGACGCTCGCGCGTTCATTCAATCTCACCAGCCATTTGTTCCTTCCGTTCTGCTGGGAGAAGGATTGATTCAATCCCAACTCGATCTCCTCAACTAGCTACTTTCCGGTGCAGAAATAGCAAGTTAAGTGTTGGAAATCAAGGGCGCAGTGGTGGCGGATTTTGGCGGAGTGAACAGCGCCGACTTAAGAAAGTGTAGCGGCGGCGCTGGGATGGCTGTAT
>JBOGOU010000091.1:0-1441 GCA_050748205.1 Pyrinomonadaceae bacterium | reverse complement strand
GTGTCCAACGTGTGGTCTGCCTAAATAAAATTGACTTGATTGCTGAAAGGCTTCGGATTAAGACTATCCGTTAAAACCCAATCTTAGCAAGTCGGGAAATCTGGATTCCGCTGCGCCAATCACAGCGTAGACCACGTACCGAAGGATCGATGTCGAGCTGCCTCTCCGTGTAGAATGGAGCTACCATGCCGAATGACGAAGACGCGCGTCGAAATCACCTTGCTGGGAGATTGCGTGAGGTCGAGGCAAGCTTCCTTCGTCAGATGCGCCAGCGAGGCTTCGATCCGGAGCAAGTCGAGAATATTGCTTTGCCCGGCCAGCTTGCGAAACTTTATGCCGAACGCGAAGCGTTACGCGCTGAGCTGGCGGAAATCAAAACGGACAGCTGAACGGCGTTTCATCTAGCGGGAGATGGTTTGAGTGGGATCGCAATTCTAATGAAAGCATTGTCAAGGAGGCGAAACTGATGAGCGAGCTGGCAGGTCGAGAGTGTGTTCCTTGTCGCGGCGGTGTGCCTCCGCTCAAAGGCGAGGAGATCTCCAAACTCTTGTCACAACTTAAGGACTGGGAAGTTGTCAACGAGCACCACTTGAGAAAGTCATACAAGTTCTCCAATTTCTTTGAGGCTCAAGCATTCGTCAATCGCGTTGGGGATCTAGCGGAAGGGCAGGGCCATCATCCAGACATTTGCTTCGGGTGGGGACAAGCCGAGATCACAATCTGGACTCACAAGATTAACGGCCTGACCGAAAGTGATTTTATCCTCGCTGCAAAGATCGATCAGCTCAACTAATAGAGCGGGCCTCTGTGTCTCGCTGTCTTGGGCAATACCAGGTCGCACACCGAAGGGATCCGATCAACTTCGGTCAGGGGAAAGACTCTCGTGATAAATTCTCTCCGTCGCGTCAACCATTCGATCAAGGCTGAACCGCACGCGGACGTCATCGCGAGCGCTCTTACCCATTTGTTCTCGCGTTTCCTTGTCTCTGAGTAGTGCGGCCACAGATTCCGCCAGGGCGTTAACATCGCCGACCTTAACAAGCAATCCTGTTTTGCCTTCCTGAATTATTTCGCGCGCTCCTTCGGTAGCGGTCGCAACAACCGCGGTTTCTCCGGCCATAGCTTCCGCGATTGCCAGGCCAAAAGATTCCGTGCGCGAGGCTGAAACAAACAAATCGAGGGCACAATATAGCGGTGTTATGTCATCCATTCTGCCGATAAAACGCACTCGAGTGTCTAGTTTGAGTTCGCCTATCATGCGCTCGAGCCTGGCGCGATTTGTCTGCTCCGGGGAGATGTCCACACCCGCAATTATGAAATAGGCAGTAGGAAAAGCCCTCCCAACTTCGGCTGCCGCTTTCAAAAAGTCTTCGTGGCCTTTTAGCGGGTTCAATGCGCCCACGCTGCCCACAAGTGCGCTATCCGAGGGTAAGTTCCAGCG
>JBOGOU010000090.1:0-12240 GCA_050748205.1 Pyrinomonadaceae bacterium | reverse complement strand
AGCTACGACTTACCGCTTGTGAAGGGAAGGCGATTCAATCCGAGGAGTAGCGGGGCCCTACTGAATAATTCTTAACTGGCAGGCGCCGTTACCTTGCAATCAAGGATACCGATCGCTGTAACTCAAGTGCCAAACTTAGGGAATTCGCTTTGTTGAGCAGAAGTCATCGAAACAACTGAGCACGTCTCGCCTGGCACAATTTCAGTCGAAAGAGGGTGCCCTCCGCATAACATGTCCACATATTGGCCACTTGAAGATTTTACGTAGTCAGAAACAACTTTGGTAAGTGATTGATGCGAGTGAGGTTATTTGGTGGAGCAGAGGAGGGTCGAACTCCTGGCCTCCGCATTGCGAATTACACTACCGGCAAAACGCTAAGTATTTGCCTTTTCGAAAGTTGCAGCCACCGAAGAAAATCAAGAGTTTTTACATTCTTTCCCATTCCTTACCATCGCGTATACGTCCCGTCCTGTTTTTTTTGGTCACATATTGGTCACTTGGAATTCGAGAAGTCTATCAGCCATGATTCTCCTATTCGGCCCGCACCTGATGGACTAACGATATCGCAATCGAACCCTCACCGATAGCTGACGCCACTCGCTTCACGTTGCCGGCGCGAACGTCACCTACCGCAAAGACTCCGGGTAAACTGGTTTCTAGCAGATAAGGCGCACGCTTGAGAGGCCAATTCGCTTTCGCTAAATCGTCAGCGGTCAGATCCGAACCGCTTTTGATAAATCCGCCTTGATCACACGCGACACAACCTTCCAACCAGCCGGAGTTCGGCACCGCTCCCGTCATTGAAAAGAGGTGACCAATATTGTGGGTTTCACTCTTTCCCGTGTGATTGTCACGCCATTGGACGCGCTCGAGATGTTCGTCTCCTTCCAGCGCAATCACCTCCGTGTTGGTATGAAGTTCAATCTTAGGACTCTCTTCAATTCGTCGAATCAGGTAGCGCGACATGCTTTCAGACAGTCCGCTTGAGCGCACCAGGATGTATACACGTTTGGTCGTTTGCGAGAGAAAGACAGCTGCTTGTCCAGCGGAGTCTCCGCCGCCAACGACAATTACTTCTTCGCCCCCGCATAATTGTGCTTCCAAGTGTGTCGCTCCGTAATAGACACCAACGCCCTCAAACTTAGAAAGATTATCCAGCGGCAGTCTTCGGTATTGCGCACCAGAGGCAATCACCACTGAGCGGGCAGAAACGCGCTGTCCGTCGCCAATCAGTAGTGCATAAGGCCGGCGGTCACATGCCAAGCCTTTCGCGTCTTTTGCTATCAGCATCTGGGCGCCGAACTTTTGCGCTTGTGCATACGCACGACCGGCAAGATCGTGGCCCGATATTCCAGTCGGGAAGCCGAGATAATTTTCGATCTTTGAACTGGCTCCGGCTTGGCCGCCCGGTGCGTTTGCTTCCAGCACCAAAACATCGAGCCCCTCGGACGCTCCATAGACTGCAGCTGCCAGACCGGCCGGCCCTGCGCCGACGATGATCAGATCGCGCACGTGCGTTTGATCGATTGTTTCATTGAATCCGAGACAACTCGTTATTTCTTCATTGGTTGGATTTCGAAGTACAGCGCTGCTGCGACAGATGAGTACAGGCAAGTCATCGAGTGAAAGGGAAAAGCGATCCAGCAGTTCTTGAACCTGCGTATCTTGTTCGAGGTCAATGTAAGAAAATGGTTGGTAATTACCAGTTAAAAATTCTTTGATACGAAGAGTATCGAGAGAATGACTGGATCCGATTAGAACTATGTCTCCGATCTGGCGGGCAATTAGCTCCAGGCGGCGCAGAATGAACGCCCTAAGAAAGATGTCACTGAGTTGACTATCGGTTTGGACCAGAGCCTGCAACGCTTCTCGCTCGATCTCTATGAGTTCGCACGATTCCGCTGCACGTATTCGAAGCAAACCCCGTCGACCGGAGAGAACATTCAATTCGCCGGTGAACATTCCCGGCTGGCAAATGGCGACGACCTCCTCTCGGTCGTTAGCAAGCTGGATGAGACTGAGCTGGCCTGCTTGCACAATGAAGAACTTGGTTGCATGTTCATTGAATTCTACGAGGGTTTCTCCGTCTCCAGCTTTCCGCAGTTTGCCGTGGGCCAAGACCCGCGCTTGTTGAACGGGCGTGAGCACCGGAAACATCTCGCTCGGCGTCGTACCGGGTGGCGGCCTTGATTCCGTCTGTGCGTTGTCAGTCATAGACGCTGGAATATTACACCGTCGGGATCGTCCCACCATCAATTACATACTCGCTGCCGGTGATTGAAGCGGCACGATCCGAGACAATGAATGCTACCAGTTCAGCAACTTCCTCAGGCCGGTTCGGTCTGCCGAGTGGGATACCGCCGAGCGAGTCCATGATCCGTTGCCTGGCGGCATCGGTGCTGATGCCGGTTCGTTGCGCGACTTCGTTTACCATACCCACAGCGGCATCGGTTTCAGTGTATCCGGGCGCAACCGTGTTCACGCGAATACCCTTCGGACTAACTTCATTTGACAGTGCCTTGCTGTAGTTAGTAAGAGCGGCCTTCGCTGCTGCGTACGCCAATGTGGCTTCGTAGAGTGGGAGCGTTCGCTGGATGGAAGAAACATGTAAGATCACGCCCCAGCCTTGCTTCAACATCGAAGGAAGTAAAGCGCGATCCAGCCGCACAGCAGCGAACAAGTTTGTGTCGAACGCATTCTGCCAATCGTCATCGGACAGTGCCAATGCACCCCCGCCTCGCGCGGCTGACCCTCCTACGTT
Source organism: Pyrinomonadaceae bacterium (assembly GCA_050748205.1). Lineage (GTDB taxonomy): Bacteria > Acidobacteriota > Blastocatellia > Pyrinomonadales > Pyrinomonadaceae > PSRF01. Next base: position 9,479 of record JBOGOU010000090.1, on the reverse strand, counting down.
GTGGATCAGGATATCAATACCTTCAAAACGCGCTGTCACCGACTTGACGACTTGATCGATACCTTCTCGCGTGCTGACGTCCGCCTGAATGATTCGGTCGGCGGACCCAGCCGACGGAAGTGAACGAGCGGTCGTGACCACCCTCCCACCTCCGCGAATGAGACGATCTACAATGGCTTCGCCGATTCCCCTGGTTCCACCCGTAACCAAAATTCGTTTACCGGCGAATTCGGCTGGCTCTCGTGTTTGAGATTCGGTTTGCATGGCAGCCTCCTCGTCTCATCGCAAGCGACCAGTTGCCAATGTGAACTTCCGTAAAAAATTCTGCGGCACTCGGCGAACTCGCGTCACGGCGATGACTTGTTTTTCACGCCATCTTCTTATGGCTTTTTGTTTATGAACGCGACAAGCCTCGGAATAACTTGACCTGTCGCCTCTTCCATCAACCAATGCCCCTTGCCCTTGATGACGACTCCTTCGACGTTGGCATCAACAAGTCGCGCCTGCTCAATCAAGAACTCTCCTGACGCTTTCTCGCCGGTTAATACCAGCATCGGGATCGCGAGTTTCGTCTCGGCAAATTGCTCGAAATCTTTGGCGTCCTGTTCGAAGCTTCGGAAGACTTCGAAGCCGGCCCGCATCGCGCCGGGTTGTGCATACGATCGAGCGTAGAACTGCCGGTCAGCCTCCGGCACCGAATGGTTCCGGTCAGCCGCGAAGTCATTCCAAAAATGCTCGAAGTAAATGCGCTCACGGCCGGCGACCAGTTTGAGCGGCGTTTCTCCGTAAAAGTGAAAGTGCCATAAATCTCTCAGCAGCCAGACATGCTGCCAATCGCCGACACCCGGCAGAAATGCATCCATCAAGACGATCCGATCGACTTCTGCCGGATATTGCGCAGCATAAGCGTAGGCGACCATTAGTCCGATGTCATGACCAACCACAATCGAGCGCTTATAACCGAGCGATACAGCAAGGGCATGAACATCCTGCGCCATTGATTTCTTGTCATAGCCAGTCGGCGGTTTGGACGACTGACCAAATCCGCGCAGGTCGGGCGCAATCACTGTGTGACTCTTTGCCAACTCAAACATCAACGGCCGCCACATGTGACTATTCTCCGCATAGCCGTGCAGAAGAATAACTGGTTCGCCTTTTCCGGCGACCAAATAATGAAGTCGTAGTCCGTTGACCGTCGCGAAACGATCTTCGATACCGCGCCGGGTCTGCGCTTGAGCGGTTGAGGTATGTGCCAACGCCAAAACAAGAATCCCTACACTGGTGAGCATCGAGCGCATGAGTATTTTCACTGAACCCTCCTTATTTGTTTCGGCATTTGATACGAAGGCCAAGAGTAATGAAGCGTGTGCTCTAGTCAACGCTCCTACGACGATGAATCCGGCTAAGTAAACCCCGTATTCCATTGATCCGTTCAGGCAGTCGAATACGTCCCTCAGTATCAGCCTGTTTGATCGCATTCAAGAGGCCCTCGAGATCGGTCGAGCCGGTGTAGCGGGCTTCGTTGATATAGATAGTCGGCGTTCCGGTTATGTGCTCGTCAAAGAGTGCGCTTTGATATTTGGCTTCTATCCCTGACTGCAAAATGCCTTCGGCCATATCGCGCGCGAATCGCTCGACGTCCAGATCGATGCGTCGTGCGTAGCGTGAGAGATCGCGATCCTCAAGGGCAGTTTGATGGGTAAACAACTCGTCGTGCATTTGCCAGAACTTACCTTGTGCACCGGCAGCTTCAGCGGCTGTTGCTGCCCGTAAGGAATGCGGGTGAGTTTGAACAGTGGGGAAGTGTCGAAAGACAAACCGCAAGTTGTCACCGAGAGCCCTTTGCACCTGTTTGATGAATGGATAGGCGCGGCCGCAGTGAATGCATTCGAAATTACCATACTCAAGAAGAGTAACCGGCGCGCCTTCCGGGCCCGACCGATGGTCGAGTTCGGTTACCGGATTTTTAAGTCTCACGACTTCAGCCGTATTCATAAATGACCTGAGGTTGTTGTGTTTGGTTCTGGCATCGTGGAGTGGTCCTAGTCGGCAGCCGTCGTGTGCCACGGATTTCTCGCTGGCGCCAGCCCAAGTCTCACTGCGATCTTGACCAGGTCGGCGACCGACTCAGCCTTCATCTTCCGCATCATCTTTCCGCGATGCGCCTTAACCGTGATCTCGCTGATCCCCAGCTTCAGACCGATCTGTTTATTCAGCATTCCGGCTACCACACAACGCATAACGTCCCGCTCACGAGGCGTGAGTGATTCGTAGGTTCGGCGCAACGCCTCTAGCTCAACTTGATCATCGAGCACATTTGCGCTCCGCTTGATCGCGTGGCGAATGGCACTTAATAGCACCTCGTCGTCGAACGGCTTGGTTAGGAACTCAACCGCGCCAGCCTTCATGGCTTGCACCGTCATCGGGACATCGCCGTGCCCAGTGATGAAGATGATCGGCAAGTCGATCCGGTCTGCTACCAATCTCTGCACGTCCAGACCGTTGAGATCAGGGAGAGAAACGTCGAGCACCAGACAGTTAGGCGTTTTCGTTCGCGGGCGCGCAAGAAACTCTTCTGCGGATGCGAATGTTTCCGGCTCCCATCCGGCGAATTTGATCATCAATTCCAATGATTCGCGCACCGAGACGTCATCGTCAACGACAAAGACGATCGGCTTCTCCGCAGGCTTTGGTGCTGCTGAAGTCATTCTCTACAAAATGAATTAGCTCACTCGAAGCGCAGTATTAAGTGCTTGCAAGAGCTCTGTCGGCTCAAATGGCTTGAATAGACACTCCACTGCGCCCTGGGCGATTAAACGCAGACGAACGCTCGCATCACGATGTGCGGTGATGAATACAATCGGAACATCTTGATCGCGAAGCGTTAGCTCTCGCTGCAGGTCCGGCCCAGTCATCCCCGGCATTGCCATATCCAGGACCAAACAGTTTGTGTCGGCGATTGAGTTGGAAGCCAGGAATTCTTCGGCCGACGAAAACGTTTGCGCCTCAAAACCAAATTCTCTAAGTAGATCGGGCAGCGACTCCCGCACAGATTCGTCGTCATCAACTACTGATATGAGGGGACGTGCAGCCATCAGCTTTGCCTCGTTTCATCCATTCGGGCTTCAGAGTAGTTACGGAGAATGCGCCTGTCGGAGCTGGTTGTCCATAGTACCTTGGTATCGGTTTGGGAATCGCGATCAATACCAAAGTATCGATCGATACCTTAGTGCAATAGACTCGCATCTTCGCCTGTGGTCTACTTCGCCCGCTCAATCAATCCGAATGAATCGGATGAGTGCACGAGAATCTTCGCTTACCGAATACCTTAAGGAGAAGCCGGTATGAAACGAACCACTTTCCTGCTAGTTATGGTGGCGACACTTGCGGGCGTTGCCGCCTTCACGGCGACCACGTCGCGCCGTGCCACGGCCCAGGAAGCCGCCCCGATCTTCGTAAAGACAATTCCATCTGGATACCGTGACTGGAAGGTGGTCTCGGTGGCCCACGAAGCAGGCGACCTTAACGATATTCGCGCCGTTCTGGGAAACGACATAGCGATCAAGGCGTATCGGGACGGCAAGCTCCCGTTTCCCGAAGGCGCAATCGTAGGCCGAATAGCCTGGAGCTATGTCGCGTCTGAGGAAAACAACAAATCCTTTGGCCGTGAACAATCTTTCGTGGCAGGATCACCCACGGATGCCTACCTACAATTTATGGTCAAGGATTCCAAAAAGTACGCCGCGACTGGCGGCTGGGGGTACTCGTCATTTGATAAGGACGGCAAACCTACGGACGACTCAATGATGAAAGCCTGCTTTCCCTGCCACCAGAAGTTTACAGGTCGCGACTTCATCTTCACCAAGTACGCACCTTGATTGCCGATAAGCATAGCCGAAAGGATTGAGGGATGATCGCGCAAACAAAAACATTCAAAACTACTCAATACGAAGGACACGATGAAACAACCAGACGTCAAATCACGCCGTCACTTTATCAAGTCAGGCTCAGTGTTCGGGCTGGTAGCTGCATTCAGCCCCGCGCTGATCCGCGAGGCGTTTGCGAATGCAAAACTTAAAACTAGTCAAAAGGAGGACACCGTGACGCAAACTAGTGCTACAAGTACCGAGCAGGCATCTGACAAGACTGCTATTCGTCCGTTTCAGTTCAATTTCCCGGACGCGGAGCTTACCGATTTGCGGAGACGCGTCAATGCGACCAGATGGCCCGAGCGCGAATTGGTGACTGATGCATCGCAAGGAGTGCAACTGGCAACGATGCAAAAACTGGCGCGCTATTGGGGAACTGATTACGACTGGCACAAGGGTGAGGCGAAACTAAAGGCCGTGCCGCACTTCATCACCGAGATTGACGGGCTCGATCTTCACTTTATCCACGTTCGTTCAAAGCACGAGAACGCATTGCCGATGATTGTCACTCACGGCTGGCCGGGCTCGATCATCGAACAGCTTAAGATCATTGAGCCGCTCACCAATCCCACAGCGCACGGCGGTACCGAGTCCGATGCTTTCCATCTGGTGATCCCGTCACTGCCGGGTTACGGCTTTTCCGCCAAGCCGACGGCGCCCGGTTGGAACCCGGTCAGCATCGCCAAGGCGTGGGCGACGCTCATGCAACGCCTCGGCTACACAAAGTACGTGGCGCAGGGTGGCGACTGGGGCAACGCCGTTTCCGAGGTGATGGCCCTGCAACAGCCGCCGGGATTGATCGGCATTCACACCAACATGGCAGCCACGGTTCCGGCTGATGTTTCTCGGGCGCTCGCCATGGGTGGCCCGCCGCCGGCCGGCCTTTCGCCGGACGAGCAGCACGCGTGGGACCAGCTGGCCGACTTCTTCAAGAACGGGTTGGGCTACGCTCTGGAGATGAACAACCGCCCTCAGACGTTGTACGGAATCGCCGATTCTCCGGTTGGCCTTGCGGCGTGGATGATCGACCATGACATTCGCAGCTACCAGATGATCGCGCGCGCTTTCGACGGCAAGCCCGAAGGGCTAACGCGGGACGACGTCCTCGACAACGTCACGCTCTACTGGCTGACAAATACGGCGATCTCCTCAGCACGCCTCTACTGGGACACCCGGCATAATCTTCCGGCCGGCGGCTTCTTCGATGTGAGGGGCATCAAGATCCCGGTCGCCGTAAGCGCTTTCGGCGAAGAGATCTATCAGGCGCCGAAGAGTTGGGCTGAGAAGGCATATACGAAGCTCATCTTTTACAACAAGCACGACAAAGGCACGCACTTTGCGGCGTGGGAGCAGCCGGATGATTTTGTTGCTGACCTGCGCGCGGCGTTCAAGACGTTGCGTTAATGAAAGGGTGCGGTGCGCGCATACAGCCATAGAATCAGTGAGACAGACTTCTCGTACCGTTTTGATTGTTAGCAGCATCGGCCGCCAAAAAAAAGGAGAAAGCAAAATGAAGATCGTAGTTATCGGTGGCACCGGTCTTATTGGATCAAAGCTCGTAACAAAACTCAGCGCGCTCGGACATGAGGCTGTGGCAGCGGCGCCTAATACGGGCGTCAACACTCTCACGGGCGAGGGACTCGCTGAAGTACTTAAGGGCGCCCAGGTCGTTGTCGATGTCTCGAATTCACCGTCCTTTGAAGACGTCGCAGTCATGAACTTCTTTCAGACATCAACACGCAATCTCCTCTCTTATGAGGCGGCGGCCGGCGTGGGCCATCACCTAGCGCTCTCGGTTGTTGGGAGTGAGCGTTTGCCTGAGAGTGGTTATCTTCGGGCGAAGGTGGCGCAGGAAAAGCTAATTAAGGAAGGACCGATCCCTTACACCATCGTTCATGCGACTCAATTCTTCGAGTTCACTAAACGAATCGCCGACGAGGCCACCGTGGGCAACACAGTTTGCCTGCCACCGGTACTGTTCCAACCGATTGCTGGAGATGATGTTGCCAGTGCGCTCTGTAAAGCGGCGACGAGTTCACCGCTGAACAGCACAATTGAAATTGCCGGGCCCGAGGCGTTTCGTTTCGACGAACTCATCCGGCAACGACTCGGCGCACTCAACGATCCGCGTGAGGTCCTTGCAGATCCGCATGCACGTTACTTCGGCACTGAGCTGAGCGAGCGCAGCATCGTGGCGGGCGATAACGCACAACTCGGCGAGACACGCTTTGAAGACTGGCTTAGCCGTTCGGCAAGTCAGGTTGCGCCCACGCCGCAAACCACAACCACTGCGACCAGTTCTGCGGCTCTCAAAGAAAACGAATTCCCAATAAGCAGAGTACCACCTGGATCAGCCTTGCTGGTGGGCGAGGCGGCTGTATTTAACGTCGGCGGAAGTTTCTGTGCGACGCAGGCTAAGTGCACACACAGGCAAGGTCCCCTGAGCAAAGGCAAACTCGACGGATCGACGGTGACGTGTCCGTTGCACGGCTCGCAATTCAATGTATGCACGGGTGAGGTGTTGCGCGGCCCCGCGAAAGATCGGCTCAAAACTTATCGAGTGATTGTAGACGGCGACATTGGGCGGATAGAGGGTGACGCCGCCGCAGTCGCGAAGACGATCTCGCAGAGCGCGTGAAGCAGCATCAGCGAAGCGCCGCAGCAATTATCCCCTGCTGAATTCGGAAAACTTGAAGTTACGAGAACTGCAAAAAAGGAGAGTGTCATGAGTACTATCACCACGAAAGATGGAACGCAGATTTACTACAAGGATTGGGGGACTGGCCCGGTCGTAACGTTCTCGCACGGCTGGCCGTTGAATGCAGACATGTGGGATGGGCAGATGCTCTTCCTCGCACAGAATGGTTTCCGCGTGGTCGCGCACGACCGACGTGGCCACGGCCGGTCCAGCCAGGCTTCGTCCGGCAATGACATGAACGGCTATGCCGACGATCTGGCGGCAGTGATCGAAGCTCTCGACCTCAACCAAGTCACGCTGGTTGGCCACTCTACCGGAGGCGGAGAGGTTGCGCGCTACATCGGCCGCTACGGAACGAGCCGAGTCGCCAAAGCCGTCCTGATCGCCGCGGTGCCGCCGCTCGTGCTGAAGACCGACGCCAATCCGGAGGGCCTGCCGATCGAGCTTTTCGACGATCTGCGCGCGAGCCTCATGAAGGACCGCTCGCAGGCTTACAGGGATTTTGCAGCCCCCTTCTATGGCGCCAACAGGCCGGGAGCCAAAGTCTCTCAGGGCATTCTCGATCAGTTCTGGAGCTGGAGCATGCAGTCCGGTCTGAAGAACGCCTACGAGAGTATCAAAGCCTTCTCCGAGACCGACTTCACCGAGGACCTGAAAAAATTCGATGTGCCGACTCTGGTACTTCACGGCGAGGACGACCAGATCGTTCCGGTGAAGAACTCGGCGAAGAAGTCGGCCCGACTCATCAAGGGCGCGAAGGACATCTACTACCCGGGGGCGCCGCACGGCATCACCGCCACGCACCAGGATCAGATCAACGCCGATCTGCTCGCGTTCATAGCAGGTCAACGATCAGCTGCGGCGTGATGGATTACATCAATCGGTAGCGGGAGATAACGGCTCCGTGATTGCGTTTGCGGCATGGGCCCGTCTCAAAACAGCGATGTGTATGAAGCACAGGAGAGCATGAAATGACTGCAGTTGCCCAAAGACAACCCGGCGTCGCCATCCGTTTACTGGCAGGCGTCTCCGTGCCCGACACGCCATTGATTTCCCGGGCGATAGAGTTCGCACGCGAGAAGTCTGAGCCTTACCTGTTTAATCATGTCATGAGATCGTGGCTCTTTGCAGCGATCCTCGCGCAACGCAAACGGACTGCGCATGACGGCGAAGTTCTCGCCGTGACCACGATTCTGCACGATCTGGGTTTAGCGGACGCCTTCGACGGACCACTGCGATTTGAAGTGGAGGGGGCGAATGCTGCACGCACCTTCGCCCGCAATGAGGGTATGGACGATCGTCGGGCACAGTTGATCTGGGACGGAGTTGCGCTCAATTCGACTCCTTCAATTGCCTTGCATAAGGAGGCAGAGATTGCGTTGGCCACGATGGGCATCGGTCTGGACTGGGGTGGCTGGGGTTACGAGGCGCTGACCGGTGCTGAAATGGCTGCGATCGTCCCAGCGTTTCCCCGTCTGGAAATGAAGGAACAATTCTCCCAAGCCGTTTGCCGCATTGTCGAGACACGCCCGGCCACGACGTACGACAACTTCGCGCGCGATTTTGGCGAGCGCTTTGTGCCGGGTTACAAGCCGGCGTCGACGGTGGATTACTTGCTTAACTCTCCTTTCAAGGAGTAATGCCGTACGGGCCGGGGGGCGATCAACGAAAGGCTAATCATGAAGAACAAAACAATGATGCTCATGCTGCTACTGCTAATGCCAGCCACGCTGCTGGCTCAACAGCCCGCCGTCAGTCAGGCCCCTCAGGCTTCAGTGACGTCGCTGACTTCGAAAGATCTGCCGGAGTTTCCCGGCAAAGAAGTCCTGATGATCACGGTGGATTATCCACCGGGCAGTGTGGATCCCATCCACCGTCACAATGCACATGCGTTCGTCTATGTGTTGGAGGGCTCGATCATCATGCAGGTGAAAGGTGGAAAGGAAGTGACGCTAACCCCGGGCCAGACTTTTTATGAAGGCCCCGACCATGTTCATGTCGTGGGTAGGAATGCAAGCAGTACCAGGCCCGCAAAGTTTGTCGTGTTCTTTATTAAGGATAAGCGCTCCGGTGTTAGTGCCGGCGCCGGAATGAAAATCCATCGAAAACCGAAACCCGAACCCGAGTCTGTCTCGGAGTTCACCGGTTCGGATTTCGGACGACAAACGAAAAACAAAAAAGGAGATTTGAAGAAATGAAAGAATCAACTTTCGAAGGAGTCGGTGGATTGAAAATTTTTAACCGCTCGTGGCAGCCTGAAGGGAAAACACGCGGCGTGGTCGTTATTGTCCCCGGGTTTAATTCGCACAGCGGGCAATATCTGTGGGTCGGCGAGCAATTCGCGGCCAAAGATTTTGCGGCTTATGCGATCGATTTGCGCGGGCGCGGGCGTTCCGAAGGCGCGCGTTACTACGTCGAAAAGATGGAAGATTATACCGACGACGTGGCGACGCTTGTCAGAACCGCGAAATCGGAAAATCCGGGTTTGCCCGTATTCGTTCTCGGCCACAGCGCGGGCGGTGTCGTTTCGTGCGTTTATGCGCTCGACCATCAATCAGAGATCGACGGATTAATCTGCGAGAGCTTCGCATACGATCTACCGGTGCCCGATCTCGTTCTTTCGTTTCTCAAGGGATTGAGTTACATCACGCCGCACACCCATGTCTACAGCCTCAAGAACGAAGACTTCTCTCGCGATCCGCTGGTTGTCGATTCAATGAACAATGACCCGCTCATTAAGGGCGAGTCTCAGCCGGTGCAGACCGCGAAGGTGATGATAGATGCCGCTAGTCGGCTGAATGAAGAATTTCCCCTCATCAAACGTCCCGTACTCATTCTGCACGGCACGGATG
>JBOGOU010000089.1:0-3042 GCA_050748205.1 Pyrinomonadaceae bacterium | reverse complement strand
GCCTGGCTCCTGGGAATGCTTTTCTGGGTTGTTCGCTTTGCATTTTATCCGCGACCGCGAGTCTACAGAACGCCCATTGATTATCCTCTACTAGGTTTTTTCATTCTCACTGGTGTGTCGGCGTTTCTTTCATACGAACCGATGGTTTCTGTTGGGAAGCTTCGTGCGGCGAGTCTCTTTACCATCATCTATCTCTTTGCCGAAAACATTTCCTCGCGACGCGTAGCGCGACTATTGGCGATCATCCTGGTTGCTTCGGCCGCGATTGGCTCGCTCTACGTGGCTGGAGAACGGATAGTCGGTCGGGGGATCAAGCTCGGAACGGTTGCGGAAAACAGTCCGCTGAGAGCGGCTACCTGGAGTGGGGAGCGACCGTCTCGGTTCTCGCATCAGGAACCAGAGCCTATGCCAATTCGCAGTGGGGACACAGTTTTGGAGGTTGACGGCAAACCTGTGCGCCACTTGCAGGAATTGGCAAACGCGCTTGTCGCGGGCTCAAACCCGGCTAGTGTGAAGATCTTTCGGGCTGAGTGGGTCGCAACCTTAAAGGTTCCGCGAGGACGTCTGCTGCCCGGCGCCTCGCCGGGAGACCTCCTGGGCGTTTCCGCTTGGTCAAGGGGCCGCGACTGGCGCGCGAGCGGGTTCTACGGACTTTACGTCAGCTACGCGGAAGCACTGCAACTGATCATCGCGCTTGCGGTCGGGATGTTCGTGAGCCTGCCCGCGAAACGGAGCCGGATCGGCGCCTCGTTGCTACTGGCTATCGGCGGTTTGGCCTTCTGCTTAGCTTTGACTTTCACTCGCGCATCCTGGTTGGCGTTTCTCGTTTCAACCGCGATCATACTGCTTCTCAGTGTAAGCCGACGGACTGTATTGATAGCCAGCCTGGTCGCGATACCTCTAATTCTGGGCGGCCTCTTCATCCTTCAACAAAAGCGCAACGTAGGCTTTCTCGATCGTACAGACCAATCAACAACCTGGCGCGAGACAGTCTGGCACGAGGGATGGGACTTGCTCGTAAGCAGACCGCGTCATCTGCTGGTTGGCGTCGGTATGGATTCAATCAAAAAGCGTTGGCGTGAATGGGAGCTCTTCGATAAGGGGCGTTTGCCCTGGGGCCACCTGCACTCAAATCCGTTGCAAATTTCCGTTGAGCGCGGTGTGCCGGCGTTAGTTCTATGGCTGATTTTCCTGGGAGTTTACGCGCGTATGCTCTGGCGACTGGCGCGTGATCCAGCGATCAATGATTGGGTGGAGCGAGGCGTCGTGTTGGGTGCGCTGGGCGGCCTGTGTGGTTTCTTCACAAGCGGTCTGGTCCACTATAACTGGGGCGATTCGGAGGTCGTTATGATCTTCTATTGCATTGTGGGGCTCGCGTTGGCGATTGAGAGAAGCGCGAAGCTGACGAGAGAGGACTCCACACAGAACCATTTGCAGTAGCCAATGGATCCTAAGCTCAAGTCGACGAGCATCGCTCAATTACGGAACCGCGAGCGGTAGCGACCGGATGCTGCCACTCAACGAGAACGGGCAGACTCTCAACCACGGAACCATTTGCGGTAGCCAATGGATGCTAGCATTCAAGCTGCGCTGCTACGGACGTCGACATTAACGTCCGTCTGTCCGTGAGGTAGGCGCAAAGCAAGAACGATCCACGAAGTTCCACGAAATATCACTAACAGAGTTTTCGTGTTCGTTCGTGTGGTTTCGTGGATCGGTTGTTTTCCAACCAAGCCAGCTCTCAAATTAGAACACACGACATGACGTTGAGTGGCAGCATCCGGTCGCTACCGCTCGCGGTTCCGTAATTGAGTGGTGCTCGTCGAGTTGAGTGGCAGCATCCAGTGGCTACCGCAAATGGTTCTGTGGCTGAGTGGTGCTCGTCGACTTGAGCTTAGTATCCATTGGCTACTGCAAATGGTTCTGTGTTGAGTGGATGTTAAGCATGCGCGCCTGAGGCGCGTTTGCGGGCGGGACACCTGCGGTCCCAGTAAAGAGCTTGAGTCAGCTGTTTAGTAATTTGTCAGAATATCATCAGACGCGAAGCCCATCTTGCGCAGGCGGTCGCGTGTTTGATCCATCATTGCCGTTGAGCCGCAGATCAGGGCCACCGGAGATTTGAGAGATGGCAGGACGTGATCAAGCAGCGACTGTACGTAGCCGGTGGGCCCAGACCAGTCGTGACCGTCAGGCCTCGAGACAACCTGACGCAATTCCACGCCCGCATCTTCCCACTTGCCGGTTTCGTTCCGGTAACAAAAATCGTCAGGCGTACGGGCTCCATAAAGCACAACCAGCTGGCCGAAGTCGTGTTTTCGTTTCAAAACATGACGTAGCGCTGAACGAAGAGGCGCCACACCAGTGCCCATCGCGACAAAAACAAGGTCCTTCTGTTTTTGATCTTCGAGCGTAAAGCCATGACCCGCCACTTCAATGAGTTCAATACGGTCTCCCGGCCGCATATCGAAGATGGCGTTGCTGGCGCCGATCCTCTGCTTTACCAATACCTCCAACTCCCGGTCTTCAGGTGCGCTGGCGAAAGCAAAATAAGCTGGCGCTGCCCCTTCGACTTTCAAGACCGCAACCTGGCCCGGCACAAAGGAGATTCCATGATTTGCGGCGCCACCTGCCGGGCTGCCTGGCTGGAATCTTGGATCAGGCATGAGATCAAACGAACGCGTTGCGCGCGCCTGATCTTGAACTCTGGTGATGATCAAAGAAGTCACTATTGACGTGGCTCCTGTAACTTCGTCATGACCTGCTGGTACTGAAGTGTAGCAAATTTGAGTTACTAGCCCACTCTAGACTCAACCCTTTCACTGGGACCGCGGGCGTCTCGCCCGCAAATGAGCGCGAAGCGCGAACAAAGGAATGAGTACCAAAAACGTTGAGTGTCTGGGACGGCTTGCGGGCGAGAAGTGGTGGGTCAGTTTGATGTCCGATATGCTTCAGCTTGTCGTGGCGCTGCGACAAACTCAGGTGTCGGGTGTCGGGTATCGGGTGCCAGCAAAGGCCTGAGTGAACCGGCACCCGGTACCCGAC
>JBOGOU010000088.1:0-1476 GCA_050748205.1 Pyrinomonadaceae bacterium | reverse complement strand
CTCCCAATACAAGGATGATGACGATTTCCGGGACGGGCATGGCAATTTCCTGAAAAACTCGCGGAAGAATAGCGTTGAGGCATTTTAAACTATGCTACAAGCGAATCAGGGGTTCTGGTGCAAAGTTGATTCGAGTCTACCATCCGTTACTTAGGGAACCTTTCAACCACCAGCCGTCGTAGGGTCGTGAAGGTGCTGCACCAGAACCGTCACCTCTCTACAGTGCGAAAATGCAGCGGATCTCTGAGATTCTGTAATTCCCGGTAATAGTAGAGCGGCGTAGGACGCTTTCCCTTGAGCCTCAACCGTTTTAAAAATTCGATTTCTTCCTGAGTGACATTACCGCTGAGTAAAGCATCCTTAAGGAATGCATTGAGCCCCGGCTCGCTTCCGAAAGGTCGGTCGGGTTCCGCTTCAACATATTCGAATCGCGTCAAGTGCCCTGGGGCGAATCTTCGGTTAAGCACAATATTCATACCGAAGCTCGAGAGATCGATATCCCAGGAGTTGATCAGCGGATCCAGGAAGGAAACGCAGTTCTCCACTGACACGTGAAAGACGTCTGTGTCCAGAAACTCGAGGATCATGACTCGAATCTGTTTATAGCTTCGGCCACTATGTCGAGCCACCGAGTAGAGCCACTTTTCATTGTTCAATTCCTCTCTGGCGACTCGCTTGATCACGTCCAGGAGCTTTTGTGTGACGAGACGTTCGAGTTCACCAAAGGACTGCTTTTCAAAAATCGCTCGGATCTCTTGCTGTTTTTCCGGTGCGCACTTGCGGAGAACCAGCTTTCGAACTTCGTGAAACAAAGGCGCCGGCGGGTCCTCGAAATTTCTCTTCAACTCTTCCTTGCGCTGGGACTCAGCCAGCTTCGCAAGCTTACCGCTCGACAGCTTGAGAAACTCGCCCATCTTCTCGTAGATGTCTGTTCGATCGGGCGCAGGGGGTAATTTCTTCCGGGTCAGCAGCTGAGAGATGTAGGACTCGGTAACTTCGGCGGCGGCCGCCAAGTCCTTCTGCTCGAACCCTAATTGTTCCAGCCGTTTCTTAATGACTAAACAAACATCCACTGGACACCTCCCGTAATTAACCGCCACTGATTAAGCAGTTCAGATATTCTAAGATAATGCTTGACAAGTCAAGTTAATTAACCAATAATTGTTAATGGACGGAGGGAGTTTCCTGATCGTCTGAACTAGAAACGGTTATCTGAAATGCCTCTTGGCCATCATCACCAAGCCAAGGAGAACAAGTTTATGTATGCACGCCGCGTATCCCTGCATTTGAAGCCCAACAGCACTGCCGAGTTTACCCAGCGGCTGGAAAAGCAAGTCATCCCCATGCTTCGAAAACAAAGCGGGTTTAAGGATGAAATCACGTTCGTTGTCCCGGCCGGAACCGAAGCTTTCGGCGTGAGTTTGTGGGATAACAAAGCAAGCGCCGATGCCTATAAGCACGGGCCTTACGCAGAAG
>JBOGOU010000087.1:0-21277 GCA_050748205.1 Pyrinomonadaceae bacterium | reverse complement strand
CTGGCAAACCGACGAGGTGCGGCGCCGCCCGCCGACTGTAAGAGATGAGATCAAAATGGGACTCGATTATTACTCTGGTTGTTTAATCGAGATGCTGCCTCAACTCTATAACGAATTTGCGGACGCCTTCCGTCAGGTTTACCAATGCCAGCTACGGGCTGCGGACCTGCCGACTGTTCTTCGTTTTGGTTCGTGGATCGGAGGTGATCGCGACGGTAATCCTTTCGTCACTCCGGCCTGCACGCGTGACGCGCTACAACTGGCGCGAAGAGTAATACTAGATCACTATCTCGTAGTTTCAGTTGACCTGATGGATCGACTTAGCTCATCCGCGCGGCAAGCCGGAATCACGCCCGCCTTGATCGAGGGAGCAAACAGATATGCGCAACTCATACCGTCGGTTGCCCCGGCAAACGAGACCCGAGGCGCCGACGAAATCTATCGATGCTATCTGGATTACGTCATCGAACGGCTGCGACGCACGCGCGACGAGCCCTTCCATCCAGATGCCTATGCTGATCAGGGTGAGTTTGCCGGCGATCTAAATGTCCTGAGCGACAGCCTGATCGCGAACGGCGGTGAGCGCATCGCGCGTTTATGGATCGAGCCGCTGAGACAGCAACTCGATACCTTTGGATTCCATTTGCATTCACTCGACATTAGACAGCACGCGCGCGTGCACGAGCGTGCAATTGATGAGTTGTCCGCCGGCCGGGAGTCTCGAAACGACAGTCTTGGCAATTTGCCTGCTTCTCCTTCGACTGAGACGCTCGGTCTCCTCGAAAGCCTGCGCACCATCGCCGAGTTGAAACGAGAGTTTCCGCCTCAGGCCATTCGCAGCTATGTGATCAGTGGCGTGAGCAAGGTTGAAGACATTCTCTCGCTCATCTGGCTGGCGCGACTTTCGGGTGTGCAGCTTGAGGCTTCAGCGGATGGAAGAGACCCCGGACTCATGCCCGTCCCACTTTTTGAGTCTATTGAGGATCTACGACGGAGCCCCGAGGTGTGCCGGAAACTTTGGTTGTCGCCGGAGTATGGTTCTCTGCTTGATTCCTGGGGACGAAGTCAGGAGGTGATGCTCGGCTATTCCGATTCGAACAAAGACGGCGGGATGCTGACCAGCGCGTGGGAGATCTACAAGACCCACCAGGCGTTGCATGCAGTTGCAGCCGAATGCGCCGTAAAACTAACGCTGTTTCACGGGCGCGGCGGCACGGTCGGACGCGGCGGCGGCCCTACCCATCGCGCGATTGTGGCCCAGCCGAGAGAATCGTTTGGCGGATCTCTCAAGATCACCGAGCAGGGTGAGGTTCTCTACTGGAAATATTCAGACGCTCTCCTGGCTGAGCGCAACCTGGAATTAATGGTCGCAGCGTCTCTTGAAGCGTTAGCGCGCCCGGGCGGTGCCCAAACTGACGAGGCCGAGTGGAAGGCGGCCATGGAAGAGATGTCAGAAGCCGCCTTCGTTTTTTATCGTGAGCGAATCGCCGAAAACCCTGAGGTCCTGACTTACTTTGAGGAAGGAACGCCAGTGCGGGAGTTAGAACACGCGCGCATTGGTTCACGACCGGCGCGGCGCAGCGACACGCGAGGTCTCAGCGATCTGCGCGCAATTCCCTGGGTCTTCGGCTGGATGCAAACCCGACATGTGCTTCCGGGGTGGTTTGGGGTTGGGTATGCGCTGGAACGTTTTGTGGGTACAGACAAAGAAAAATTGCGTTTGCTACAGACTATGATGGAGCGGTTTGCCTTCTTCTCGGATTTGATCGGAAATGTCGAGATCGGTATGGCAAAGGCTGATCTTAAAATCGCCCGGCGCTATTCTGCTCTCGTGGGTGACGAGGGCGTTCGCAAGCGAGTGTTTGAGATGATTGTTGAAGAGTTTGAGCGGACTCGGCGCCTCATTCTGTTGGTGACCGGGCAGCCGGAGTTGCTGAGTCGGAATCCCGTTTTGGCACGGTCGATTCGCCTGAGAAATCCTTATGTCGATCCACTGAGTTTGATTCAGTTCGCGCTGCTGCAACGCAAAAGAGGCGGTGAGGAGAGTGACGAGCTGAACTACGCTCTCGCGGCCACGATCAACGGCATCGCCGCCGGCTTGCGCAACACGGGCTAAGAATTTCGGATTTCGGATTTTGGATTTCGGATTTCGGATTGCCCCATAACCAAATCTAGATTCAAATTGGAATCCTCGAAATCCGCAATCCGAAATCCGCAATCCGAAATTCTTCTACCTGGTTCTTCGGTAGACCAGCCCCCTGGCGATCGCAGCTTCGGTGGCCAATACGGCTCCTCCCGCGGCTCCCAGGATCAGGTTGTGTGAAAGGCCGGTAAAAGAAACCTGCTCGTCGTCCACTTTCAGTTGTCCAACGCTCACGGCCATGCCGTTTTCAGTCATCACATCCAAAAGCGGTTGCGGGCGATCGGGTTGCGGCAGGTAATGAATCAGTTTACGTGGGGCCGATGGCAGTTGATCGGGGAGGCTATGGTTTTCCCAACGCTCCAGAATCTGCGATGCTGTGGGTGCTGACTTGAACTTGACCGTCACGTAAGCCGTGTGGCCATGCAGGACGCCAACTCTTACGCATTTCGCTTTTATCTTTGGTATGGAAGCCGCGACGATCCCATCTGCACCGGCCTTACCCCAAATTTTCAATGGCTCAACTTCCGATTTCTGCTCTTCGTCGTTGATTAGAGGAATCAGATTTCTCTCAATGTCGGGGAACGTATCAAACGTCTTGCCCGCGCCGGAGATCGCCTGTTCGCTATGGACATTTATGTTCTCAATTCCAAAATCACGCAGCGAATCCAACGCAATGACGTAACTCTGAATCGAGCAATTGCTTTTCACAATGATGGCCCCTGTTTGATAGCTCCTTGCCGCCCGCTGCCAGGGAATCATATCCAAATGGTGTGCGTTAACCGCGGGAATCACCATGGGCACGAACGGATCGGACCGGTAGGCTGAATTGTTGGACGTAACCCACACGCCTTTAGCCGCGTAAGCGTGCTCCAGCTTTAACACTGATTCTTTATCAAGATTTAGTGCGCAGAACGCAACGTCGACCAGCGCGGCTATTTCATCCACCGCCTGCACGTCCCAGACCTTCATCCCGGCAACGTCATCCGGCACTGCGGACTCCATGGCCCAGCGTCCGCGCACAGCCTCGCCGTACAACTTCCCGGCAGAATTCGCGGATGCGGCGAGAGCAACCACCTCGAACCAGGGGTGGTTTCTGAGCAGGCGAATCAGCTGTTGCCCAACCAATCCGGTAGCCCCCAGGACAGCAACCTTCAACTTGCCGCCCTCGAGGCCAGCGCCGCTTGCGTCGCGCTCAACGATTTCTGCCATTCGCGTCATGTCCTTGCGAATTTCGAATTTTCGAATTGCGAATTTGAAAAACCTAAATAAGCCGCGGATTAACGCGGACCACGCGAATCTGAAAAGACCCTGAAACGGTGTGCTCGGTTTTGCACTCGGTGTGCTCCCTTTTGTACTGAGTGTGCTCTCTTTAGTTCTGAGTGTGACTCTTTAGTTCTGAGTGTGCGCTCTTTTATTCTTGAAAAACCATCTACCATCTAGTCTTTCTCAGATCCGCGTTTATCTGCGTAAATCCGCGGCTTATTTACGTTTTTCAAATTCGAAATTCGAAATTCGAAATTTCATTCACATCCCGAGATTCTTCAAATGATAACGTTCAGTGTCGTAGTGTCGTTCTACATCTACAGTATCGATTTTGCCAAGCACCGTAGAAATATCCACCAACGAGAAATCACACGCCGGAGCGATTCCGCTCGCCGACACCATCTTACCAAACGCTCCCTCCTTTACGGCGTTAGCGGCCTGCGCACCAAACATCAAGCCCATGATGCGATCCACCGGAGAGGGCGCGCCGCCACGTTGCGGGTGCCCGATTACCACGGAACGTGCATCATAGGGCGTATCACTCATAATTCTTCTCGCCAACACTTCAGCAATGCCTCCAAGACGCGCGTGGCCGAAGGCGTCGTGACGGTCGTCTATAAGCACGGCTTCTCCGTCTTCGGCGTAAGCACCCTCAGCAACAACGATAACGGAATAGCGCGGGTGTTGCGGATCCCGCCGGTGCGCTGTTGAATCGCCCAGTCGATCTTTCAGATGGTGATAGATCTTCTCGTACCGAAACGGATGCTCCGGGATCAAGATCAGATCTGCCTGACCTGCTACACCCGACCACAGCGCCAGGTGACCGGCATGACGTCCCATGACTTCAATTACTTGCACCCAGCCATGAGAACCTGCTGGTGTGCGCGAGCGCTCTATTACCTCGGTTACATTTCGCAGTGCTGTGTCAAACCCAATCGTGTAGTCAGTTCCCGCCAGGTCTTTATCAATGGTCTTGGGGATACCGACAATGCGCACTCCCTGCCCTGATAACCGCGCGGCAACACCTAACGTGTCCTCGCCGCCACAAACGACGAGAGCGTCGAGATTGAGCTTCTCGATATTCTCGATTACCTCAGATGATCGATCAATGCGCTCCCCTTCTTCGTTAGCGGTCTTGAAGGGGTTCGTGCGCGACGAGCCGAGGTTGGTGCCGCCGTCGCGGTCCCAGCGACGCACCACAGAGCGGTTAAGTGGGACGAGGTCGAATGGAGGGTTGAGCAAACTCAGCCATCCATCACTGAGACCAACTGTTTCGATCCCGTGCTCAAACGCGCGCAAGACGAGTCCCTTTATTGCCGGGTTGAGCCCGGGCGCGTCGCCACCTCCTGTCAGCACACCAAGACGTTTTACCGCGACCATAGAACTAACAGTGCTCCTCAACAGTGAGTCTATCACTGTGAAAGCCCAAAGGACCCTGCGGTAATTTGAATAGCTTACTACGCACATCTTCAAAGTGAGACCTGATAAGAGGTGCCAGCGAATCAGCGTCAGCGAGAAAACCGTCGTGCCCGTGTGGCGTTTCAAGCTCGGCGTAACTTGCCCTGGCGCCAGCGGCAGCTGCGGCGTCCGCCAGCGCGCGCACATCGCTGGCAGGAAAAAGCCAGTCGGAAGAAATGCCGATTAGCAGCAGGCGCGCACGAATCCGGCGCAAGGCCTCCTCTTTCGACCCGTGACTCCGGGCAAAATCGAATGTGTCCATTGCCTTCGAAAGAACAAGGTAAGAGTTGGCATCGAAGCGCGGTGTAAAGATCGAACCCTGATAGTCCAGATAGCCTGCGATGTCGTAACGCCCGGTAAGCGAAATGTGCGGATCTTCGCCGCTCCGGTCCGGACGGCGGGCGAAACGTTTAGTGAATAGACCCGGCGACTTGTAAGTACAGAGCGCAATCGCCCGCGCCAGCGCAAGACCGGCAACTGGTGGACGGTCGGAGGTGTACCGGCCATCCAACCAATCCGGGTCGTTACGAATTGCCTGGCGTTGCAGATGATTGAGAGCCAGACCCATTGCGGAAAGAGGCGCCGCACCAATCGCAATACATTGCTCAACCCGCTCCGGGAATTCCACGGCCCAACTCAAGGCCTGCATACCGCCAATTGAGCCGCCGACTACAGCTTTGAGACGAGTGATTCCCAAGTGATCCAACAACCGCGCCTGCGTTCTGACTATGTCGCTGATGGAGATTATTGGGAAATCGCTGCCAAAGAGTTCGGTGGGGTTTTGCGGGTGCTGCGAGCGTGGACCGGTCGAGCCGTAACATGATCCTATAACGTTGACACCGATGACACAGTAACACGACGTGTCGAAGAGTCGTGCTGGACCAACCAACTGCGGCCACCAGTCCGCCACGCGCGCCGAACCGGACAGAGCGTGACAGACAAGCAACACATTATCGCGCGCTTCGTTCAATTTTCCATAGAGCACGTAACGCAATGTGACCGGCTGCAACATCCCGCCTGCACTCAACCTGAATGGTTCGTCATAAGCGAATGTGAAATCTGCTTCAGCCGTGGGTTGAATCGTCGTGCTCATCATTGTGTAGTCCACTGAAACGGTCTGTTAACAATTTGCCTGATACCATCCTTAAAGAGCCACTAAGTGAGGATTAGTAGTTCACGCAAAGACGCAAAGGGCGAAAGACGCAAAGAACTAACGGCGGTCTCGGCAATCAATCCTTTTCGCTCCAGCTCGCGAACGATCTTCCTAACGCTGAAGTCGACAGACTCACGATCCGTCTCCACAACAACGTCGGGAGCGATTGGCTCTTCATATGGATCCGAAACTCCGGTAAACGCTTTGATCTCACCGGCGAGCGCCTTCTTGTAGAGTCCTTTCACGTCGCGCTCAGTAAGCACCGCAATCGGGCACTTGACGAAGACCTCGAGGAATGAGGCCCCATCCTGCTCGATGGACCGTCGCACCTCCTCGCGGACCGCCCGGTATGGCGAGATCGCCGCAGATATCGTGGCTACCCCGTTGCGCGAAAGCAGCCGACAAACGTAGCCGATGCGCCGGATGTTTGTGTCGCGGTCTTCTTTAGAAAATCCCAACCCTTGCGACAAATTTGTGCGCACCTCGTCACCGTCCAAAACCTCAACGCCCATGCCTCGCGCGCTAAGCTCGGTCGCCAGCAGCGTGGCCAGCGTCGTCTTGCCCGCGCCCGACAGTCCCGTCAACCATAAAGTGAAACCGTTGGTACTCATTTAAGCTCCTCTGCGCTTCGGGTCGTTGTGCTCTGTACTTTGGTCAGGCCACAGATGGACACGGATAGACACGGATAGAAATGAAAAATAGGAAGCGGTTAACCCTGGTTAGGACTTCTTGCACTCCTTTCCTGTCTCTTCTTCTGATCGCTTATGCGTGTCAATCTGTGGCTGTCCGAGTTCAAGAACAAAGTACAAAGCGCCCTATACTCCAACCATTTCCTCCGCATCCTTGCGTTGTGCGTCGACGAGCACGCGGACCACTTCGGGCCGCGAAAACTCAACCGGCGGCAATTCTCCTGCGCTCAACATTTCTCTCACTCGCGTCCCAGACAAAATCAGGTGAGATGAAGTGTCGTGGGGGCACGTCTTGGCAGAGGCCATTGACGCGCACGAGCGGCAGTAGAAAGTGTGATCGAAAAACAGCGGCGTCAGCCCCAGTTCTTCCGGTTCAAATTCATCGAAAATGTGCTGCGCGTCATACGTGCCGTAGTAATTGCCAACACCGGCATGGTCGCGTCCGACGATAAAATGAGAACAGCCGTAATTCTTACGAATGAGAGCATGAAATATTGCTTCGCGCGGGCCCGCGTAACGCATAGCCGCCGGTAAGATTGAGAGAATGGTGCGTGCCGGCGGGTAATAGTGCGCCAGTATTGCCTCATAGGACTTCATGCGAACGTCCGCCGGAATATCATCCCACTTGGACTCACCAACCAACGGATGCAGCAACAACCCGTCGGCGATCTCCAAAGCACATTTTTGAATGTATTCATGAGCGCGATGTACGGGGTTACGCGTTTGAAAAGCGACAACCCTACGCCAGCCGCGTTCGAGAAAGAGCGAGCGAGTCTCCAGGGGATCGCGGTGATACTGGGGAAAAGCTCGATTGCGCGGCCGGTTAAGCAAGCTAATGCGACCGCCAACCAGCCAGTCGCCTTGTGCGTAAACGGCGCGTACTCCTGGGTGCGCGTCATCCGTCGTGCGATAGACCAGTTCTGCTTCTCGCACTTTGTCATAGCGAAACTTCTCGGCGAGATGGAGGATGCCGAGAAGATCGTCTCCCTCATAGAGCGCCAAATCCTCAAACCGGCGAAACTTATCAGCCTGTTCGTTGCTTACCGAGAGCGTAATGGGGATGGGCCACACAACACCGTTTGCGAGTCGCATCTTGCGGCATACTGAACCGTAGTCTGACCGATCTAAGAACCCTTCGAGTGGTGAGTATGCGCCGGAGGCGATCATCTCTAGATCCGAGATCTCTCTCGCGTTAAGGCGCAAGGCGGGCAGGTTAATCGCAGCCCGAACCAGCCGCTCACGTTCGGGGCCTGCAACTTCGCGATTGACCAGCGTGCCTCCATGCGGGCGTATCAACTTCATATCGTTTCGATCCCCTCCCCGGACACTGAAAGACTCTCACCGTGAAGACCACACTCGCTTTTCGAGGTACCGCGCCAACGCCCAGCGCGAGGTGCTTCGCCAATTTGCACAGGAGTGGTGCAGGGCGTGCAGCCGATTGACGGGTATCCTTGATCGTGAAGGGTGCTGTATGGCACATCAAAGCCTGTGATGTAGTTCCAAACGTCGCGCGCAGACCACGCAGCGAGAGGATTGATCTTGATGAGACCAAAGTTCTCATCCCACTCAATCACTCCGATGCCGCTGCGCGACGGTGACTGATCTCGGCGAATGGCTGTGATCCAGGCGCGCAATCCGCTGAGCATCTCTCTCAATGGCTCGACCTTACGCAAGCGGCAGCAGAGATCTGGATCACGCTCCCACAACTTTTCTCCGTATTCCCGAGCTTGTTCCTCGACCGAGAGAGTGGTCGCCCGGCGCTCAAAACGAACGCCGTAGCGCGCTTCGAGTCGATCGCGCAACGCGTAGGTCTCAGGGAAGAGTAAGTCTGTATCAAGATAGAAGATTCGCGTCTGCGGGCTGATACGCGCCAACATCGCCACGAGGACGCAGCCTTCTGCCCCGAAACCAGTGGCGAGTGCCACATCCGAACCAAACTCTGCTACTGCCCAGCCAAGTATGTCTTCTGGCCGGCCAGTCTCAAGTTGAACTGATCTAATTTTTAGATCTTCTTCTTCTATCGCTTCGCGGGCGAACGACAGAACTGCTGCTGCCATAACGATCCCCTTCAAGAAGCCAACGCTAACGCCAATTCCTCGTTGGTTTCTAGACTTCGCTCAAACCACTTGAGGTGCTCGCGCAATTTAACAACCTCACCCACGATGATCACTGCCGGGGCTCTCATGCCCGCACGATCCGCTTTCGTAGCAATCGTACGCAGAGTGCCGGTCACGGTTTGTTGCCCATCGTAGGTACCCCAGCGGATAACGGCTGCGGGCGTTTCCGGCGATCGCCCGGACGCTGTCAAATCGTTAACAATCTCGGAAAGATGTGAAACGCCCATCAGGACAACGATCGTTTCAACTGATCCAAGGCTGGCGAAAGCTGCACGCTCATGTGCCCCGCCTCCCTGGCGCGCACCTGTAAGCACAGCCACCGAGGAGGAGAGTCCACGATGCGTTAGCGGGATGCCGGCATAAGCCGGAACGGCAAGCGCTGAGCTG
Organism: Pyrinomonadaceae bacterium; assembly: GCA_050748205.1. Taxonomy (GTDB): domain Bacteria; phylum Acidobacteriota; class Blastocatellia; order Pyrinomonadales; family Pyrinomonadaceae; genus PSRF01. The sequence continues at coordinate 12,067 of JBOGOU010000087.1, read as the reverse complement.
ATGCCGGGTACTATTTCAAATGGGATAGCAGCCGCCTGGAGTGCCCGCGCTTCTTCACCGCCACGGCCAAACAAAAACGGATCGCCACCTTTGAGTCGTATGACACGCTTTCCTGTCCGGGCATGCGTGATGAGGAGATCATTGATCTGGTGTTGAGGCGTTTGCCGGCCCCCACCGACTTTGCCCACGTAGATGCGTTCGGCAGTCGCTGGAACGTGACAAAGCACTTCCGGATTTACGAGATAGTCGTAGATCACCACATCGCATGACGTAAGTAGATCGCGTGCTTTGACGGTTAGCAATCCTGGATCACCCGGTCCGGCGCCAACCAGATAGACCGTACCGCGTTCTGCGCGGTAGTTGATGACGCGTGTGGTCCTCCGATACTTCCCTTTATCGTTTGTTTCAAGTATGCGTTCTACTGACGCCTCAATAACCAGACGGTGCGCCGACAGTGGCTCGGTTATCTGATATCTCACGCCGGGGAAGCACCCTGCCACCACGCCCACCTCACGCGGCAGGTCCCCTCGCGTATGCCGCCCCGGCGAGAGAAAGTAAGGGTGCACAGTTATTGAGCGCGCTCCCTTTTGAACTAAACTCCTGAAGCCTTCGGAGACATTCGGATGCTCAATCTCCAGGAAGGCCGCTTCGACTAAGGCAAACCCTCCGCACTCGCCAATCCGCCGGGCCGCCTCTCGCACATCACGATTGGCTTCCTCGCGGCGACTACCGTGACCGACGACGAGCACTCCGCTTTTCATTTCCTCTCTCATGCGACTGCTCCCGACGCTTTGGTCAACACCACCGAGCAGTAACTTACAAAACTGCGCGCCTCATCGAGGATCTTTCGCGCTCCGGCTTCGTTACCGCCAGACGAAAACGCCTGACTCTTCAATTCTTCAAAGTTAGACGAAACCCGTTCCCAGGCACCTTGGGTTTGCCCAGACAAGACGAACAGGTTTTCGAATTCCCACAGCGCCTCATCCGCGGTGAAAGGATCCACGAGCCTCTCGTAAAGCGGTACGCGGGCCGCAGCCGCAGCTGCTTCGTATGCAGCCACCGACGCATGTTCATATTCTTTGTGGTGAATCAATGCTTCCGCCTGGGCCAGCCATTTTGTTGCTGTCTCGATTGCCGGCACGGTTTCCGCCACGGTTGAACCGGCACATTCGCCTTTTAGCCCGCGGCGGACGGCAAAGCTCTCATGCTCGTGACCATAGTCTTCGTAAAATGAAGGATCCGATTCAAAGGAAGAAATGTGGCGTAGCGGCTCGAGGATCTCTTTAAAGCGTTCAGTTCCTGTGCGGTTAACAAACGAGTTGAAGTCTTCCGCCGGCAGTCTCTCATTTTCGAATAGTTCCAGCAGAACTTCTGTCACCTTCAGGCAGTTCTTTGCGGGGAACTTGCCGATCAGCAAACCGAATTGTGCATTGCCCGGCGCGGTCTGGCCGCCGAGGGTTAGAAAGTGTGCCGGCACGCTGCGGTCTTCATGGGAGAGAGCGGCAGCATAGAATCCGATGTTTGCAACGGAGTGTTGGGCGCAACCGTTGGGGCATCCGGAGATTTTTATGCGCAGGGGTCGAGCCAATTCCGAGTAACGGGCCAATGGACCATTGAAGGCATCTCCGAGGGCACTGCCTAACCCTTTTGCGGATGCGATACCGAGGCGGCAGGTGTCGGATCCGGGACAGGCGGTCACGTCTGCAATCGTCCCTACACCACGCTCGGCGAGAGAAAGTTCTCCCAGTGCAGCGTAGAGATCCCAAAGCTCGTCTTCGCGGACCCAGGGCAGATAAATATTCTGTTCAATCGAGATTCGCAGTTTTCCTGTTGAGAACCGGGAAGCAAGTGAGGCGAGACTGCGTGCTCGTTCCGCAGTGAGATCGCCCAGCTTAATGCGGACGTGGACGCCGCGAAATCCCTGGACCCTATGATCGATGACACTGTCGCGAACCCATGACTGAAATTGGGGCGAGCTGGTACGCGAATCCAATACCCTCAACGCATTCTTTCGTGGTTTGCCGTTACCGCGGGCAGAGTTGGCGGCAGATCCGGGTTGTCCGGCTTGGGACTGCGCAATGCCCGCACTCCACTGATCTGTAACGTCGAGATACTCAGTTAGTGGTATTGGGCCAACTCGTTTGCGCTCGTCGTCGAGCGCGGCACGAAACTGTTCCCAGCCCATCGTCTGGATAAGAAATTTCATGCGCGCTTTCATGCGCGCTTTCCGCTCACCATAGCGGTCGAAGAGTCGCAGCGTGGCAGCGGCTAGATTGAACAACTCTTCCGCCGGTAAAAAGTCTGCATAAAGCTGCGCCAGGTGAGGGGACGCTCCGAGGCCGCCACCGAGGTAAACACGGAACCCACGCCGTACCTCGCCATTCTCGAGTAGGTTGACTGCCCAGAATCCGATATCGTGAATTCGTAGGGCTGAATGGTCATCGGCGCAACCCTCGAAGGTGATCTTGAACTTTCGCCCCAGGTTCTGGTTGTACTTGTTGCGCACTAGAAAACGAAACAGCGCCTCAGCATAAGGAAGAACATTGAAGGCCTCCGTCGCTGATGTGCCTGCGCGATAACAAGCGGTGATATTGCGTACAGTATTCCCGCAAGCCTCGCGCGAGGTAATGCCGGCAGCGGCCAATACCCGAAGCAGCTCAGGGGCCTGCTCCAGCTTGACGTAATAGATTTGTGCATCTTCCCTTGTGGTGAAGTGTATGAAGCCGCTGCCATAGCGATCAGCAACATCCGCCAGGCAGACCAGCTGATCGGCGGTCAAGTGCCCACCCGGAATCTTGATCCGCTGCATCTGCACTCCCTCCTGGCGCTGAGCGTACGTGCCGAAGTGCAGCCGCAACTTCTGCATTTTTGTCTCGTCCAGTTTCCCGGCCCGGTACTGGGCTATCTGCTGCTCATAGTTGGACAGCTCGTCGCCTACGTCAGTGGGCAAGGCTAGCGCCGGAGTCTCCGTGATTTCTATCGGCATAAAGCACTCTTCTCTCTGCCGCTACCTTCTCCATTTCCAAAAAAAACTCTCGCGCTAAGGAGCGCGAGAGTTAAAACTCGAACGATTTCTTAGCGATGTTTAGGGAGAACGCATCAACATGTATCGACACGCCATTCGCATGTTTGACATACACATACAGCAACAGGCTGAAATTTCGTTCGTTAACTTGTTAGATCTTTGCACCACGATAGCCAAAACTCTAAACGATATCTTTGGCCCAGTCAACTTAATTTTTTTTATTGAATGATAAAAGCAATTCAACCTTTTTGGGACATTAGGCGGGTGCGCGCTTCTTGTGAACAGGAGCAATTACCACGCGACCGGCCCGCGGCTCTGTATTTCACGCAACTAAAAAAGAATTATTATTTGTAAAAATTCGTGATATTTCGTGGATCGTTTTTGATTTCTGTACCTACCTCACGGACAGGTAGGTGAGGAAAAACCCAAATGATTGTTCCATCCAGTAGAACCGCAAATTTTCACTACGCTATCCGCAGGCTTGTCAGCGCGGCGGAAGCGCAGGAGCGACTCGGCCGACCCATTACTTACTTGAACATCGGTGATCCTCAGGCCTACGGATTCCGCCCTCCCGGGCACATCGTAGACGCCGTAACTCGTGCTCTCCGAGAGAACTTTACCGGATACGCACACTCAGCCGGATTGCGGGACGCGAGACAAGCTGTTGCGGAATACGCGACGGCCCTGGGCGCCCAAACGCAGCCCGAACAGGTGTTGATCACATCGGGCGCTTCTGAGGCAGCCGACCTGGTGCTTACCGCACTCGTAAACGAAGGCGATGAAATCCTGCTCCCCGCTCCAGGCTATCCACTCTACCCGGCCATCCTGAACAAGCTTGGCGCGCTAGCCCGTTACTACAGCCTCGAAAGAGAAAGCGGCTGGCAACCCGCGGTTGAGGAAATAGATTCCCTAGTCACAGGGCGAACGCGCGCGCTCCTTTTGATCAATCCGAACAACCCCGCGGGCTCGATAATTCCCGATGAAACTACCAGAGAACTCCTCGAGCTGGCGGTGCGCCATAAACTCCTGGTGATCGCTGACGAAGTCTATCGAGAACTGTGCTTCGAAAAGCCACCCACAGCTGCTTCAGTCATCGCTAGAGATCTGGACGTGCCGGTCATCACTTTGGAGAGTCTGTCCAAGACCCATCTCGTTCCTGGCTGGAGGATCGGATGGATGCGTTACAGTCATGAAGAGCAAATGACCGAGCTGACACGCTCAATAGGTCGTCTGGCCAGCGGCCGTCTCTGCTCGCCAACCCCATCGCAGTATGCTGTTCGCCCGGCTCTTGAAGGAGACAGAACTTTTCTGGATGAGTTCATGCATGAGATCAGGAAGCGACGCGATTTCGTCGTGTCGTCGGTCGAACGCGTCGACGGCTTATCGTGCGACGTACCAGCAGCAGCCTTCTACGTAATGATCAAGGCAACTGACCCGCGGGCACGGACTGATGAGGATTTTGTCCGCGATCTGCTCGAGCAAGCTGGTGTCTTTGTCGTGCCGGGATCAGGTTTCGGCGCCAGCCCGACGCAAGGATTATTTCGCCTGGTCTATCTCGCCGACGAGGAAGTGCTCGGTGACGTTTTTGATCGCATCAACCGCTTCCTCGTAGCGGCTTCCGGAGGCAGTGTGAAAACTCAGGAATCCCACCCCTTGCGATAATTTGCAGGTCAGGGACCCTGTCCCCGCCCTCAACTGTGAAGAGCTTTCACTTCACAAGAAATCCCTCAAGTCTAAAAGCCTCACAGGTTGGGAAGGTGAGATCTCTGACTTGAATGGTGCTCTTGAGTTGAATCGCTTTCAGAGTTGAGGTGGGGACAGGGTCCGCCTTCCTGACGTGCAAATTATCGCAAGGTCCTTCTTGGCTCTTCAACCAGTCTCTCCCTTTATTGAGATCATCCAGAGTCTTCACACAACTCATTGCCCCTCAGTTTTGAAGTGTCAACACGCAAAAAACGGTCCAGATACAGGCACCTTTTAGGCCGATTTTGCTTGGCCCAGCCGGCGCCCGGTCCTCATTTTCCTAAGTATTTTTGGCCATTTCGACCTTGGCGGCTGTCAAACAACATTTATATTGACGTTTAACCCTTTATCGAACAAACTATCTTCCTACAATTGATAGGGTCCGTTCTGGGTCCACTTTGAGCGTGGCGATTTAAAGGTGACTTGCTCCACGTAAAAAACTGCTAAAGAGCCGTTTGGGGTTTGGGCTCTCGCGCAGGTTCTGTCGCGGGGGCCTTCTCTTTTGTGGGCTTCAACCGCCAAGAACGCCAAGAACCAGAAAGCAGTAAGAGCTGCAAGATTCGGTGACGTCTTGATTTGGGAGTTGCCTTGGCGAAAAAAACGATCCACGAAATCACACGAAAAAACACGAAGGTCTTAGTGATATTTCGTGATATTTCGTGTAATTTCGTGGATCGTTTTTCATCCCAGGCGCCACGACACCAAAAGATCATAACAAACGAACTCTGCTATCTTGACGTCCTTGGCGTATTAGCGGTTCAAATCTATGAATGAGGTTTCAAATGCCGGGCACCAAGCCGAGTCTGAATATCAACACTCAATTGGTCCACGCGGGTGAACGAGGCGAAACGCCGCAGGGCAAACCTGTCTCTACACCTGTGTATGCCACAGCTACTTTCACATACGACTCGATGGCGGAAGTGGACCAGGTCTTTGCCGGGGAGAAGCAAGGCTACATCTACACGCGCTACGGCAATCCAACTCTCGCAGCGCTGGAGCAGGCGCTAAAGATCCTCGAAGAAGGCGCCGCCGCCTGCGTATATTCCACCGGCATGGCGGCCCTACATGCGGCCATCTTTGCCTGCGAGCTTACTCCAGGCGCGACCATTCTGGCCTCGCAGGACCTTTACGGTGCAACAAGCGATCTGCTCTCCAAGGTCTTCGGTTCGTACGGCATCCAGACTACAACAACGGATTTCTCCGACCTGCAAGCTGTAAGGACGAAAGCACTCGAGATAAGACCTCGTGTATTGATAGCGGAAACAATCTCCAACCCACTGCTGAAGGTTTGCGATATCGCCGCTTGCTCGGAAATCGCGCGTGAGGTTGGCGCGCGCTTCATTGTCGATAACACATTCGCTTCACCTTATCTCTGCCGGCCGCTTCAGCATGGCGCTGATCTTGTCGTTCACAGCGCCACCAAATATCTGGGAGGACATGCCGACGTTATGGGTGGAGTAGTAATTTCGCGTGACGAGGCCGACCTTTTAGCACTTGTGGGGGTGATGAAGCTTGTGGGGGGCGTTCTGGGTGTGTGGGAAGCGCATGAAATCCTTCGGGGCTTGAAGACGTTAGGTGTGCGCATGGACCGGCAGTGTGACAACGCGCTTAGTTTGGCCAGACATCTTGAGCATCATCCAAGAATTTCCCGTGTCTACTATCCCGGTTTGATTGCCGGGCACGACTCGGAGACGGTCAAAAGAATACTCCGACCCCCTCATGCGGGTGCGCTTGTCTCGATCGAGCTTGGTGAGAATACTCGCGAGGCCGCTTTCCGTTTTATGGACGCCCTCTCGTTGTGTGTGCGTTCGACAAGTTTAGGCGATGTATTTACGGGGGTGCTGCACCCGGCTACAGCTTCGCACCGCGAGGTCGCTCCGAAGCGACGCCTGCAACTGGGAATATCCGATGGACTGGTGCGAATATCCGTCGGCATCGAGGACCTCGAAGACATCATTGCCGACATCGAACAGGCACTGGAAAGAAGCACAGGGAAATAGTTCGTGATCAAACTAACTCAACCTCAAGTAGCCGCGATGAACGCCCATGGAGAACGCGATTATCCGTATGAGTGTTGCGGATTATTGATCGGTCGAATTCTCGGCGATGGGCAAAAGGAAGTCGTCGAGATCTATCCCATTTCCAATGCTCGCGAGGAGGAGGCCAAACGCAATCGTTTCTTAATAAAACCCGAGGAACTGCTGGCCGGTGAACGCGCTGCGAGACAAAAGGATCTAGATGTGGTGGGCTTCTATCATTCGCATCCCGACGAACAGGCAGTGCCATCTCGCTATGATCTGGAACACGCATGGCCCACCTACTCATACATCATCGTCTCGGTCAGGGAAGGAAACGCGCGCGAACTCCATTCCTGGGAGATGGAAACGGATCGCTCAAAATTTAATCCGGAAGAGATCTCGCAAGGTTAAGCAGCTTCTCACTCACAGCGGCAGTCTTAACAACGCCTCGCAGCCCCGGGGCCCTCTACGATTCCCCAGGGTTAGCGTGCCGCCATGAGCTTCGGCGATCTGGCGGGAAAGGACCAGTCCTATGCCGGACCCGTTGGCCTTGGTCGTAAAAAACGGTACGAAGAGGTTCGTGGTGTTTGCCAGCCCTGGCCCTTCATCGCTCACCCTGACTTCAACCTGGCCATTGGCTTGAGTCCAGCCTACCTCGACAGCGCCCGTGGTTTCCATCGAAGCATCGACCGCATTGCGGACCAGGTTGATCAACAACTGCTCCAACTGAACATTGTCACCCTGGATTACTAATTCAGGACCGGAAACTACGGCTACCGGCAAACGCGTCTCGAGGCTGGCAACACGCCGCAGCAAAGCGCCAATATTTAACGGCTCGAATCGCGGCTGCGGTAAGCGCGCTAGTTTTGAATACGACTCGACGAAGCGCGCCAATGAATCGGCGCGTGACGAAATCACTTCCAAACCGCGTTGCATGTCGTCGCCCCAATCCGCGGGACGCGGTTGACGATCCAGCAAATCCGCAAGGCTACCAGCAACTGATTTGATCGGCGCCAAAGAGTTGTTTAATTCGTGCCCCAGCACGCGCAGCAAGCGTTGCCACGCGCTACGCTCTTCTTCGCGCAGCGTTTGACTCAGATCCGTCAACACGAGTAACTGGTGCTGCGCACCTCCTTCGCGAAATGTGCTGCGGCGAATGTCCCAGCGCCCGACACCGCCGGGAAAAATCATTTGCATTGTTTGCGGGCCCTCGCCCTCCTCACGGTCGAAGCACGGCGCGAGGCCCAGCTCGGTGCTGGTGCGACCCAGCAGGCGAGTGGCCGGTTGGGCCAATAATTTTTCGCCTGCTCGATTTACCAGGCGTAGTTGCTGCTCACCGTCGAATGCGAAGACTGCCACATCAATCTCAGCCATAACTGTGCGAAGCAGCGTGGTAGCCTCGAGGGCCCCCAGTCGCTGCAAGCGTAAGGTCTCTCCGAGGTCATTCACTTCGAGCATCACTTCGCCCAACGCATCGCCTGTTAACGCATGCCGGCCGCGAATGGAGTAGTCTCCCTCGCGGATGGCGGCGAGAATATTTGAGAGAGTCTGTAGCGGCCGAACAATTCGCTGCTTGAGATGGAAAGCTACGCCCAACCAGATCAATACGAGGAAAAGGTCGACGGTCCACTGCATTCTGCCTGAGTAACCGTCATACCAAAGCAGGAAAGCACAGAGGACTACCGCGGGAAAACCGGCCACGATGGCCAGGATTGTGACTCGCTTTTCGAATCCCAAGCGGCCCCCACGCTTCAACGCAGGGTCGAGGCTGGAAAAGCTTGAGTGGCTTTTTGTCAGCTTACCGGGCGTGTTCACACCGCTATGATAAACCATACTTTTGCAAGCGGCGGTAGAGCGCGCTTCGACTCAGGCCAAGCGCTTCGGCTGCGCGATTGGCATTTCCTTCGAAGCGCGCCAGAGCCTTCTTGATTAAGAGACATTCCGCCTCTTCCAGGCTCATCTCCTCCAATCGCGCGGAGAGACGACCATCGGGGGTGGACTGTAGCGCCAGATCGAAGGCTGTCACGACAGTGTTGGAACTCATTAACAGGGCGCGCTCAACAACGTGGTCCAACTCCCTCACGTTGCCCGGCCAGGAGTGTGCGCGCAGAGCTTCAATGGCCTGCGGCGTGAATCCCATTACACCGCGGCGGTAGCGCTCGGCGTGTTGCCGCAGAAAGTGTTCGGCGAGCGGCTGAATATCTTCCCGTCTATCGCGCAACGGTGGCAGGTGGACTTCCACGGTATTTAGCCGGAACAACAAGTCCTGCCGAAATCTGCCCTGGGCCACCTCAGAGCTCAAGTCGGAATTTGTCGCCGACAACAGGCGTACGTCTACTTTTTGCGTTTTTGAGGATCCCACCCGCTCGAATTCTCCGGTTTCCAAAACTCGCAGAAGCTTCGGCTGCAGATTGATAGGGACGTTTGCGATTTCGTCGAGAAATAATGTGCCGCCATTGGCCAGCTCGAACCGACCCACGCGGTCTTTCTTGGCATCAGTGAAGGCGCCGCGCACGTGACCGAATAACTCGCTTTCGAAAACACCCTCCGCGAGGACGCCCGCATTGACCGACACGAGTGGTTTCAAAGATCGCGTGGATAGCGCGTGCAGAGAGCGCGCGATTACTTCCTTGCCCGCACCGTTTTCGCCGGTTATCAATACGTTGGCATCCGCCGGTCCAATTCGCTCGACCAGTTTTAGGGCCGCCTTCATCGATGGCGATTCAGCAATGATTCGCGGCAGCTTTGAAGTCGCATCCGCGGCACTGTCGCGTAGAGCCAGGTTCTCGGCTTCCAGACGTTGTCCTCGTCGCAAGGCCTGGGCCAGCTCAACCTGCGTACGGACCACCGCCAGGAGACGAGCATTGTCCCAGGGCTTTTGAATGAAGTCTCGTGCTCCGCGTCGCATCGCTTCGACCGCCAGATCGACGCTGCCCCACGCGGTCATTACGATCACCGGCAAATTGAGATCTATTGCCTGAATTCGACTCAGGAGATCCAATCCCTCGCTGCCCGACGTCGTGTCGCGCGCGTAATTGAGATCGATGAGGACGACATCGAGCTCCTGTGAGTCAATCGCTTTTAAGACGCCGGCCGGAGACGATGCGGTTTCGATCTCGAAGCGGTCGCCTTTCAACAAAAGTCGCAACGCCGCGAGGACATCGGCTTGATCATCTGCGATGAGAATCCTAGGCATCGTCGTGCAATAACCTGATGACATGAGGGAAACTGTAAGAGTGGAACAACACTATTTATAACTCAATAATTTCAGATCTCAAAAGGCTTGTTGACGTAGGCTCAGTCGGGGATCTTGCAGCACGCGCACGGCTTTGGTTACGCGAATTTCGAAATCCACAATCCGAATTTCGAAATTCTTATTCGTAGCGCAACGCCACTAGCGGATCGACCTTTGTCGCTCGTCGCGCTGGAATGTAACAGGCGGTCAGGGCGACGACGAGAAGAAACAATGAAACCGTAGCGAAGGTCGTGACATCGGTAGTGGTCACACCGAACAGAAAGCCCGCCATAAAATGGGTCAACGCGAACGCACCGCCTAACCCCACCGCGACGCCAATCAATGCCAGCCTCATTCCGTTTCTGATAACCAGTTTTAATACATCGAGTGTTCGCGCACCCAGGGCCAGGCGGATGCCAATCTCCCGAGTGCGCTCAGTCACAAAGTAAGACACCACGCCATAGATACCGGTCGTCGCCAGCAACAACGCCAGCAGACTCAATGCGCCAGAGAAAATGGCGCCGGTTCGCGCAGGTTGCAATCTCAACTGAAGGCTCTCTTCCAGCGATTTGGAGGAGACGGCCAGGTTCTTATCAAGAGAATGAACGGCACCAACCGCTGCGCGAACTAAGGCTTCCCGGTTGCCGTCCGTTCGCAGGATAAGAGTAAGCCCTGAGTGTCCATCAGGCCGAGCCGGTTGGTAAAAGAAAGGGCCGTCGGCCTGCGCCAGCTTGATGCTGCTGATGTCTCTCGAAACGCCGATGACTTCATACCATGACGAGCCGCTCTTGAAGTGCTTGCCGAGAGGCTCTTCACCAGGCCAGCAGCGACCGGCCATTGCTTTGCTTACTACTGCGACGCCTTGTGAGCCTTGGGCTTCTTCCTCGGTGAATTGGCGACCGCGAATGATCGGGATCCCCAACGTTTGGAAGTATCGCGGCGAGACCGAATTGAAATTCACGGGAAGTTCTCCCTTGAGTTTCGTCTGTCCTTGCAGCTCAATCGTCGTAAACGATCCGCCCATGAATGGAACCGCGCCGGCGAGACTCACGGATTTGACCCCCGGCAGTGCTGTCAAGAGCTCATCGAGACGTCGGTAAAGCGCCGCTGTCCGCTGCCCGTCGTATCCTTCGCTAGTTGTGTCCGCTGAAATGACAATCAGGTTGCGGTGATCGAAGCCCAGGTCAGTAGTCTGTATCTGCCGCAAACTGCGAAGCATCAGGCCGGCTCCAATCAGGAGGGTCAGTGAGGCGGCGACCTGGACCACGACGAGCGTGCTGCGCAGACGAGAGCGGCTGAAACGCGGGCTTACCGCGGCTCCCTGCATGTTGAGCGCGGACGTTAGGTTCAGTCTGGTAGCCTGGAATGCCGGAGCCAAACCAAAAACAAATCCTGTTATTAGCGAGATTAGAAAGGCATACCCAAAGACGGGCAGATTCGGACTCAGATTCACATCAGCGCCCGTCTCCGGAATCGCGGCCAGTAGAATCGGCGGTAACCATGAGGCGAGGAGCAACCCTGCGGCGCCACCGATGACCGCAAGCAACAAAGATTCAGTCAGCAACTGTCTGATCAGTCGCCAGCGACTCGCTCCTAAAGCCAGGCGGACAGCGATTTCCTTCCTTCGCGCGGTTGCTCGAGCAAGCAATAAATTCGAGACGTTGGCGCAGGCAAGCAGCAGCACCAAAGCCACGGCCACCAGGACAATCACCACTACCGGGACCCCTTTGCTGCGAGCTTCGGGAAAGTTGAGATATGCACCAGGCGTCACGATGACGCTCGTCTTCCGGTCCAGATACTCCTGATCTGCCTGAGCCGCGATCAGGTTCATCTCGTTCAAGGCCTGTTGCGCCGAAGCGCTTGGCTTCAGCCGGCCCACAACCTTGAGGCAACTGCAGTCGCGAAGTTGCAGGTAACTCTCATTCTGATCTACTGCTGCCTGCATGGTTAGGGGAATGATGACATCCGGAACCATCATTTCCGTTCCACGAAAGTCAGAGGCGGCAATTCCAACAACAGTAAAACGGTGCTGGTTTAGAGTTAGTG
>JBOGOU010000086.1:0-23597 GCA_050748205.1 Pyrinomonadaceae bacterium | reverse complement strand
TCGCGTTCGTCGTCGGTCAAGCTCAGCGGTGGTATCGGTCGTCCTATTCGCATCAGTTTCTCCTTTATAACTGATACGTAAACGGACGACTATTTGTTATTAGAACTTTAGAGACAGGACACTAGTTGTCAGCCTGGCGGTGGACAATAGAACACGTGAGCGACATCTTCAGCCAGACATCCGATCTGCGGTTGCCTTTGCCAGTAACGTTTATCCCGTTGACTGTGACGATGAATCTGGCGACATTCGAACAGCTTTGCAGCGCTTGTCATCAGGCGAGTACACAGCGATTGAACAGGGGAGGTATACGCTTCTTGGCCGCGCAAAGAAGTCTCCACCGTGCAGAAAAGAGGTCGTTCGTGCATTGATGGAAAGCATGGACAAGCCCGACCTCAACTTTGAAAGAGAGATTTCGAGTTACTTTGTTTGGCGGGAGGGGTCGCAACTGCTCGGAGAATTGAAGGCTACTGAATCCCTTGATCTGCTTATTTCACATCTCGATTTGACTAACGGTCTCCACAGCTCCTCAAAGGTTTTCCAGCCCGCAATCCTAGGGGTGCGTCAAATGGGTCCGGCTGCGATACCTAAGCTGGCTGTTGCCTTACTACAAAGCCCCAAAGCCGGTGTACGAATGGCTGCAGCTTATTGTCTGACGGATATTGGCGGGGTGTCTGCGATGAACGCTCTGAGGCACGCTCAAGATGGTGAGGCTAACAAGTGCGTTTCCCGCTTCATAAGTATTTCGTTGAGTACCTTTAGCTACAAATCAAACGGCCGCAGCTCATTTGACAACGAAGCACCTCAAGCAAATATAGACGCACGACGAAATTGGCTGACGGCTTTTGAGTGCGTTGAATGAGTTCCGCAGAACCCTCCGAACTTCTCGGATCCGTTGAACAATATCCGTATTATTAACACGGGGGGCGATACTGCCTTTGAAAGAAATAAAGGCAAGATCCTCCGTAAAATTGAATTCATGGTTAACAGCGGAAGCTGCAACGACGCCTTTAAGCGAGCGGGCCTACCTACTCCGCTTGAGCTAGTAAAGAGTGGGAGAGTCACGCTTTCATCAACAAAAGCACTGACCAACTCCAGTTATAACAGCACTCTTGGCATTCCAGATTCGGTCCGAGTAGAGGCTCTTGAGGAAAACGCCCCAGCCCAAACTATTCGGAATGATCGAACCGGCAACGCTGTCACTTTTTTCGGAAGCGACGCCTTCGATGGGTCTTATTTGGATGAGGCCGTCCCACATGAATTCATTCATGTGGCTGGTATTGGTAAGAGGTACGGTTGGTTTGGTTGGCTGGGGGTTGGCCACGACTTGTCGGGTTATAAAAATTACGCCAACATCATAGCTAATTGCAAGGACCATTGAGGACCACTTTTATTACCTTCACCGTTCTGGATCTATATATGAGTATTCGTGAATTAAATAGTAAGGTCGCAACCGCACTACGTGGTCCTTTGTCTCGTGAGTTCAAGATCATGCTAGGGCTCGCTACGATTCTACTCGTTGCAAATATCGTTTACACAAGCTACATGTTAGGCTTCACAAATGGTCGTGCCTTCACAGGTGACACGTTCACCGTAAGTGGCGATGATAGTTTTCTAATCTTGCTGCGCATAGGTATAACAATCGGCCTCCTTGTTTGTGCTGCGGGCCTAGCTTTTCGCAGATTATTCGGTGTTATTGCTTCAATGCTCGGAGTCATTTGGTTGGTCGTAATGTACGGTTGGTGGCAACGCAAGTCCGTAGCATTTTTGAGAAATGCAGAGGTTTCCGACTATAGCCGGTTGGATTTACCTAATCTTTCACATGCCGCTGGACTGTGGACGGCAACCTCGTGGGACATACTCGTGCTAGCGATTGGTGCAATTCTCTTTATCTGGCAAGCGATAGTTCTAATTCGAGTAGCGAAGGCGGGAGTTAGTTATGGCGTTCTTAATCGTCGTTAGTGCAAATCATCGAAAATCACACCGCAGAACTATTCACAGGATAAAAGCGACCTCAAGATGAGTTTTTTGCAAATGTTGTGTACGAGAGCATCAGGCGGCGATTCTCTGAGCACCCTCTTGTAGACCGTCTTTGAAGCGCACGCCTTGAACCACCTGGGCCAACAGCGCGTGCCCTTTTAGTGTGCGCCAGTTTTGCTCTGCTGTTTTCGTCAACTTGAAGACCATGGCCAACAGCCCGGCCCGCGAAACACAACCACGCGTCTTGGTAGTACGCAGCCGCACCGTGGCGAAGGTCGATTCAATTGGATTCGTGGTGCGGATGTGCAGCCAGTGCTCAGCCGGAAAATCATAAAACGTCAATAAGGTGTGGCGATCTTTGGCCAGGCACTCGGTGGCCTTTGGGTACTTCGCTTCATAGGTGGACAAGAAAAGCTCAAAGGCCTGGTCCGCGTCTGCCCGACACTCGGCCATCCAGATCTCGTGCAACGATTCCTTCGCTTTTGCTTGTTGACCAATAGGCAGTTTGTTGAGCACGTTGGCTGTCTTATGCACCCAGCAACGTTGCGCCTTGGTCGTCCCGAAGACCTGCGGCAGCGCCTTCCAGAAGCCTAAAGCTCCATCGCCAGTCGCCAGCTTGGGATCGATCTGCAGCCCGCGAGGTTTCAAGTCCAGCAGCAGTTCTTTCCACGATTGTTCCGATTCCCGATAACCATCGCTCATCGCCAGCAACTGCTTCTTACCGTCCGTAGTTGCGCCAATTACTACCAAAATGCACTGACTAGCATCTTCCAGGCGTACCCCGAAGTGCACCCCGTCAACCCAGAGATAAACAAAGTTCTTGCCCGTCAAATCTCGCTTGGACCACCGTTGGTATTCTTCCTTCCACACCTCTTTCAGCCGGCTGATCGTCGCCGCCGACAGTCCCGGAGCATCTTGGCCCAATAACGCCGTCAGCGCCGCGGAAAAGTCTCCCGTCGAAAGTCCTTTCAAGTACAACCACGGCAACAGCTCTTCAAGGCTCTTCGTGCGCCGCAGATAACGCGGCAGCATGCTCGAGCTGAACTTAATCGTCCCCTGTCGATCGCGCACCCGCGGCGCCTTCACCGGCACGTCGCCGATGCCGGTTTGAATGGTCCGCTCCGGCTGATAACCGTTGCGTACCACTCGTTGTCTCTCCCGCTCGTCCTTCAGTTCCCGATGGCGCGCCACGAACTCCGCCACCTCTGCTTCCACTGCCTCTTGCAACAACTCCCGCGCCCCGCTGCGCAACACTTCGGTCAGCGCCTCCGCCACCGGCAGCGCCACTCCTGGATTCCGATACTCAACGACTGCTGGATTCCTTTTGTTACCTGCGTTATCTTCCTTCACGGCGTATTCCTCCTTAGCAATAAGGTTGATGGTTCGCCAAAACTCATCAAGAATACGCCACCTTTTTCATTCGCTCATACACAACTTTCGAGCTTAACTCCTTTATTAGAGGCAATCACATGGGGACACGGAATCCCTTTGTACGTTCCCGGTGGTAATGATAATGATGCATTTACGCTTGACGACCACATTTACTTCGCTACCGGGAAGTACACCCCACTGAACGGAATCTCAAATTACGAAATTGAACTAATTGGTCATGAGGTAACCCATAGTCGTCAATATAGACAGAGCAAGTTTCGAGTGTGGTCCGTCCGTGAAGTCACCAATTTGGAACCGAGCCTCACCGAACTAGTTGATCTCCCACCCGGCACCTCATTATCCAGACTCAGTGCGGGAGCACCTTGGAAGATCAGAGAAATCGAGGAGGGGAGGCCCGAGGCGCTAAAAGAGCCGATGAAACCGATCGAGCCGAGTGAGCCGAGGTAGACTAAGTAAAATGGATCTTATGCAAGCATCTTCACTCTTAAAAATCGTGGCAGTCGCAACTTTTTGCTTGATCCATGTAGCGTGCCCTTTTCAACGAAATGAGTCACGACCAATTGGGCCTGAAGTCAAAGCAAGCCTAGTCATCTACTTCAAGCAGGGCGTGACGAATGAGCAAATTGAAAAGTTCTGGCAGGAAGTGCTCTCAAGGCCCGATCCCGAAGGAAGGGGCCACTATCATCGAGATGGAGTTGGCGACATCTCGAGGATCTTTCCCTCAGTTCAAGGACACGAGGGTATAGCAATGTCGTTCTTTCCTGATGCAACAAATGAGGAGCGGGAAGCGATCAAACGTGCCGTAAGAGACTCTCCCATCGTCTACAAGATGTTGGAGAATGTTGCTCCAGCCGACGTGAAAGATCTTGACGCCCGGGTGCCGACTCAGAAGTGAACAAGAAAGTCGGCAACTGTTACCGCTCGGCGTGTTGGTTGACGAAGGTTTCCAGGACGGCAGCGATCTTTTGTTGCTGGCTGCCCAGGGAGGCGAGGGGCGCTTCGATTAGTTTGCCGCATCCTGTCCCGACCTTTAAATCGCGTTGCTGATTCCGTTGCGTCACCACTCTAGGAACTGAACGATCTTTGCGATGATTCGCCGAGATGGCTTCACCCGATTATTTTCCCAATAGCAAACGCTATCCTCTGTCACGCCAAGAATCGCCGCGACCTCTTTCTGGTAGAGACCTAAACCGATCCTTCTCGTTCTCAGTTGGTCCCAGCGTCTTGATCTCAGACGGATACCGCGGATCGTTCGGTTTTTCAGCCTTTAGCGCCAAGTGGCAAAAAGGCAACGCAGGGGTGAGGATTCATTGCGCTTGTGGAGCGCAATACGTCGGGTTTGCTTGTGACGCGGTTGTGACGTGAGTATAGACAGAACTACCTTGGGTAGCATTTGGCCTTGATACCTCAGTCGATTTCGCCAAGTCTTTTTGAGCAAGATTTTGACTTGAGAACACGTTCCACGAAACCACACGAACCAACACGAAATGCTTAGTGTCATTTCGTGTGTATTCGCGGATCGTGTTTCCGCTTGGTTGCGGCCTGAGCCGGCGCTGCGATTTCAGAAATCGCGCAAAAACCGCAGTCTGCCGGCGTTTCACGCGACAAAATATTCGTCGCGATCGCCCTCACAGCCAGATTTTCCATCAAGAATTCAAGCGGCCAAATTCCTCCTTCGAGCTGATATCAGATGAATTCACTGAGGTTTCCTTTAGTTTAAGGATGGCACTGAAGGGCCGCTTCGGTTATACTCGCCATAGGCTCGCCTCCGGAAGGTTCATTCCGGCTGATTTCGATCTTGAACGGGACTGAAATCTCTAAAGCACGAAAGGCCGAATACTCGTTTTCCGTGCACTTGAACCAGGCGAGACGAAGCTTTTTGTAGTCGTCCAATGTTTGACGACTTCTTATTTAACTTTTACGCTCCCGCTCACCAGGCTGAATGGCCATTGAAGACGCGTGAGCGATGGGATGCCGAGTCCCGCGAAAGCGAAACGAAAACAAACAGGTTTCGAGCACATGACAGCGCTGCCTGCGGCAGTATTGCTCGCGAGGTTTAGTTGAAAATGTGCTCCCTGTCTCAAAGATTGCGTGCTGCACGCGCCGAAAAGGCAGTCAGGGTTTTCTATTGAACAGTTCAGATAACCGTCGGATTTACGACGGAGTAAGTCCACGCCCGGCTCACATCGGGCGCCGCCTGCAAAAAGCTCTTAACCGGCAGGAAGACCGTCTGTCACCACAGACGCTTTCGCCGTCGGAATTTCCAACGAACAAAACGGAAGCGGAGCGCCTAAACGCTTCGCTTATTTCGCGCGAAGGATGTGGCCTCGCTCTCAGCTTGAAGGCTGCGTCCCACACGCGCAATTCACAATTTTCAAAAGAATGTCTGGCCCCGCGAGAGTTGGGGTTCGGTTTGATCGGGAAGTGACAGAATCTTCCCGCGCACACGAGCGCCGTAGTCACGCCTCAGCCGGTCCGGCATTCCAGGAGACAAAAGTTACAACATGGCAAAAGAATTAATCGTCAGCGTCAACGGGCGCGAAAAGAAAATAGCGATCATCGAGAATGATCAAGTCACAGAGTTTTACATCGAACGAGGCGAAGACAACCAGGGCATCGTAGGCAATATCTACAAGGGACGCGTGATGCGTGTTTTGCCTGGCATGCAATCGGCCTTCGTTGATGTTGGCCTCGAACGCGATGCCTTCCTCTATGTCTCTGACTTTTTCGATGAAGAAGAAGAATTTGAACGCATAGTCATCGACAAGACAAAGAAAGGCGAGGCGGATGCCGGGCGCGCCGCGGCCGAGCAAATTGCCCTTAAAAGGGTCGAGCGAGAGCATCACATCGAAGCGAGTCACGAACGTGCCGAGCCACTCCTGGAAGCCGAGCTGCAAAGCACTCCAGTTGAGATGGAACAAACTCTCGAAACGGCCGATACCGGCCGACGGCGGAGTCGCCGAGGACGCCGTCGCGGTCGAGGACGAGATGAACAGGAAGCTGCTGCTCCGCAGACGATACCGGGGAGCGCAGAAATCGAGGCAGAAGAACTCAGGACGCCTTTCGGAGCAAGCGACCCGTCAATCCAAAGGATTGTCGACGAGGAGGAGACCGCGACAGTCAACGGCGAAATGTTCAAGGACGCGCGGTTGCAGGAAAGGATCTTCGACCAAATTCATGCTGTTGAGTTTAATTTCGAAGACGACTTCCGCAGCGCCGCAGTTGGTTCAGTGCTTCCCTCGGTCGCATATCGAGATGAGGCCTTTCAGCGAGTGGCGGATGACGATGTGTCCGGCGATGTCGCCCAAATAACGCTGCGCGCGCCGACGCGGGTTGCCGCGCACGTCGAGAGCTTCGTTGATACTGTTGGCGAAGAGACACTTCCGGGCGGCAAGTTTGAGCGCGTGAGCGATGACGAGGAGGGTGAGCACGCGGAAGCGCGAGTTGATCTTCCGGCCGAAGAGGAAGCACATGCCTCCGGTTTTGCCGCTCGGGCCGTTGAAACGATTGTCAGCGCGGTTAAAGGAAAGCGTGGAGCTCGCAAGACCTCGACAAATCGGAGCAGCAAGACAAGAGCAACAACGAAAAAATCTGCTTCCAAGAAACCAGTCAGAAGTGCTGAACCGGAAAGCGAGACGCTTGTGGAGTCGACGGACGACGTTGCCACTGAAACAGACTTCGAAGATTCGGAAGCTCGGCTTCTCGGGAGTCGATCTCGAGGGGAGTTTGCTACTCGCCGTGGCGGAAGACGCCGGCGTCGTCCGATTGGTAAACCGAAACCGACAGGCGCGAAAGGCGACGATACCGCCGCCAACGGAAAGGACGAAGAGACCGAAGCGGCAACCAACTCCGAGGCCCCTCAGTCCGCTGAAAACGCCCCGGCGACGGCCCTCACGGTGGCTCAGCCTGTGGTGCCCGAATCAACTGCACGCGAGAGAGAGCCGGGTTCACGCCCATACCGTGGTTCCCCACGAAGAGATCGACAACAACCGACCATCACTGACCTGCTCGACGAAGGACAGGAAATACTCGTACAGATCGCCAAGGAGCCGATTGCCAAGAAAGGCGCCCGCATCACATCTCACATCGCGCTGCCGGGACGTTTTCTTGTCTACATGCCGACTGTTGAACACGTCGGCGTATCTAGAAAAATCGAATCGGACAGCGAGCGGCATCGGCTGCGCAAATTAATTCAGATGCTCAGAGCAGAAGAGGACGTTCCGTCAGGCGGCTTCATTGTCCGCACAGCAGGCATTGGCATTAGCGAAAAGGACCTGCGCGAAGACGTCCGCTACCTGGTGCGGACCTGGCTCGACATCCGCGCCGCCGCAGAGAAATCCAAGCCTGCCACGCTGGTGCATCGCGATCTCGATCTTGTGCAGCGTATTCTTCGCGACCAGTTGTCGGACGACTTTGCCGCGATTCGTGTTGACTCTGAAGAAGAGTACGAGCGCATCGTGGAATTTGTAAACCGCATCCACCCGAGGATGGTCAAGCGCGTCAAACTTTACACGCGCGAGGAGCCGATCCTCGAGAAGTACGGCGTGCAGGCTGAAATCGACAAAGCTATCAAGCCGCGCGTCTGGCTCAGGTCTGGTGGCTACCTCGTCATCAATCAAACCGAGGCGTTAGTGGCGATTGATGTCAACACCGGCAAGTTTGTGGGTCGGGGCAGCGGGCGTTTGGAAGATACGATTACTCGTACCAATCTCGAAGCTGTGGATGAAATTGTGCGGCAGATTCGTCTCCGCGACCTGGGCGGCATTATCGTGCTGGATTTGATTGACATGGAGGAGCGTCGCAATCGCACTCGGGTCATGCAAGCCTTGCAAGAGGCATTACGTCACGACAAGTCGCCGACCAAGGTTCTCTCTTTCAACGACTTTGGACTGGTGATCATGACGCGCAAGCGCGTTAAGCAATCACTGGAAAGAACTCTCTGCGCTCCTTGCCAGTACTGTCAGGGCGCCGGATTGATCAAGTCTCCGCAAACTGTTTGCTATGAACTGCTCGAGGAAGCGCGGCGTCTGGGCAGAGGAATGAATGGAGACAAAGCAAACAAACAGGCTACATTGCGTATCAATCCAGAAGTGGCGCGGGCCCTACGCAGTTCTGAACGCGACGTTTTGAATGAAATAGAGGAATACCTGGGACCGGTCGACATTAACAGCGATCCAACGGTCCATCAGGAACAGTTTGATTTTGCGTTCATCTAAGAGAGTTTCGAGTTTGGAGTATCGGGTTTCGAGTACTGAGTACTGAGTACTGAGTACTGAGTTCTGAGTTCTGAGTTGGAAGTCCTGAGTTTGAGTTTCGGGTTCAGGGCTTGGAACTTGGCTCGAAACTCGACACCCTAAACTAAGTACTCAGCACTCAGCACTCTTTACTCGAATCTCGCGTTTTATGAGCAAATTAGGAAATCTCTGGAAAACCATCATTGCCGGCGGCGCTGGCATGGCCGCTTTGGCGGCCGTGAATGCTTCTATTAAAAGAAATGCGGGCGATCCGGACGATAGTGCACTTGGCGGTGAGGCCCATTTCTTCGAGTGGAAACACGGCAGAATCTTTTACAAGTCGGCCGGGGCGGGCCAGGCCGGAGCTCCTCTGGTTTTCATTCATGGGGTCGGGGCAGGCTCCTCAAGTTTCATGTGGAGGAAGAATTTCGACGTCCTGGCGCGGGATTTCCGTGTCTATGCTTTTGATCTTTTGGGGTTCGGCTTTTCTGATAAACCGGCTACCGCACCCTACTCTTCTGATCTCTACGTTGAGTTAATCACAGATTTTATCCGGGAGGTCGTTGGCTATCCCGCCAACGTGGTTGCCAGCTCTCTAGGCGCCACCTACGCAATTAGAGTGGCCGACGAACATCCGGAACTAATCAAATCAATGGTGCTTAACGCTCCCACCGGAACCGAAAAAATGAACACCCGACCGGGAATGGCTGGCGCTGCCTTCTATGGTCTATTGCAGTCTCCAGTGCTGGGCACCTCGTTTTACAACGTGATGGCCAGCGAGCGCAGCATACGAGATTATTCGCGCAAGCACTTGTTTTATGATCATCATCGCGTGACGAACCGGCTTGTTGCCAACTTCTACGCCACCAGTCATCAACCAGGAGCTCAGCATGCAATCGCCGCTTTCCTGGCCGGGTATTTAAACACCGACACGCGAGTTGCTTTCTCGCGATTGCATCAACGCGTTAAGCTCGTCTGGGGTAAACAGGACACGACAACTCCAGCGGATAACGCTGTAACGCTGCTCCAGGCAAACCCACAAGCCAGTTTGGAAGTGTTTGACTATTGCCGGATGATGCCGGAACAAGAACACCCGGAAAAGTTCAACGCCGTCGTTCGTGATGCCTTCCTCACACGCTCAGCAGCAGCCTGAACCTAACACAGTCCGCAACCCGATCTTTAAAGTTAACAAGACCTCACGCAGATTGGCGTTGACACTACCAAGAATCTTTAACTAAGATGAGCCGCCTCGTAAGCAACCGTACGGCGTGCCGTTTTGCCTGCAGCAACGAACCCAAATGTCTGCTTTCTGCTCTTGCTCTGGTTTTTCTCGCGCAGCGCGCGGGAGAACATTGATTTCGAATTTCAAACAAAATCTAAACTTGTCAATCCGGACCTTAATCGCGATAGGAGAAATCTATGCGCAACGCTTTGTTTCCCTCCTTTGACGTGCGGCTCAAAGGACTAGGTATTTGCCTGCTTGTTACCTTTGTGTTCGCGGCGGGCGTAGTGGCACAGACGCAAATCGCTACCGGAACCATCCAGGGCACTGTGCTCGACGCCAATGGTGGCGCTGTGCCCGGCGCAAGCGTCGAGATAAAAAATGTCGATACGAACCTCTCTAGATCGCTGAGCACTGATAATGAGGGACGCTTCGTCGCGCTCTCATTGCCACCTGGCACGTACAACGTAACGATTTCGAAGCAGGGTTTCGCAACTCTGGTAGTGGAAAATGCCAGCCTAACTGTGGGCCAGGCTCTGTCGCTTCCACTCTCAATGAAGGTTTCGGGGGTCGAAGAACGCGTAACAATCACGGCGACTCCCACAATTGATACCGTAAAGACAGAATCCAGCACGACCCTGAATGAAAAGACGGTAAGCAACACACCAATCCTGGGGCGCAAGTTTGAAGATCTGCTGACACTTACACCAGGAGTGAGCATTGTGCAGGGCCCCGACGGCGACGAAATCAACTTCGTGGGCCAGCGTGGAATCTTCAATAACGTCAGCCTTGACGGAGGGGACTACAACAATGGCTTCTTCGGCGAACAGGCCGGGGGTCAGCGTGCAGCCATAGATATCCCACTTGACGCGGTAAAAGAGTTTCAGGTCGTAGCCACCGGGGCCAACGCCGAATTTGGCCGGACCGCCGGCGGCATTATTAATGTCATTACCAAGTCAGGCACGAATGAATTTCATGGCAGCCTGTTTCATTTTCAGCGTCTCGAAGCTCTGACCGCGAACGCTTCAGATGGTACGCCTCTAACAGATTTCCGGCGCGAGCAGTTTGGCGGGACGATCGGCGGACCAATCGTTCGTGACAAGGCGTTTTTCTTCGTTTCGAGCGAAAATATTAATGAACGGCTCACGCGAAGCAATTTGAGCGTGCCCATTGGGGCGCCGTGCTCCGTTGCCGCACCAACGATCATTGCGAACGAAGCATTGATCGACGGTAGTGCAGACTGCCAGAGGCTCGCACTGATCGCGTTTTTTAGAGCAAACCGCAACCAGGAAGAAGGAAACCCCATAAGCCATAAGATCAGGAATAACGCGATTCTCGGCAAGATTGACTGGGACCTGACTCAGAACAACCGCCTCACGATCTCTCACAACTTCGACTATTCGCGTAATACAAACCAGACCTTCGACGTAAACACCTACGGCAACTCCGCCAACGGCATTGAGGGACCATCGAAGATTAACGCCTTCAACTTAAATCTCGTCTCGACCGTTTCTCCGACAAAGGTCAACGAGTTTCATTTCACATATGGTCGCGAGGAGCGCCCGCGCAGCGCGGTCGATTCGAACGTCCCTGCGGACACGGCCATGGGCTTCGCCACGACGTTCCGCTTCGGGAACCCGTTCTTCCTCGCGCCGAACATTGACGAGACCTTCTGGCGCACGCAGTTGAAGGATAACTTCTCCGTTGTCACTGGAGCTCATACGCTGAAGTTTGGCGGGGAGTGGATGCACAGCCTTAACTCGCAGGTCTTCCGCGGCTTCTTCCTGGGGCGTTACATCTTCGACAGCGTCACAGGCTTCCTCCGCTACGCCTCTCCCGCTGCTCCCGGCGGATTCGGACCCTCAACCGTCGGGTGCGCGACGAGCGCGGGCGTCGTATCGTATGTGACGGCTCCGACGCCGTGCCCCGTCGGAACGACCGCGACAGGCGGTCCACTGTTGCTCTTCCTGCAGGGCGCAGGCCCAAACGGTCCAGCGACTGATGCAGCCGGCGCTTCCGAAATCAAGAACGAAGACTTCGCCGTGTTCGCGCAAGACACCTGGAGGGTCCGTCCCAACTTCACGCTGAACTTCGGCCTTCGTTGGGAAGCGCAGATCTTTCCGGACCCGGTCGTGCCGCCCGCGCAAACCGCCTACGGGTTGTTCTTGAATGACCCCCGGTTCCCGTCCGACGGTACGCTCCACAACCAGAAGAAGATGGTTCAGCCGCGCGTCGGCTTCGCCTGGGATATTGCGAGCACTGGTAAGTCTGTGTTGCGCGCGAGCTATGGCATTTATAACGCGCGCCAAAACATGCTAACGCAGGTCGGTTCCATCACCACAAACGGTGTCCAACAGCAAACCATCTTCCTGAACACACCGATCATCTCAGGGGGCGTTCCTGGCCCGGTCTGGCCGGGACTGGTCACGCCAACCGCCAGCTCATGCACCTCCGGCGCAATTACCAACCCCTTCCCATGTTTTTCGGGCGTGCGAGTTTTCAGTCGCGACTACGCCAACCCACGCGTATACACAGCCAACGTCGGTTTTGAGCATCAGCTGGTCGAAAATTTGTCGATTTATTTCGATTTCACCCACGCGAAGGCCGTCCACCTAACGCGCTTCCTGGATTACGGGCGCAAGGGCTTCTTCGCACCGTTCCTCGGTGAGACGATGGTCGCAAGCGCGGTCGGCAAATCGCTTTACCGCGGGTTCACCGTTGGCATGCGCAAGCGTTTCAGTCGTGGATACCAGTTCGAGTGGAACTACACGCTGGCGAAAGACCAGGACGATGACTCCAACGAGCGCGACCCGTTCACGGACCGCGCCTTCGACATTAACAACCTGCAACTCGACTACGCGCTGGCCGATAGAGATATCCGGCACCGCTTCAATTTCAACTCAAACATCAATTTACCGGCGAGTTTTGAGCTGAGCGCGCGCGTGCAGGCGCGCACGGCGCAACCGAAGTCGCCAAATTGCGCAAGCCGTTGCTTCCCGCGCAACACCCTGCGAAAGAGCAACGAGTACTTCTCGTTTGACTGGCGCTTGCAGCGGCCGTTTCGCTTCGGCGAGCGCTACGCGCTGATCCCGATCATCGAGATGTTCAATACCTTCAACACCGCTAACAACATCGACCCAACCATCGGTTCGGCGCTGTTCAACTTTGACGGGTTCCTGCGCACGGGAGTGGGAGATCCAAGACAATTGCAGTTAGCTGTTAAGTTCACATTCTGAGGAAGGATGTGGTTCTTGTGGGTCACAGACTTCAGTCTGTGCTTCAACGAAGAGCGGCGAGGCCTTTGCCACGCCCCTTCTTTGTGGCACAGACTTCAGTCTGTGTTTCTTGTGCCTGAATCGAACTCACAGACTAAAGTCTGTGCCACTTGCCGCGGCTTTTGCCACGCCCCTTCTTTGTGGCACAGACTTCAGTCTGTGTTTCTTGTGCCCCGAATCGAACTCACAGACTAAAGTCTGTGCCACTTGCCGATCCTCGGAAATGTGCGGTGAGCTCAGCAAATGACTCCAGATAGATGTCCGGGTTGGCACTTCGCAGTTTCCAACTGGTCGGATAAGTACTCCGTAAACCAACCGTCAACATGTGAGCGCTCTTCCCCATCTCAATGTCTTCCGGACTGTCACCGACGTAGCACGATTGCTCTCTCGGACTCTTAAGCAAACCGAGCGCTGTTTCCAAACCTTCCGGGTGAGGCTTCTTATTTTGCATGTGCTCGTTGCAAATAATAACTTCGAACGCATCGCTCAATCCCAAGTGTCTGAGTTCTCGGGTCAATCTTGCGTTGCTCCCGCTGCTTACGATCCCCATTCGATAACCGTTTCTCCGTAACTGCCGAATGGTGCTCTCAGCGCCATCGACAAGCTGGGCTGTCTGTTCGCCATAGTGCTGCATCCAGAGTTCGTCTGCCTTTTCCCACTTCTCCTTCGGCAGCCCCATGGCTTCATAGATTGAATACCAATTTGGCGAGTAAGTAGCCTCGTAGGTCTCCTGGGGAAACTCGAAACCGAGGACAGCAAACGACTTTTGAAATGCGGTGAGACCAAGTTGAGCGGAATCGGCGATGGTTCCGTCCCAGTCGAAGAGCAAGGTTTTGATGTGTCGTGTGCGCGGATCCATTTGGTACGTTGGTTGTTTCTCCAGCTGCGGTCCGCAAATCAATTTTTTCCGAGATCTGGGAATACTCAGGTGAAAAGGGGAACAACGCTAGTCCGCAATCATTACGGTCAATTCCCGCAACGGCGCCGACTCCTTGGCGTCAGACTGTAACGACTCGCTGCGATGCACATGCCGGTAAAGAATGTCGCGCTGTTGCGGGATGAAGCCGGCTTCACGGATAAGGTAGCGAAGCATGCGCTCGTCGGCTCGATTATGCGCCCCGGCAGCCGACACGACGTTCTCCTCTATCATGATCGATCCCATGTCATTTGCGCCGAAGCGGAGAGCAACCTGACCCAGCTTCAAGCCTTGCGTCAACCAGGATGACTGGAAATTCTCGATGTTGTCGAGGAAGAGTCGTGACACTGCAAGCATCTTGAGGTAGTCAATCCCGGTTGGCTCTTCCTTGATGCGACGTCCGAGCGCTGTGTTCTCTCGCTGAAAAGTCCAGGGAATAAATGCTGTGAATCCGCCCGTCTCATCCTGCAAATCACGCACGCGCTGAAGGTGGCGCACACGATGCTCTACCGTGTCACCGATCCCAAACATCATCGTAGCAGTCGATCGAAGGCCGACGCGGTGAACAGCCCGCATCACCGCCAGCCACTCGTCAGTCGTACACTTTGTCGAGACTCGCTTTCGAACTTCATCGTCGAGAATCTCACCGCCTCCGCCAGGCAAACTGTAAAGGCCAGCCTCTTTCAGCCTTGCCATAATCGTTTCGTAATCCAACCCTGAGATCAGATGGATGTTGTGGATCTCGGGTGGCGAGAAACAATGAAGCTGAAAATTTGGATACTTGGCGTGCAGCGTTCGCAGCAAATTCTCATACCATTCGATACCAAAATCAGGATGCAGTCCGCCCTGCATCAGGACCCCGGTTCCGCCCAGCGCAATGGTCTCATCAACTTTCGCGCAAATCTCCTCTAACGTACGCACGTAAGTGTCGGGCGCGCCCGGACGCCGATAAAACGCGCAGAAGGTGCAGACTACGTTGCAGACGTTCGTGTAATTAATATTGCGATCAATGATATAGGTGACGACGTTGTCGGGATGTCTGCGCTGACGGATTGTGTCGGCCGCTGCCCCAATTTGCGCGATATCGTGCGATTCGAGCAGCGCCGTGCAGTCGTCGGTAGTCATGCGCTCGCCTGATGACACTTTGTCCAGGATCGGCTGAGTCTCTAGAGACATGGTCATAGTTTATGGCCTGGCCTGGTAATTCGCAAAAGCCAACGGAGTCTCGTTGCTTCCTAATTCATAGGATGTCCTTCACTACGGTTTCACCGGCAGAGAAGGCTCGAGGAATTGCAAAGGTTTCAGCTGGGGGATCAAACCGTGTTTCCACGCTAACTCAAAGTACAACTTCAGCCCATCCTCCATCCTTTCGTCAATCTGGAACGAGATGTTGTCGGTAAGATACTCCTTCAGCTCCGCGCGAGACAGGGGAATTTCTTTTTGATAGTGGGAGACAATCTCCTCGATTTTCTCGAGCCCCTCGTCGCGTGCGGCCGCGAAGTCAATGTTCCTGAACTTCTCTAGATCGCCTGCTCGCACGGCCCAGACGGCGAAAACAAACCCGAGCCCCGTGTAGTCGCGCCAGAGGCTGGCCATATCAAAGATGCGCAGGTCCTTGCGCGAGAAAGTCATGGCCGGGTCACCGATAACAAGCGCTGCGTCATTCTCGATGAGCATCCGTTCAACATCAGGCGCGGTGGTCACCCATTTCGGCTCAATACCAAGAAACTCGAGAAAGAGGATCTTCATCAACGCGGCCGATGTGCGCGACGACTCGTCAAGCGCGACCGAGCGCACGTCCCTTAGATCGTTTACTTTGGTGACCAGCACCACGCTGCGCACACTTCTTCTCGATCCAACGCAGACTCCGGGTACAACCAGGATTTCTGGTATTCGCTGGTATTCGATAACCGGGACCAGCGCCCCTTCAACCTCTCCCGTTTCCAGCAAGTCCGCGCAGAGGGCTGGAACTGCATCGATCAATGTTGCGGCTGCCTTACGGGGACCGTGGATAAAGCTCCAAATAAGTGGAGCTGAATTTAGATAGTGTGAAGCCGCGAGCTGCGGCAAAGTCTGATCAATCTGAGGAGTAATGGCGTTCTCCCATGAAGTGTGATAACTGAAACTTAGGACGATTGATGCTAGCGCACCGAGAACGTTGCGGCAAGAAGTCTGAAGACAATCGATCGACGAAATCACACGAACGGTTTTGAGATCTGAAATTTGAGATCTCAGATCTCAAAGTGGTATTTCGTGGATCGCTTTTGATTCTGCTGCCTCACGTAAAGGCTATGAAGAAAATGAAATTAGGACACCGCCCGCCACTACCTCACGTTGACACGATTCTCCGGCGACAACTACTATGCCCGCGACACTCGAGTTTGCAACATATTCCCTATGCGTATTTACGACGTAAGTGTTCCGCTTTCCGAAAAGACACCTGTTTATCCAGGTGATCCGGGAATTGAAATCAGCAATTGGAAGTCTCTGGTCGCAGGCGATTCTGCGAACGTGTCGCTTATTCATCTGGGAGCGCACTCAGGCACCCACGTCGATGCGCCTGCGCACTTTATCGAAGCTGCATCGCGCGTGGATTCATTGCCGCTGGACGTCCTGATTGGTAGGGCGCAAGTTGTAGAGGCGCCCAGCGATGTCTATCTGATTGACGTTGAATTCGTGACTAAACACTGCCGGCCCGGTTCGGAACGCGTCTTATTTAAGACGCGCAACTCCAACTTCTGGAACGGAGACAGCCCCCCGTTCCACACGGACTTCACCTGTCTTGATTTAGGCGCTGCCCAGCAGCTGATCAACCAGGGCGTAAGGCTGGTGGGAATTGACTATCTTTCGATAGAAAAATTCAAATCGAAATCCCACGAGACACATCTTGCATTCTTACAAAGAGGTGTTGTGATTCTCGAAGGACTTGACCTTCGGAAAGTTGACGCGGGAGATTACGAACTTATTTGCCTCCCCCTCAAGATTGCAGGCGGGAATGGTGATGGGGCTCCGGCCCGGACCGTCTTGCGAACGCTGGCATAAATTGACCGGCTGGTTGGAAAGACGATGGACAGTGATCCGAAATACCGCGAGCGCGTTTATCAAATCGTACGTACTATTCCTCGCGGTCGTGTGATGACTTATGGCCAAATTGCGGAAATCCTTGGCGAAGGGTACACGCCCAGGACCGTCGGCTTTGCCATGCACGCCTGTGGTGATATCACACCCTGGCATCGGGTAATAAACGCGCAGGGCGCCTGTTCCACAGGAAGAGTTGTTCTTCCTCACGACAAGCAACAGCGAATGCTGGAAGCCGAAGGAGTTAAGTTCAATGACCGCGGCCGCTGCGATTTGAAGACGTATCTCTGGATTCCGGACGGTCAGTTCAATTCACGAACTCCTAAAGCTACGCTTTTCAAACACTGATTGCCTTTGCCAAAGGATAAGAAACATGTCAGACCCACTGGATCGAAGGGTGCCTTACGCTGTCAGTCCTCCTCGGTACTCAGTTTCCCACCAGATGGTAACCACGGCTTTTGAGTTGCCGAACCATCGAATCATGCAAAACCTGGGCGTTGTGCGAGGAATCGTCGTTCGTTCGCGCAACATATTCGCTACGATTGGGGCCTCGCTACAAACGATCGTCGGCGGAAACATCACCGTGTGGACAAAGCTCTGTGAAGACACTCGCGCCGACGCCTTCAACATAATGATTCAGCACGCTACTGAGATCGGGGCCAATGCGGTGGTAGGGGCTCGGTATGATACAACCGAGCTTTCAACGGGAGTGACCGAGGTTCTGGCTTATGGCACTGCCGTTATCGTCGAACCCACCAATCCAGGCGAGACCTACCGTACATGAGGACTGGAAAGCTCACCGCGGATCAACTGGGCAGAGTGGAGAATGCTATCGGCAAGGTACCTTTCGCTAAGCTACTGGGTATTGAGCTTGAGGAAGTTGATTCCGGTGTCGCAACACTTAGTTTAGAGGTAAGGGAGGATCTCAAACAGAACCACGGGGTTGCTCACGGCGGTGTCATTGCCTCGCTGATTGACACCGCAACGGCCTTCGCGATCATTTCCATCCTGCCTGCTGACGAGCACGCTACCACCGCGGACCTGACCATTAGTTATCTTCGCCCGCTTACTCGCGGCCGGGCCAGATGCACGGCCACGATCCGGCGCGCCGGTAGACGGCTAATCGTGGTTTCCGCCGATCTGTGGGATGAGGCTGGAAACCTTGCTGCCACAGCACTTACGACCTACATCAAGATTTAATGCAGCCAATCCCGGGCAGTCTGAACCGGGATATTTCGTGGACAGCCAAGGTTGAGCTATGTAGAATGTGGTTGGCTCGCGTTTTCCCAGACGTCCCGCCTTAGCCACTCATCAAGCTGACCCAGATTCGCAGTCTCCATGCACTCCCTTTATCACTCACTATTAGCCCAGCATCCAAAACAACTGACACCCGTTCGGTGTGCGGAGACCACGACCTCCCAACTGCACCGCTATTTTGAGGATGTGGTGATTGAGAACAGTTTAGCAGCGTTGGTGATCGAGTGCTTGCCATTAGCGGAAATACGTTTGCCGCAGGAAATCATGCGTCTGAAACAACTCGGTCGGACGGCGCAGAGCTGCTTTTTGTTTCTAACCCCTCGGGACGCTCTCTGGAAGTCCTTACCTGGCGAGGGCGCAAAGAAGGGTGAATCCGTGCTTCTGCAACATGCGGATCAGGAAAAGGCCTTCGAACGATTTGTGGTGATTGCTGACCACCAGTTCTCCGCTTTGCTGGCATCAGTGCCAGGTGAGGCAAGAGATGAGGCCTCACCAGAGGATTTGGTTATCTGGACCTTTGAACCTGATATCGTCTATTCAGCTCTGGAGTATCTGATGGCCAGAGTCACAGCGGAATATCCCTCGCACGGGCATTCATTTGCCAAAGCCGTTCAGGTCTCAACACCGAAGGCAACCTCCGTTCAGTTGACCCTCGGAGTCACAACCAAACTTGCTCGACTTTTGCAGGGACAAGCCGCGCGTGAGATCGCTGTGAGTAATATCGCGCAGGCGAATGCAGATTCTTGTGAACTGGAAGACGTCATGCAGGTGGCGGCAAATGCGGTCGGCCGGGCCCTCAACGTGCAGTGTTGCGCTATTCGGCTTCAAGGCGAGCTAGTTGGGGAAGAGATAACTACCTCGTGCTTCGCCCCGGATCTTTCGCGCGACACGGCCGCCAATCTTTTCCTGGCCGATATCGATGAAATTGGCGCCAGTCTTGCGAAGGTACCCAGCACCTGCGTTGTAGATGGGAATCACCCAGGTGTTGAATCTCAGTTCGGTCAGGCCATCTTGCCGCTTATCCATCGCGGTGGCTTTGGCGGCTTTCTTCTGGTTCGCACTAACGATCCTTTGCGCGTTTGGGCTGACAGCGAATTAATGCTCCTGCGAACGGTTGCCGCCCAACTTGCGGTTGCAGTCAACCAGGCCCAGCTCTCTGCGCAGTTGAAAGAGCAAGCGCTGACCGACGCACTGACTGGGTGTTACAACCGCCGCGCATTTGAGTTACAGCTCGAGCGCGATCTACACCTTGCGACGCGTATGCGTCAGCCTCTTTCACTGATCATGCTGGATCTCGATAATTTTAAGAACATCAACGATCGTGCCGGTCATGACACCGGAGACACGGCCTTGCGTATTCTGGCTGACGCGCTGCGTTCAGAATTGCGGGCGGTTGACACCGCAGTGCGATTTGGCGGAGATGAGTTTGCCATAATTCTCCCGCAAGCGAATATGGAAGGCGGCATCATAGTTGCCGAGCGCCTCCGCAATCGAATCGAACAAACTGAGGTCCCCGGCTATGGTCGCATGACAGCCTCTTTTGGGTTAGCTACCTTTCCTGTTCACGCCTCATCTCGCGACACTCTGGTTGTTGCCGCCGACCGAGCGCTTTACCGCTCTAAGCATTCGGGCCGGAACCGGGTCAGCGTGCCACTCGACGAACCCGCTGAAGCATTTAGTTCCAGAGTCAAAGAAGAAATCCTGATCAGCCCTCTCGGATGATCTCCCCAAACCAACGCTTAGCTTTACAGCCGACTCCTATTATCCGGGAATTCGTAGGCTAGCTTCCAGACCCACTTCGCGTCTGGCGTCCCAACGCAAAATCGCGCATCATAACGGTTCGCTATTCCCCCCTGGAAAAGCTCGAGCTGGGTAGTACGTTTGCTCATGGACGATTTGCGAAAATTTGCGCGGTACTTTCTTCCCTACAAAGTGTCGCTGATCATCGGCATTCTTTGCATACTCGCCGGCGTCATCTTCAATCTCACAATCCCTCTCATTGTCGGAAACGCAGTGGATCAGAATTGGAACGCTGTCTCCTGGTCTAAGTTGACCGTCTCCGCCTTAAAGGTACTGGGCGCAAGCGTAGCAAGCGGGACATTTCTCTTTCTGCAACGTCGCATACTTATTGGCATGTCGCGTCACATTGAATACGACCTGCGGAGGGATTTCTACGCCCACCTGGTCGACCAGCCACTGTCCTTCTTTCAGGAACATCGCACCGGCGACCTGATGGCTCGCGCTTCGAATGATCTGGCGGCAGTCCGGCAGATTGCCGGTCCGATGATCATGTATACGCTCCAGACGATCTTCGTCGTTGTCCTCATCCTGCCGCTGATGTTGATGATTAACTGGCGCTTGACCCTCCTGCTGTTCGTAACCATGCCTCTCGTGTCTTTGACGGTGAAGGTCTTTGGTCAGCAGGTACATGTTAGGTTCGAAAAAATTCAAGAGTTCTTTGCGCAGATTACCGCCAGAGCACAGGAGAACTTCAACGGTGTACGCGTTGTCCGTGCCTACGCCCAGGAAGGCCCTGAAATTGCCGCCTTCAATAAGCTAAACAGGCAGTTCGCCGAGAAGAACTTGAGCCTGGTCAGAATCGACGCGCTAATGCGACCGTTGATGCAATTTCTGATCGGCATCGGTTTTGTGCTGATCATCTGGGCCGGTGTCCCGCTGGCAATTCGGGGAGAGATCAGCGTGGGAGACTTCACGGTCTTCAACATGTACCTGATGCGATTGATCTGGCCGTTGATCGCGCTCGGTTATGTCGTGAACCTCTTTCAGCGTGGCACGGCAAGTTTGAAAAGGATGAACTCAATATTTGTTATCCGGCCAGCGATAGCTGATGAGGCAGGAGTGAAGGAGCAAAAGCCGATTGCCGGAGAGATTGAATTTCGCAATCTCACTTTTAACTATCGATCCAACGAAGAACCGGTGCTTCGAGATATCAATCTGAGAATTCCGGCCGGCCAATCAGTTGCCTTTGTCGGACGAACTGGAAGTGGTAAGTCGACTCTCGTAAACCTCATTCCCCGGCTGATTGAAACGCCGGAGAATACAGTTTTCATTGATGGTGTCTCGGTGCAGGATTATCCCATCGCACAACTGCGCTCAAGCATAGGGTATGTTCCCCAGGAGACTTTTTTGTTCAGTGATTCTCTGGCTGAGAACATCGCTTTCGGGGTGCAAAAAGCAGAAGCAGCAGAAATTGAGTGGGCCGCCGAAATAGCCGGGCTGACTGAAGATGTTAGAGGCTTTGCGGAAGGATTCGGAACCCTGGTAGGCGAGCGTGGCATCACTCTGTCTGGAGGTCAGAAACAGAGAACAGCGATTGCCCGTGCCGTATTGCGAGAACCGAAGATCCTTGTCCTCGATGATGCTTTATCTTCTGTCGATACTTACACCGAAGAAAGGATCCTGGGACGCCTGCGGGGCATAATGCGGGATCGAACCAGCTTGATCGTCTCCCACCGGATCTCCACCGTGCGCGACGCCGATCGTATTTGCGTGCTCGACGAAGGGCGTATCGTCGAGCAGGGAACACATGACGAGTTGTTAGCCCTGGGCGGCGAGTATGCCGACCTCTACGAACGACAGCTGTTGGAAGAAGAGCTGGCGGCAACCTGATTAAGGAGGCCATTAATGCGTCCTATGAATGAACAGGCAACGCTCGATGCGCGTTTTCGCACTATGGTGACTCTCTGGTTCGCTTTGTTAATGTCGGTTGCTATGTTTTTTCTCTTAGCTTTTCTGGCCGGGCGAGGCGAAGAGGTAAGAGAAAACCAGGTGCTGAGTATCTCTTTTGCCGCCGTTGGCACCCTTGCAGTGATTGCGTCGCGCTTCGTAAACAAGAGGTTTCTGACACAGTCCATCGACAAACAGGAGGTTGGGTTGGTTCAGACCGGCATGATCGCCGCGTGTGCTCTTTGCGAGGTGGCCGCGATGCTTGGCCTGACAGATCACTTCTTGACAGGCAATCGATATTTTTATGTCCCGATGATCATTTCGGTTATCGGAATGCTGCTAAATTTTCCGCGCCGAGACCACCTGCTGGCTGCAACCTATAAGAACCGTTTGGAGTGAGAGACACCAGAGAAGAATGTCCACTGCCGTAAAACAATTCCACGAAGAAGAAGCGATTGGGAAGACTTACGATTTCCAGATTGCCCGCAGGCTACTGAGATATCTCAGGCCTTACCTGAGCATGCTGATCCCAGCTCTCGTGCTTACCCTGCTACTCAATCTGCTGGGCGTACTACAACCGAAGTTTACGCAGTACGCAATTGACTGGTACATCCTGCCCCGCAAAGCCGATGGTCTGATGCTCCTGGTGGGTCTATTTGCGGGCGTCCAGCTCTTGCGGTTTGCCTTCTCTTACCTGCAAACGGTGCTCCTTAATACAGTGGGGCAGTACGTGATGTTTGACATACGACGGGAACTCTACGACAAGCTCCAACACCAGGAGGTGGCTTACTACGATAGGAATCCGGTTGGCCGGATCATGACCCGTCTCACCAACGATGTCGATGCGTTGAACGAACTCTTCACCCAGGGTGTTACGGATGTCCTGGGTGATCTCGTGATGATCTTGGCGATCATTGGTGTGATGTTATGGATGGACGTGCGGTTAACGCTGGTCACTCTACTAACCGTGCCGATGCTCTTTGCGGCGACGACCTGGTTTCGGAAGGGTGCGCGGCGCGGTTACGACATGGTCAGAACGCGGATTGCGCGCATCAACGCCTTTCTGCAGGAACATTTGGCCGGCGCTCAAACCGTACAGATCTTCAATGCTGAGGCGAAGTCGCTATACAAGTTTGATGTGATCAATTCCGACTATCGCAAGGCCAATATCGATACAATCTTCTTTTATGCCGTCTTCTTTCCTCTGGTGGATTTTATCGGGGCTGTCGGGATCGCCCTGGTCATATGGTACGGCGGATATCGCGTGATGCAGAATACGCCGGAGCACACCGTGCTCACTCTGGGTGCGCTCGTGGCCTTCATTCAGTATTCAGGTTTTCTCTTTCAGCCGATTCGCGACATTTCCGATAAATACAATGTGCTGCAGGCCGCTGTGGTGGCTTCTCACCGGATTTTTAAAACGCTGGATTTGCCGATTGCCGTCCAGCCCCCGAAGAAAGTCCTGAAATCCGGCCGCGCGCGCGGATACATAGAATTTCAGAACGTCTGGTTTGCTTACAAAGATGAGGATTGGGTCTTACACGACGTTTCTTTTACCG
>JBOGOU010000085.1:0-16279 GCA_050748205.1 Pyrinomonadaceae bacterium | reverse complement strand
ACTAATGACATCGTGATTGCGACCGACTGCAAATCAGTGCAACTGCGCTCTGAACGGATGGGCAATGGCAACGGACGGGTTTACACCATCACGTTCAAGGTGACTGATGCTTCGGGCAATGTCAGTACGGCTACGGCAAAAGTCACCGTGCCTCATTCACAAAACGGATCGGCCGCAGTGGACGATGGTCCGCATCTCACAGTATTGAGCGGCTGCCCTTAGCGGGGCAGGGTGGCTTGAGGCCGACGGAATAGATTTACGCCAGAGCGTCAAGTATTGAAATGCTCTGAGCAGTCGTTGCTTCCTTCGGCGACTGGATGAGGATTCTACTTGATGAATGTGTGCCGTGGCCGATGATAATACTTGACAATCTGAACCGCTGTTAGGTATTAATTCGCTGAAATATTCTACGGCCTCGCCTTAAAATCCGCTCGAACTTCACAGAGAGGTTTCTATGTCCATTCAATCTCTAACACCTCCGCAAGATATCACCTGGACCCGTATGTCTTTTGCCAGGGACATGATCGACACCAACTTCGGCGACATGGTCTTTAGCCCTAAGTGGCGCTCCTCACTTGCCGTTTATTTTTACGTCGTCCCAGAAGAAGAGACCTCCGATGCTTATCCTAATTCCCGAATTGTCTATTTGAAGCTTACGTGCAGCATCACGGGATGGAATCCATCTGAAGCTTTGCGTGACGCAGAAAGTGCGGCCCGAGAAAGCGGGACATGGGACGATTTACAGCGCACGCTTTGGGAGGCAATCACCTCGAGCGGCTGGGCCTCAAAATACTGGCCCTGTTTGGGGGCAATCATGCAAATAGCTGTTTACCCAAATAATCCCACGGGAGTAGCTCCGGATGATTACCCTTACATAATGGACTTCGAGCCGAAAAAGAGAGAGTTGTTTGAAGCGGTTACTGAAGGCAGTGAAGTGTTATCAGGGACGACGGACACAACAAGTCTAACCAAGGGCAGCACATCGGTGAGAAGTACAGAGTATGGCGGTGGTGCCAGTTTTAGTATTGGCGGATTCGGTATCGGCGCCTCGGCCAGCAAGTCTAAGAGTGATACCACGGTGAACCAAAATCAGACCGATACTTCAAGGGAAGCGAGAGAGACACTAAGCCGCACAACCTCCAGCAGCCAGATGTATCAGCTATTCAACGGTTATCATTTGGGGTCAAACAGAGCGCTTTTCGTAGTCGCACCTCGGCCGCACACCGTTTCGGATTCGAATCAGACAGAATTTAACCTGATTGACGGCGAAAGAAAGCTCGAAGGCATACAGGAGGTTTTCCTGGTTATTCACATGCCCAGAAGCTTGGACGGTTTTTGTCTACAGGCGGGTTTGGACACAGGTCATGAGACGACTACTATTGCTCCGTATTACGTTATGATGAAACCAATTGACAACGGTGATTATCCTGACCCCCATGAACCACCTCCGCCCGACCCGCCGCCGCCTCCTCCGGACACACCGATCAAGCAGTTGGTAATAACCCGTCGGGTCATTCAAAGCTGCGGCACGTTCGATGAAAACGGTAACTTCATTCTCAGACAATTGCAGGAACCTCCCACAAGGGCTCTTGACTGGGTGGTTGGCGAACTAGCATGGCCGGTTCGCCCGAGCCGTTCTTTGTTTAGATCCGCGACCAGCGAGAATATAAGGAACGTTAGAGCAGAGGCAGCT
Organism: Pyrinomonadaceae bacterium; assembly: GCA_050748205.1. GTDB lineage: Bacteria > Acidobacteriota > Blastocatellia > Pyrinomonadales > Pyrinomonadaceae > PSRF01. Next base: position 14,586 of record JBOGOU010000085.1, on the reverse strand, counting down.
AACAATCTCAATATGCAACAGAGTCAGATCAACCGGCTGATGCTCGACAGTGCCTCATCCGTCAACTACACGCCTCGCAACTTTGTCGAGACTGATGTTTTCAAAGCATTAGCTGCGAACTCAGCGAGGAAGACCAACCTATCTCTGACGCAGTTGGCGAGTAAAGGATACTTAAGTCCCCGTTTGGCTGAACTGTTGGCTAAGAATAGGATCACGACCCTGGGCGAATTGTTCAATAACCCTCAGGTCGGCGCGGAGGTGGCCGAAGAACTCTCAACCAAGACGGCGATTATCGATAAACTCCTTGGTGTCCGTTACCCTTAAAATTTCTCAAAGATCTTCGTCTCCTTCTTCTCGTTCCAGCTTTCTCTGATGTGGGGAAGCCACCATGGCCGGTCCTGAAGACACACAACCCTCAACCACACCGGATCAAAACAAGGACGTTTATGGTACGTCCGCTGAGTTTGAGACGGAGATGAAGTCGTGGAGCGATGGTGAGCTTGAGTCATTCTGGAGGGACATCGTAAATGTTGTCATAAAGGTAGGAGAAGAGGTCGAACCTTACACGTCTCCGAGCGGAGATAGGGTGTTCGAGGATAAGGTAAACAAGATAATACAGGATTATTTGGCGGAACTGTCGGACCAAAGCATAGTAGAGCGCGACGTTTACAACCACTCACGCATCGACAATTCAACAAACAATCCGTCGCCGAATGTCGCTCAAGGTGCAGATCCCGTCAATTTATTCAACGGCGATTTTGTTTACAGCGCCACCGACTTTCAGATCGACGGGGCCGGGATGGATTTTGTCCTTACCAGGACATATTCACAGTTGACGTTCTATAACGGCCCGTTTGGTTTTAACTGGGACCACAGCTATAACCTCTGGCTTCGGGTAGATCCAGCTGCGCGAATAATTCACCGCTCTAACGGGGCTTTAAGAGAAGAGCTTTATAGGAAGCACGAGCAGCACGATTATTGGATTCCGCCCGATGGCGCTACTGGCATCATCTTAGAAAATGGTGACTCATTCATTCTCAAACTGGCTGATGGGTCCAGAATCGTTTATCAACCGCATCCGAGTCTACAGCCCTCGATTCACCTCGTCGCGCGGCTCGAAGATCGCTTCGGCAATCACATCAACTTTTTTTATGCCGACGGACTGCTTATCAGAGCGCAGGTCAATCGTCCCGACAGGGTTCTTGATTTCCAGTACGACACGCAAAACCGGATTACTTCAATGCGTGATTTTTCAGGAAGGACATGGAAGTATGATTACGACGATCTCGGCGACCTGGTAGCCGTCACGAAGCCCGCCACGTCTCAATACAGAAAAGGGTTAACGACCTCCTACGAATACACGGGTGCGCTCAATTCGGATATCAATCTCCAGCACAATTTAATTTCGATTATCGACGCCGATGGCCAGCTTTATCTTGAAAACGAGTACGGCTCAGCGCCGAACTTACTGAGTTACGGCCGGGTAGTACGTCAGCGGCAGGGAAATGGCGACATCATTTTCGACTATGCAGACGTTATCGAAGATTTTGACTTCCCTTATGAGATCCAAGAGCGCCCGACACACCAGACCATCGTTACCGAACGCGACGGAAGGCAGGCCCGCTATCTCTTCAATAGTCTTGGGAATATGCTCTTCAAAGAAGAATATGCACGCATCGATGGCCTGCCAAAACTTGTCTCTTACCACTATCGCTATAACAGGGACGGAAACCTCGTTGCGACCATCAGTCCGCTCGGTGTGATCACCCAGGCACTGTATGGCCGAGATATCTATGAGAGACAGTTCCCGCCGGATAACGATTCCAAGCCCGAGACCGATCCAAATTTAACATCGGACGTTAGGCTCCGTTTCAACAACCTATTGGCCGTCGTTAGGCGCGGACGGTATCACGATGTCAATTCACTAAATCTGGCTGGCGGACTATGGTCAAGCGGAATTTTCCCGGACGTTCTTGAAACAAGCGAGGAAGACGCGATACAGAAATTCACCTATGAACCCGAGTTTTCACAACCTTTGACCATCTCCGATCCGCGGTTCACGCGCAGCGCGGACCCCGCTTTTGCAGAGGACGCGGAGCACCAGAGGCGACTGACTAGGTATTCATATTCTCCCGGCTCGGGCTTTCAGCACATGCTTCTCGAATCGGTTCAACTACCGACGCCGATCCTGCCTGACGGCACGCTCTCAGCGCCCGTTATAACTCGCTTCGCGGAATTCGATGATAACGGCAGGATTATCAGGGTCATTGCCGCGAACGGTTTGGAGACGCGCCATTCCTATTCGCAGCCCGCGGAAGGAATTCTCGAGGGATTCTTAAAGACTTCGACGATTGATCCGGCGAGTCTTGAAATAAGAATAGCGACTGATCGTGATGAACTGGGAAGAGTTGTAAGGTCGTTTCAGCCAAGGTTTTTCGAGTTCAATGACGAGCGTTTCTTTTCGACATATGAATACAACGAGTTAGACCAAGTAGTGAGATCAACGAGCACGGCGCCCTTTTCAATCAATATTGACTATAGTTATGACCGGGCCGGTAACGTATCAGGCTCCGAGCTCGAGCTCAAAAACCAGACCAATGAAATGGTTGGCACTTATGTCGTTAACAGCCTCTATGATCAAGAGTTCAACCTGATCGCTCAACAGGCGGGCGATCAGTTAAACGGTTTTTTGAAGCGGACGAAGATCATATTTGACCGTGCTTCGAGACCCTTCCTCTCGATCTCTCCATCAGGTAGAAAGAGAAAGATATACTTTAACGAACGATCGCTCGTCTCCAAGATAGTCGAAGATTATGGAGGCGTGCATACGACGGTCCGTTTTCATTATGACGCTGACGGCCGGTTTGTTCGTGTTGTTGATCCGCGAGGATCTGTTACTAGATTCGTCTACGACTCTCTTGGACGAGTCGTCGATGCAGAGGACCCAAAGGGCAACAGAATCATCAGGCACTACGACAAGGTCGGCAATCTGTCGGTCGAATGTCTTTACGAGAAGCTGCCCTCGGATGAGTTTGTTTTACTTTCACGGCGTGAGTTTTCTTATGACGAGTTGGGTCGAATGATCATCGCCGGCGTCAATAAATTCGTTCAGGCTTCATCGATAACTGCTAATCAACTTAGAGACTCATTTAGAGACTCAGGGCCGGGGGAACTATTAACGATCCAGTACTTTTATGACAACGCTGGAAATCTCTTCAAACAGCTGGATCAAGACGGACGCGCATTTATTTCGGAGTTTGATATTTTGGGACGTCTCACAAGAGAAGTTGATCCGATCGGCAATGAAACATCTTATAAATACGATAAACACAATAATGTTATTCGAATTGACCAGAAGGAAGTCAGCAGGGATCAAATAACGAATGACGTAAATGCCTCAAGGTTTTTTGCTGACGTTTTCCAACACGACGAACTCAATAGGGTAACTGAAGAAAGGAATACTCTCCGAAGCATCAGGTATGAGCACGATAGCCGCGGTAATCTGGTTCGTACCATCGACGCATTAGGCAGTAATACTGCCAACACTTTTGATGTCTTCGGCCGGTTAAAAGAAACCACTCAGCAGTTGCATCAATTCAACGCTGCCGATGTTCCTATACCGGTGACGGTGAGATTCAATTACGACTTAGACGATAACAAAATTTCCCAGGAAGATCCCTTAGGACGCGTTACACGATTCGAATACGATACTCTGGGAAGGCTAACAGCAAGCATTTTGCCGGATGGCAGCACGGATTCGATAACATACGATAGATCTAGCAATTTGATTGAATACCATGACAGAAACAACTTAATAAAGCGGCTGACGTGGGATGAGTTAAATAGGAACGTAACGCTTCAGGTAGACAGGTCTGAATTCGCGGGCGAGGTAGAGACTGAAGGCGCGACGGTTTACAGCAGCAAATATGACGCATTGGGAAGATTAAAACAGGCAGAAAATGATTTCGTCATCAACAGCTTTACGTATAATTCGCTCAGCCACAGGACTAATGAAAATACCTCTTTCAAAGAAATCACAGGCGTTGATCCTTCCGCCCAATTCAACCTGCAACGCGAATTCAGTAATAGCGGCGCATTGGTAAAACTCACTTACCCCTCCGGCCGGGAAATCGGTTATTCAAGGGATGTTCTGGACAGAGTAGTTAAGGTAGAACAGATCCAAAAAGGCAATAATTACCCCGGCAATCCTGCCACTCCTGATAGTTTGGTTGTTGTAGACATAGAATACGACGGACTGCAAAGAAAAAAAATATCGCGCAACAACGGCGCAGCCACCGAATACGAATACGACTTTGAGGGAAGAACCGCCGAAATAAAACATTCAAATGGCCAGGGAAATATTCTAACGCTACAGTGTTATATGACCCGGCCGGGAATCTGCGCCAAAAGATAGAACTAGGCGCAGACAATCAGAGCACCCACAGCTTTAAGTACGACTCACTTTCACGAGTCATCGAAATAACCAATTCTCCTTCCGCGGCTTTACTAGACCTATCCTCCATCGGGCCGCCCGGTGTTGTCATACCTGATGCCCTTCCCGATCGGCAAGCTCAAATCGACCAGTTGATGTTAAGTGTTAATCCTCCGCCAAGTCGGACCTACTTGTATGACCTGGTAGGGAACCGGACGTCAATAACCTCCGGAGCCGCGATCGAAAACTACCAAGTCAATGAACTGGATCAGTACCTTAGAGTTAATGCGGCGGATCGTAGATACGACAAGGACGGCAACCTCATTGAAGACGAGGCTTTCCTTTACAAGTATGATCATCGAAATCAGCTCTCACTAGCTCAAATAAAATCGAGTGGCGAGCAGTTGCAGTTGTTCCATGATTACTTTGGCCGCAGGAGTCTGCAAAAGAAGGCGCTGCAGTCCAAGGTGATGATCTATGACTCCCACAATTTGCTGGAGGAATATAACAATAACGATCTGGAATTAAGTCTTCTTTCCGATACCTTTCCAGACAGCTTCATTCTCTCATCTCAAACCGGCAGTGAGTTCTATTTCTTCCCGGATTTAACCAAATCTGTACGTTACATTTTCGATGGAACTCAGAAGCATAATTTCTACCGTTACGACGAATTCGGCAACCTCGAGAGCTCTTTGATCTCTACCGACAATAATTCATTTCGTTTTGCGGGGAAGCGACTTTTAGCGGAAATAAACAAATACGATTTTGTTTTCCGAACGTATGATCCGTCAGCTGGAAGATTTATCCAACGTGACCCGCAAGGATTTGTAGACGGAACTAATATGTATAGTTTCGTCGGAAACAATCCGTTAACGTTTTCCGACACTTTTGGAGCAAATAGGACGGAATCGAATTCTATTCCTTCCCGTCCCACCGTTTTGCCCCCTCCTGTAGCGACGGCTCCAAGTCCTCTACCTCCGATACCCAAGATTGATCTTCCGTCGGCGCCTCCGGGAACAAACTTTAAGGCAGCAGAAGCCGCGGGAAGAGCAAACCTCCGTGCGTTGATTCCGCATGGACCAGGCGAACAAGCTCAGCACTATCTCAAGTGGCGCAATGGTAGAGATGTAAATCTTGATCCGAGAATAACAAACGACCCAAGGTACATGGGTCCCTTACAATCAAGAAAGGCTTTGAGTAACGGTCCTTATATTATTAATGGAAGAACTTACAACACACCCCATACCTATGCCGATCGTGGGTTATACCCGCATTACGAAAGGACTGAAGGTCCAAAGATTAGTCGCTGGGGAACGGACCGGGTTGTCCAGACTAATGTGGGACGAATGGTTAAGAAAGAAATGACAGGTAGCTCCGGACCCAGGCCCCCGTACATCGTCGGTCCTACCGTTAAGGGTATGACCGGGGGGTTCATACATGGATTCGCTCAAAACTTTGTGCCTTTCTTTGCGGAAGCGGAAATAGCGACTTTTTGTGGCGCTCACTTCGCCTGGTCCCAAGGTTTTCTTGGAGTTGGTAACGCATTGGAGTTCATTAGTACACGGGCCCTTCCGGTCGTAGGAGCATTCGCGGGTGGTTATATGGTTGGTAGCTGGATAAATGAGCAGACGGGGTGGAGTCACAGCTTAAGTAACCGCGCCACTCGCAACAGGGGGATTTATCAAGATTTGGGTTTAGGTGATACTACATCAACAATATTGGGTGGAGCAGCTAATCTTCCAATATTTAGCGAAGTAGGGGAAGGCATTGGCATAGGCGCAGGATGGGTGACTACTAAGATAATAGATGCAAAGGACAATATTGTTAAGCGCTTTACGTCAGACGATTATACGATGAATCCCTTTGACACTGAATTATGGTCAGACTTTAAGAGCTTATTTTAAATGTAAGAGTCTGAATTCACACCTTTTCAAACAGCGCCCATGAGTTACGAGGCGTGGCTGACAGTAGCATAAGCAGATACGCCAAATCCCTCTTGCTTGAGGGCGCAGCGCGAACTGCAACGGCACAAAGCCTACGGCCGCGTCTTTCCCGGCGGCTTTAGACTTCGTCCCCGGTTTCGTGCCACCGCCCTTCCCACAGCCGTGAGCAGGTGGATCGTCACCAACATTCTTTTCGTGTTACTTCGTGTGATTTCGTGGATCGTTTGCCCGCTTTGCCATCGCAACCAAGACATGTTCACGCAAAGTCGCAAAGGGTGCAAAGACGCAAGGAAAAATCTCTAACTCTGACTTTGCGTCTTTGCACCCTTTGCGTCTTTGCGTGAAACCTTCCTCCCCCAAGAGGCCTCTGCGCCGAGATTACACAACCCCGTTCCGCGCGACGACCTCTCGATAAAACGCCGCACTCAATTTCGGCGTTCTCTTCTGCGTTGCGTAATCCACGTAGTGCAGACCGAAGCGATTCGTATATCCATCGGCCCACTCAAAGTTGTCCATCAAACTCCACAGAAAATAACCGTGCACTGGCACGCCGTCAGCAGTCGCCCGTTGGAGTTGAGTTAGATAGCTACGGAGATACATCACACGATCCGTGTCATACACAATGCCGTCTGCTGCCGGCTCATCCGATGACGAGCAGCCATTTTCAGTAATGTAGATCTCTTTCACGTTCCAAATCTTCGCGACGTGGCGTGGTCCCCAGTAGAGCGCCTCCGGGCCAACAAACAACCACCACGACGCCATGTGCGGAAACGATTTCGGATGCGGCACCCTGGCGAAGCCAAGCGGCGAACTGTCTGCACGAATGTAGGTCGGCGTGTAAATGTTGATGCCGACAAAGTCGAGCGGACTGGAAATGATCTTTAGTTCTTCGGGCGTAAACTTCGGCGCGTCGGCGCCAGCTGCGGCTAGGTAAGCGTCCGTGTACTTTCCTTCCTGGATCACCGTCATGTACTGTGCGTTCAGTTCTCGCGCGGCGCGCGTGGCTGCCTCGATGTGTTGTGCCGACTCGATAACTGGGACGCAGATCGTCATATTCTCAGCCAATCCGATCTTGGTACCTGGCTTTGCCTTCGCCCGGATCGCTTGCACTGCCAGACCATGGCCCAGCACCGCGTGATGCCGGGTCTGATTGAAACGGCCCGGCGGCAGCTTCAAGCCGGGAGCGTGTATCCCAAGCCGGTATCCCACCTCGAGGAACGCTCCGAACTCGTTGATCGTGAAAAAATGCTTCACTCGATCAGAGAGACGCTCGGCAACGTAACCCGCATAGTCGCCAAAGGCCTTCGACGTATCGCGCGACTCCCAACCGCCGCCATTGTCTTGCAGCGCCTGCGGCAAGTCCCAGTGATAGAGAGTGGCAAACGGCTTGATGTCGTTAGCGAGCAGTTCGTCGACGAGGCGGTTGTAGAAGTCGAGTCCTTTCGGGTTCGGCGTGCCGGCGCCCTGCGGAAACACGCGGGGCCAGGCGATCGAAAAGCGATACGCCTTAACTCCCAGCGCCTTCATGAGCTGAACATCCTCTTTGTACCGATGGTAGTGGTCGTCGGCGATGTCACCGGTGGCGTTGTTCACCACCTTCCCAGGAATGCGTGAGAAGGTGTCCCAGATCGATGGCCCACGCCCGTCTTCGTTGACGGCGCCTTCGACTTGGTACGAAGCAGTTGCCGAGCCCCAGATAAACCGCTTCGGAAACTCGCGCGCCATCGGCTGGAGGGTCGCCGCCGCGTTCGTGCTTGTCTCCGGCGCACCCGTGCCAATCTCCGGTCCACTGATGTTTGAAGCGACGCCTGGTTCTGAGGCTACTGTCGGTTCTGCCGCAACAGAGCCGAGCGTGGCTGTCGCTGTCGTTGCCAGCGCCGCGCTGCCGGCAACTTTCGCAAACGTACGTCTGGATATCTTCCTGGCCATCTAGGTGATCTCCTCGCTTTCAGTTTGGATGGTTCGTGATCAGGGTCTACTTTATCTCCCGGTGGCCGCCATCAGGTCAACCCGCTGCTTGCAGTTCCAGAGCGAGACCAATCGGCAATTAGCAATCGGCACGCTAGCAGTCATAAAGCGGTGAAGGAATCCAAAATTAGCCACAGATTAACGCGGATGATACAGATCAAAACAAAGGCTTTCCTAAGTACTTGTCTGGTCTGATCCGTGTCATCCGCGTTAATCTGTGGCTAATTCGGATTCTTTTTCGTGTTGCTTCGTGTGGTTTCGTGGATCGTTTGTAGTGACCGGATGCAGCCACTCAACTACGGAACCATTCAACTACGGAACCGCGAGCGGTAGCGACCGGATGCAGCCACTCAATTATCGCGTGGGCTTTCAATAACGTTGTTCATTCAACCGGCCAGAATTAGTCAAGCACCGCTAGCGAGAGACCAATCGGCAATTGGCAATTGGCATTTGGCAATGTAAAGTAAATCCGATTATGATCCGCGTCTCGTATATAAAACGCAGCCATGCTTAAACTTTCCGCAATTTTAGTGATTCTGGTGATAACAACTATGTTTTTAAACGCATGCAGTATGGCGAACGCTTCCGCGGTCGCCATTCCCAATCCCAAACTCGACGCACCACTCGCTACGACAAAAGGCGAGCAAACCGCCATTTTCGCTGGAGGCTGCTTCTGGGGTGTTGAAGCAGTCTTCGATCACGTGAAGGGAGTTTCGAAAGCCGAGTCGGGCTACTCGGGTGGTTCAGCCGACGGCGCCCAGTACTACACCGTCGCCTCGGGTTCCACTGGTCACGCCGAATCTGTCCGCATCACTTACGACCCGTCGCAGATCACCTATGGCCAACTGCTGAAAGTGTTTTTTGCGGTGGCCCATGATCCGACTGAGTTGAATCGCCAAGGTCCTGATGTTGGTACGCAATATCGCTCGGCGATCTTCTACGGCAATGAAGAGCAAAAGCGCATCGCCGAGAGCTACATCGACCAACTAGATCAGGCGAAGGTATTCGGAGACAAGATCGTCACCCAGGTTGTTCCCCTCAAAGCCTTCTATGAAGCTGAGGCCTATCATCAAGACTATCTGGTGAATCACCCCAACCAGCCCTACATCGTCCATCACGACCTACCCAAGCTCGCGAACCTCCGCAAGTCGCTTCCCGAGCTGTACAAGGAGTAATCCACAGATTACGCCGATTACGCGGAATCACTAAGGCCTGGTCTATCTGCGGAGGCGCTCTCGGGTCAGAACAGGAAGCGGTAGCGACCTGGTGTAATCTGTCTAGGCTCTCATCAAACTAGAAGATCGAATGACACTCTCATGTCCACTCACCGGCAAAGAAGTTGAAGAGCCGAACCAGAAGCACCGCGACCCACGATTTCTTCGTTACGCTTTCACCGAGCAAGGACTGGCAATGCTCTCGAGCGCCCTCCGGAGTAGGCGAGCGGTCTTGGTTAATATTGCTGTCATGAGAACCTTTCCATCTGCGCCAGATACTGGCATCAAATGCTGAAGAAGATTCCCGGGTTGATATGAATCCAAACCGCTGTTAAAACGCAGAGTCGTAGCGACTCCAAAAAGGAGGCAAAGTTCATCACGGGGGATGTCAGGCAACTCCAAAACTTCCCACTTGCGTTATCGACGGACTTATGTATAATGTTCCCGGCACGGGGAATGTTGCTGGGCTTCCCCAATTTGGGAACACGTTCGTTAGGGAAGCCGTATGAAAGTCGTAGGTCGCAAGGATCTCGATAAATTCGCCCGTAAGCATGCAGATGTTCGTGGGCAGATTGATGCTTGGCTTTGTGAGGTTGAGGAGGCTGATTGGGAGTCACCCAATGATATTAAGAAACGCTATTCCCACGCGAGCTTTCTCCTCAATAACAGAGTAATTTTTAACTTGAAAGGTAACAAATATCGATTGGATACAAAGGTAGGCTTTAAGAATCAGGTCGTTCTGGTGGTCAGAATTGGAACCCATGAAGAATACTCAACCTGGAAGTTTTGAGGAGGGAGAAATGGTGAAAGTCATCAAGAGTGAGAACGAGCACGAGAACGCGCTTGCGGAGATCAGCACTCTAATTGATCTTGATCCTGATCCCGGTACTCCTGAAGCGGATCGACTTGAACTCCTAACGCTGCTGGTTGAAAACTACGAGTCGCAGGCCTTTCCAAAAAGAGTTCCGGAAGCACTAGAGGCAATCCGCTTTCGCATGGAACAACAAAACCTCAAGCAGCGAGATCTGGTGCCTTACTTAGGCAGCCCAAGTAAGGTCTCTGAGGTCTTGTCTGGTAAGCGACCGTTAACGCTATCGATGATGCGTGCACTGCATTCGCACTTAGGAATACCAGCCGATGTGTTATTGCATGGAGGAAACACTTTCGAAGAAACCGATGAAAATGCAATTGCCTGGAAACGCTTCCCACTTAAAGAAATGGCCGGGCGGGGTTGGATTAGCGGTTCGATACAACGGGAACCCGAGCGCCTGCTCGCTTCATTCTTTTCTCAGATTGGTTCGCCTATGGAAATCGCTGCTCTCTTAAAGAGAACCGAGACCACACGCTCCGCGCGCTCGTTGGATCCATACGCGTTGGCTGCATGGAAGGCAAGAATCGTAAACAAAGCCGCCGACGAGAGTCCAAAAGTAGCATACAAACCCAATTCAGTTAACTTAAAGTTCATGCGTGAAGTTGCGCAGTTGAGTTGGTCTGAGAGTGGGCCTCGCTTGGCTCAGGAGTTTCTGCGTACACATGGAATACCATTAATTATTGAGCCACACTTATCTCACACTCATTTGGATGGCGCGGCAATCATGCAAGGTCTGGATCGCCCGATCATCGGTATGACGATTAGACACGATCGCATTGATAATTTCTGGTATTGTCTAATGCACGAGCTGGCACATATCGCGCTCCACTACGGCCAGGGGATTACCCATTTCTTCGACAATTTGGATTTGAAAGAAAGTAAAGATCCACGAGAACAGGCAGCCGACAAACTTGCAGGAGAGGCTCTCATTCCCAAAGAAGAATGGAACAGAAGTCCGGCTAAAAGCCTTCGTTCTCCGGAAGCGGCTCAGCATTTAGCAAGAAAGCTACGAATACACCCTGCGGTCATAGCCGGACGGATGCGGCGTGAGGCTGGCTCATACAAAATTCTGAATCAGATGATTGGCCAAGGCCAGGTGCGAAAGTGTTTTTCTGAGATCAATTGGAGTTCCAAATGAAGTTCATGTTTGACCATACGCACTACGTCCCCGTTTTGAGGTTGAAAGGTGCCGAAAAGGGCGCGTTAAGATATCTGGTACCTGGGGTTCGCGCCCGAATCACACCGCTTCTGGAACTTGTCAGCACAAAGAACAACTCACCAAGGAAAATCGCTGATGATGTAAGAAGAAGTTGGGGACCGGCACCCTTTCTCTTGGATGACCTGAACTACCCTGAATCGACGGATGGAAACGCTCTAGTCAGATTCATCAGCGCGATGCGCTCCCACGGATTGCAATCAATACCGGTTACAGGACTCAACCGAGCGCGCGAACATCAAAACAATGTAGCGGGGATTATCGCTACCGACGGACGAGGCGCTTGCTTCCGGCTTAACCTGGAAGACCTCCGTGAGCCTTTTCTTACAGCGGATTTGAACGATCTGTTGATCCGATTACGGTTGCGACCAGAGCAGGTTGATCTAATTGTAGATTATGAGGTTCTTCCGGTTTTCTCACTTCTCTACACGGAGCTCTGTCAACGGCTTCCATACGTGGGGCAATGGCGAACGTTCACCGTAGTAGGTGGCGCCTTCTGTCAAGACTTGACGGAATACGAAAAAAATCGCCAATACACCCGTCCGCGTGACGATTGGTATTTTTGGCAGTCGCAAGTCACTGTGAAACTGCCGAGGACTCCCACCTATGGAGATTACAGTATACAGTTTGGTTTCTACAAAGAACCTCCTAGACGGGCTAATGTTAGTGCAAGCATCAGATACACATCTCACGACTATTGGGTAATCATGCGAGGTGAGGGGTTACGAAACGAGGGTGGACCAATCCTTTTCTAGGTCCAATTGGTGACTAGAGGGTTTGCGCCAACATCTCTTCGATAACGGACTGCGCGGGCTGACTCAATGGATGTTCCTTATGTAACCATTTCCACTCTGTCAAAAAACTCTCTCACCACCTGGGGTCTGATCTTGTTCATCGTCACTAGTGTTTGGGCCAGCAGAATTCTCGTGACGACATTCTCAGGACACGCGAGGCATAGCTGAAGATTGCCTTCAAGGATCTCTCGTTCGCCAGAGAGGAACATTGCCGGAGCGGTGTCCAGACGCGCACAACGCACGGCGAGCAGTTGTTCCTCACGAAGCAGATAGTCCGCAAAATGACCTGACCTGCGTCAGGCAATTGATAAAGCGGCGGAGTAACTCTTCGTTTGAAATCGGCTTTCTCCGTCAGCAAGTGCGCCAGCCGCTGCGCAAGGTCAGAAATACCCATCGAGGGGCTCGAGGGAGTAAACGAACTGTCGAGTGTCGCCAGGCAATGTCCATCCTCAGCCTGAAGCAGCCGCAGCTCGGCCTGCCACGCTTCAGACTTGGTCTTCAAGTGAACAACTACCACATAGTCGCTCTTGTCGGCTGCCAGCCGGTTGTATTCGACTACACTTTGTTCGGTCCAGGTAACGCCACTCACGACGAACCCGCCATTGGCCATCCAGGGAAGCCACGTTTGCACCCTTGCCTGGCACGAGAATTCAATCCGCTCGGCAAGATAGAGCGGCAAGGCACGACTCATACGGCCGGGCGCATTCGCCATCTGTAGTTCCGCCTGGTCAGAAGCGTTGGGCGCTTCAACGCTGCCGCCGAGAAAAGTGATCTGTGGACCACCACCCGCGAGTTCAAAGAGTCTCATCGCTTGAGAGGAAGGATCCAGCCAGATGGGTCCCTGAATCGCGTTCATCTCCATATGCCATGGTTCGTCCTGGTTTGGCTGCGCCTCGGCAACTCGTGCTTTCGCGATCTCTGTTTCCCCGTAACCCAAGGTCTCTCGCCAATCGGGCCGCTTCAATGAATAGAGCTGGTCGAGGAGATGCTTAGCCTGGTCGAGGTGGCCTAAGTCCAGATGGGCCTTGATGAGATTGTTGCCGACCTGAAGCGCGTGACTCTCGACAGCGAAATGCGGTTCGGTGAGTTCGAGTAATTCTGACAAATGTCCATGATTCCCGAAATCACCGCTGATTTGCATGAGCGCGTTTGCCGGGACGAGCTGTCCAAGTCGTGACAAGCTGTCTCGGTAGTAACCGAGCGCCTGTTGCAGATTGTTTGATTCAAGGGCCGCGCGCGCCAGCCAGATCTGTGCGCGCCAGCTTCCGGGAAGAGCAGCGATTCGTTGAAGAGCATTCACCCTGGCTTCCTCCCCGCCGCGCTCATGTTGCAGAGCCTGGTACCAGTCGAGTCCGTTATCCTGATTGGGATCAAGCTCGAGCGCATGCCAAAGCGTACCTTCGGCCATTTGCGTTTGGTTTCGTTCGGCGTAGACCTTGGCCAGATTCGTAAGCACCACACCATCTTCGCCGTATTTTTCTAAGTAGGACCGAAGAACGCGTTCGGCCTCATCCAGCTGCGCGTTCTTCATCAGCACGATGGCAAAGAGACACGTGCCTCTTAAGGGGAGGGGATCTATCGAGTAGAGTCTGGCTGCTCCGTCCAAGACGTCGAGATGCAAACCATCATTGAGAGCTCCGACGATGATTGCATACAGCTCATCCGGCTCATTCCACCGGGACCGAATCGCGTCAGGCAGAACCTTCAGACGCCATTCGTCTTTGGTGATGAACATCTCCTGTCCGTATTTGTCGAACACGCGAATGAGATTTGGATCACTTGCTGGATCGGCAGGCAGAGCTACCGTCGTTCCAGTTTCGACTGCGCCCGATTGGTGGCTTTTTGGCGCTGGCGCTTGCTTGCTGAAGAGTTTGCTGAAGATGCCCATGTGAATAAGAGATACACTTACATTGCCGATTGCCAATTGCCAATTGCCGATTGGTCTCTAGCTGAGTTGAGTTGCGTACCCTCAGACCCACCGGCAGGAATTTCGGATTGCGAATTTCGAATTTGAAAAACTTTATCTCTCGGACACTACCAAAGCTGTCAAAAACACCTGAGTCAGCCACAGTTTAACGCTAATAACACGGATCAGACCAGATAAGTAATTGGAAGGCTTTCGTTTGATCTGTGTCATCCGCGTTCATC
>JBOGOU010000084.1:0-1592 GCA_050748205.1 Pyrinomonadaceae bacterium | reverse complement strand
ATGCCGGATCGAGTTTGGCCCGCAGCTCCCCAAACAACGGCCAGACAGCCGCGTCAGTATGTTTCAACGCTGTCGGATAGCTTTCAACTTAGCGCCAGCCCCCAGGCGGGGGCGTTAGCGAAGTGAGCACTGCGAGGTGCGCCGAGCGGGCGAGCGAAGCGGAGGCGCAACGGGGAGAATAGATTAAAGGCGAGGCGTCTCGATAACAGAGATTACGTCCGGGCGCCTTTCCTGGGCGCGGGCTTTGGGAGGACGTAATCCGCTGTTATCGGATGACCGTCCTAGACAGAGGCGAGGGGGCTGTATCCTCGCCGGCGTCCCTTTGTTCGCAGGTAGTCGCAGGGCGTTCTCCTGCGGCGCCGGAGAACTTGCTGGTAGTTAATGACTTGGGAAATGAAACGAGCCGAAGCTCACGGATGGGCGACAATTAGAACACGAAGAGAAAAAGTAATTGACGCTGACCAGAGCCAAATGTGACTGCCGAAGTGGGCCACACCGCCTTGCCAAACTAAACCATCGCCAGCGCAGCTAAAGTGAAAGCAATGGCTGTGATAAAGTGCAACGTTGCTCGTTGACTGTTTTTGGGGTTGCCTTTTTCATCGCCATTATTCTCCCGTGAGTTTCACGTAAGTCGACCTTCAGGTGTGAGCGCAAGACCTTGGCCCCAGCTGGCCTGCAAGGTGTAAGCTAGGAGAATCTGGCATGATGGATATTAACCAGCGCAAGGAACAGTTCAGCAAAGCCTTCATCCATGGCATCGCTACCATCGCTGGCTATACCATCCAGCGCCCCGATGTTGACGATGACAGCATCGACTTGGTGATAGCCGCGCGAGGAGGGGGAAGCACCCTACGGCGACCGCGGATTGAGCTTCAATTGAAGTGCACTCACGTCGACGACGGCGATACTGAGAATCTTGGTTACGATCTCAAGATTAAGAACTATGATGACCTTCGCGTTGACACGATTGTTCCCCGTATTTTGGTTGTTGTTTTGGTTCCGGAAGACGTAAACTCATGGCTGCGACTCACCCCGGACGAAATGTGCTTACGTCGATGCGCCTACTGGCACTCGTTATTTGGTTTTCCTGAAACAAGCAACACGGATACTGTCAGAGTTCATCTAGCACGTACTGCTTCTTTCTCTCCAGAGAGTCTTCGAAGAATGATGGAACGGGTTAACCTAGGAGAACAGCCATGAGAGCCGCAATCCGTGATGTGGAAGTGCTTCGTGCTATTCGCCCGCTCGACCTTATGGCGTATTTGCGCGCAAGTGGTTGGCGATTGGCTGAGGAGTCCAACAAGGCCGCCTACTGGGAAAGAGCGGAAGGCGGAGCCAGCTTTGAAGTCCTAGTACCTCGCAACATTGACATGGCCGACTTTCCTTCACGTATTGGTGAACTATTGACGACTTTGGAAGTGGTCGAAGACCGATCGCAGTTAGAGATATTCAGTGACTTGGTTACTGCTGGTGCTGATGTTATCCGGGTTCGAACGCACGCACGTACCGGAGAAGATGAGGGGAGTCTTTCGCTTGAAGATGGCGTAGTGCTTCATGAAAAAGTACGTGAGTTGGTTCTGGCCGCCGCGTGT
>JBOGOU010000083.1:0-2167 GCA_050748205.1 Pyrinomonadaceae bacterium | reverse complement strand
CGTGAGCCCTCCTTAACAGTCGGGCTACTGCCCCGGCACGTCTGCCTTCGACCTTTGCATGACCAACGTGAGCCGCCGCTGGCGTCGAGCCACTAGGCGGCTCACGTGAATTCAGAGTAAAGGACCGTCTGCGAGTAAAACGGAATGAGAAGGGCTCTCGGCCGCGCCGGCTTATACCTTGTACTACTAAGCGCTCCAGCAGTGGCCACGGGCTTTCCGAACACTGCGTCGAGATCGATTGGAAACCATGATTCACTATCGAATGATCTTGACCCACAGATTCGCGTTCAGCTCACCGTTGCCGCCGACGGCAGTGGCGACTTCACTACTGTTCAGCAAGCGATTGATCACGTCCCTGAAAACAATATCCGGCAAATCGTTGTCTACATAAAGCCGGGTGTCTACAAGGAACAAGTAAAAGTTCCACCCAACAAACCCTATCTGACACTTCGCGGTGAATGGGCTGAGCAGACTGTCCTGACCTTCGACTTGAGCAATCGGCAGGTTGGCTCGACTTCCGCAAGCTACAGCACCTACGTCGGGGCCCACGATTTTCACGCGGAGAATCTTACATTTGAGAATTCGTTTGGCGCCGGTTCGCAGGCTGTTGCCTTGCTGGTCGACGCCGACCGCGCCGTTTTTCGCAACTGCCGCTTCCTCGGTTGGCAGGATACGCTCTACGCAAAAGGTGGCCGGCAGTACTACAAGAACTGTTACATCGAGGGACACGTGGACTTTATCTTTGGAGCGGCGACCGCCGTCTTTGATGATTGCCAAATTCACAGCAAGGGAGCGGGCTTTCTCACTGCGCAGATGCGTTTTGGCGAATCCGAGCCCACCGGCTTTGTATTTCGCCATTGTCGTTTGACTGGCACGAATGCAGGAAAGGGGGTTTTCCTGGGCCGGCCCTGGCGGGCTTTCGGCAGAGTGGTCTTTCTCGAAACCAAAATGGATGGCCATATTTTGGCGGAGGGCTGGGACAATTGGCGCGACCCTGAAAAAGAGAAAACTGCCTGGTTTGCGGAATACAAGTCCTCCGGAGCCGGGGCTAATCCTAAGGCACGGGTAAAATGGTCACGCCAGTTGACAGCTGAAGAAGTGAAGCAATTCTCGCCGGAGAGGTTCCTCAGAGGCTCAGATGGATGGGATCCGGCGCGTGATTCCGCGCGACGGTTAAAGAGTCCGCCTGCATTCAAGCCGGTTAGTTGGGACGATTGCTTGAAGCAAAGTCCGGAGTGGTATGCAACGGACGAAGCGACCCGGATCGCGGATAACGTCGGGTTATATCAACGCAGCAATGGTGGCTGGCCGAAGAATATCGATATGGCAACCGTCCTAACGGAACGGGAAAAAACCGGCATTGCCAGGGATAAATCAGAGACAGACACCACGATCGACAACGGCGCGACCTTTACTCAGCTGGCTTTCCTGGCGAGAGTATTCACAGCCAAGAATCTAGACCGGCACAAGCTGGCTTTTATCAGTGGCCTGGATTTCCTGCTTTCATCGCAATACGAAAATGGCGGTTTCCCGCAATACTTTCCGCTTCGCAAAGGTTACTACAGTCACATCACTTTCAATGACGACGCAATGATCGGGGCACTGAAGGTCTTGAGAGATATCGCCCGAAAGAAAGCTGCTTATACCTTCGTCGATGAAGAGCGTCGCATCAGGTCCGAGAACGCGCTTCAGAAAGGGATCGAGTGTATTCTCAGGACCCAGGTTCGTGTGAACGGTAAACTTACCGTCTGGTGCGCTCAGCACGATGAGGTTACGCTTGCGCCCGCCGGCGCACGAACATTTGAACTGATTTCATTGAGCGGCAGCGAGAGCGTCGGCATTGTCCGTTTTCTCATGGGAGTCGAGAATCCGAGCGCCAGAATTGTCGAAGCCATTGAGGCCGCCGTCGCCTGGTTCGAGAGATCAAAACTTGGCGGCATCAGCTGGGTCGAAAAACGGGATGCAAAATCTGGTGGCTTGGATCGCGCTGTCATCGAGGATCGGAACGCCGGCCCCATCTGGGCGCGCTTCTATGAGCTTGAGACCAACCGTCCCATCTTCGTTGGACGTGATGGCAAAATCAAATACAGCGTTGCAGAAATCGAAGAAGAGCGTCGCAATGGTTATCAATGGTATGTCAGTGGGCCCTTTAAGTTGATCACAGAAG
>JBOGOU010000082.1:0-1727 GCA_050748205.1 Pyrinomonadaceae bacterium | reverse complement strand
GTCCATATCATCTCTCCTCTTTTGACTTCGCTTTGTGGCTGACAGGAATGACCCGTCGATGGTTAGACGCCGGGAATAGAAGATATAGACGCCCCCCCTTTTAAAATCGAGGGCTACCATCATTGATGGATACCTCAAAGTGGTAGGCTGGACCACTGAAACCAAATGTAAAGTAAGAGGAGGCGTCTATGAAACAGAATATAATCTACGTGGGCCTTGATGTCGATGATACCCAGTATCACGGTTCGGTATTAGACAAAACCACAGGTGAAGTCATTGATTTCAGATGTCGACCGACCTTAAAAGGTCTGCTCGGTCAGCTGAACAAGCTAGGCAAGCATTTCCGTGGGTATTCATTCCGCGTGTGTTATGAAGCGTCCTATATTGGGTATACCTTGCAGCGGGATATTGCGGAGGCCGGCTATCCCTGTGAAGTAGTGGCCCCGACGAGCATTCCGAGCCCCCGTGGCAGGCAAATCAAAACGGATCGCCTCGATGCATCGCAGTTAGCACAATTCTATGCCAATGGCCTATTGAGTATTGTCAGCGTTCCGGAGCAAGCACAGGAACGTGATCGGGACTTGCTGCGTACGCGCCAGCACCTGTTGCAACAGCAGACGGAACTGCGCCGGCATATGCAATCGTTATTGCGCAGAAACGGGTTGCATTACAAGGCTGAAACGCAAAACAAGACACACTGGACCAAGCATCACTACGGTTGGTTGGAGCGCACGATCGAGGGGTTGTCGGGCACGCTCAAAGTGAACCTTGAGTTGTTGCTACGCCAATTGAAAAGCGTAACGGGCATCATGACGGAATACGAGCAACAGATTGAAGCCCTGGCTACATCACCCCGCTACGAAAAACCGGTTCAAGCGCTGAGCTGTTACAAAGGGATCAAGAACATTTTCGCGTTAACGATGATCACCGAGATTGGTGACATCAAGCGTTTCCCCCACCCACGTCAACTCGTGTCCTGGGTCGGCATGGATATTCGCGAATATTCCTCCGGCGGCAAACACCATCGCTTTGGCATCACCAAACAGGGCAACCGCTATTTGCGCACGGCCTTCGTTGAAGCGAATCAGCGCGGCTACCGAACCACCCGGCTCAGCAAAGAGATCAAAGCCAGGCGCGCACAGACCCCACCGGAGTTCATCAGCATTGCCGATCGGTGTCTACGCCGACTGAGCAAAAAAGGCAATCGGCTCTTGCTGGCGGGGAAGCATCCAAACAAAGTCAAAGTCGCCTGTGCGCGGGAAATGGTGGGGTTTGTTTGGGAATCGTTGAACAAAGTGGCTGCTTAAGGGCTATCTACTCCGGAGTCGCAAATTGTAGCTGTGTTGTTTTCTGCTTGAGTGCACCGTGTCCCTTGCGAGGTAAGACAGTGATTGGAGAGTCCACGTGAATTTCTTTAGACAGTCAGGTTTCTGAGAATAGGTTGTGGTTACCCAACACGGACAGATCTTAATGCGTTAACCAGCACGCGAATACGAGGATGTCAGTCCATGGTCCAAACCCGCTCGGCAAAAGAACCGGTGGCAACTCAAGTTGACATGGGGGCGTCTATACGAGAATTTCAAAAGCCCTTTTTCCTCAGGAGCGAAGATACGACTGGACCGGTACGCTGTCAAACGTGCGCGGTGTCGGGCCGGAATCGGTGAATTATCGGGCTGTCGGGCGACTGGGTTCGCCAAGTACCGGGGCATATGGTGTCCGATGTAGGC
>JBOGOU010000081.1:0-22074 GCA_050748205.1 Pyrinomonadaceae bacterium | reverse complement strand
TCCCACTTCAGATACCGCTTAATCTCCAGCTCGATCGGCGTCAGGTTCGCCATTAGATTGCGGTTGGTGATGCACACGCCTTTGGGCTCAGCCGTCGTCCCCGACGTGAAAACGATCTCCACGGTGTCGTCGCTAGCGTTTTCGGTTGTGAGATAGGGTTTTGAGGAATGATGCGCGACCTGCGATGTCAGTTCGTCAAGCTCGATCACCGGGAGAGATTTGTCGATCAGGCTTGAAGTGGCAGTATCACAGAGCGCCAGCTTTGCATCAACCTGAGCTTGAAGTCTCTTGACGAATCCCGGGTCGCTTTGAACATCGACGGGCACGGCTATCACGCCGCGAGGAAGACACCCAAAAAAACCGCAAACCCACTCAGGACTGTTGTCGCCCCAAAGCAGAATGCGATCCCCTTTTTGGATCCTTCGCGCTTCCAGTTCCCTGGCGAATCGCGTTGCGGTTTTGGCAATGTCGCTATACGACCACCGCTTGAGTCTTAGCCCGTGCCTGTGAGCGAACGCAGTTTCATCACCACGCGACCGGAAATCGTCTAGATAACTGGCGAGCGATGTGCGCATTAATCGTGAACCCGGAGAAATATTGGCTCCTTTTCACAATCGTAGACCGATCTGTGCTGCTGTCAACCGAACCGCGAAGAGTGGGTTCACATACACTGAATACAGGCGATAGCTTGGTTGCCGAAAGTCCTCAGGTGACTATGGTCGGTTCGTCTCGGCCACAGTACCGTCGCAGCTCAAGCAACTCTCTGGCGGCTTGCACCAATGGAGCGAGAACCTGGTTGATCTCAGTCTCGCCCCCATCCTTGCGGTAGCGTTCCACATACAGGCGCAACGTGGCGCCTTGAGTGCCGGTGCCCGAAAGGCGACAAACAACGCGTGAGCCATCGTTGAGCAGAATACGAATCCCCTGGCGTGCGCTAACACTGCCATCAACAGGATCTGTGTAGCTGAAATCATCGGCACTGGTAACTTGCGTGCCCGCGAAATCAGAACCAATCAGTCCCGGCAACTTGTCGCGCAGCGCGGCAATCATATTGTTGGCAGCCCCGGCATCTAGCGCTTCGTAGTCATGTCGTTGATAATAACTGCGACCGAAGCGTCGCCAGTGCTCATGCACGACTTCAGCTACCGATTTGCGAGTGCCGGCGAGAATCGAAAGCCAGCACAACACGGCCCACAGTCCGTCTTTCTCGCGCACGTGATTGGAGCCGGTGCCGAAACTTTCTTCGCCGCAGATCGTGCACCTGCCTGCGTCCATCAGGTTGCCGAAGAACTTCCATCCAGTCGGAGTCTCGTAGCAGGGAATTGCGAGAGCTTCAGCAACCCGATCAACCGCAGTGTTGGTGGGCATCGAACGCGCGACGCCGGCGAGTCCCCCGCGATAGCCGGGAATCGAGTCGCTCGCGTGCTCAGCAATGATTGCCAACGAATCACCGGGAGTGACGAAGAAACTTCGTCCGAGAATTAGATTGCGATCACCGTCGCCATCACAGGCTGCGCCGAAATCAGGAGCGTCTGCGGCGCTCATCCGTGCGACGAGTTCGGCGGCGTTCACCAGATTCGGATCGGGATGATGGCCGCCGAAGTCTTCGAGAGGCGTGCCGTTGATGACGGTGCCCGCCGGCGCGCCCAGTATCTCTTCAATGATGTGGTGAGCGTAGGGTCCCGTGATGGCGCTCATCGCGTCGAAGATCATCTGGAAGCCCCCGCCGAAGAGCCCGCGCAAGGAATCGAAGTCGAACAACTCCTCCATGACCTCCGTGTAGTCTTTTAGCGGATCAATGACGACGACCTCGGTGTCGCCGATTGAAAGACTGCCTTCTGAATCGAGATCTACGTCCGCGTGTTCGAGTGTCCGGTAGTCTTTGATCGCCAGCGTCTGTCGATAAACACTTTCGGTCACCGCTTCCGGCGCTGGGCCACCGTTGCGGATGTTGTACTTGATGCCGAAGTCTTCATCGATGCCACCGGGATTGTGACTTGCTGAAAGCACCAGGCCGCCGAGCGCACCGCGCTGCCTAATCACCGCGGAGATCGCGGGAGTCGAAAGCAGACCGGAGCGCCCGACCAGCACGCGCCCGAACCCATTCGCCGCCGCCATGCGCAGAATCGTTTGAACCGCGGTGCGGTTGTAGTAGCGGCCATCGCCCCCGACCACCAGTGTTTCCTGGCGAAAATTCACCGCCGTGCTTTCCCGTACGGCGTTGAAAACTGACTGGACGAAGTTCTCCAGGTAGTGAGGCTGCATAAAAGTGCGCGTCTTTTTGCGCAGTCCGGAGGTCCCCGGACGCTGATCTGAGAATGGAGTCGTCGAGATTGTTTTCATAGTACCAAGCGGATGCCCTGACAAAGTAAGGCTAATGTTAGCCGCAACCCTTGAGTACGATGACGTATAACTCAGCGGGCCCATGAACGCCGATCGCCAGAGTGAGCTCGATGTCGGACGTGCGGGATGGTCCTGTAATAAAGGTCACTGTCCGGCTCAAGCCTTCCTGTCCTTGCTGACTGAGTATTTGTAGTACTTCGCCTAGTGTCTGACGGATGCGGCCGGATTCGACGATCGCGATGTGGATCCGCGGCACCAGCGAAGACAGGCGATGCCGCTCGTGGTCTGACTCCAGTACGAGCGTGCCGGTTTCAGCGATGGCCCATTGGGCACCAGTGATGCCGGCATCGCAATCAAATAGAGCCGGCGTGCCGGCGTTCTCCAACACCAAAGCGTCGGACTTCACTTGGGCAATTATTCTTTGCGCGAGCGGTGAATCCGATACCGCGATCCGCAGTGCTTTCGTCCTCTCAATAATTTGTTGTATCGCCTGTGCCGCTTCATTTTCACTACCCGCCGCAATGAAATTGCCGCTGACAGCTTCGAGTGCTTGCTGAAAACGTTCGACTAGCGAGCCCCCTTCTCCGTCCACTGCCACTGCGACGTGGCCTGTCTTATCCGTGACTTTCGCCTGCGGATGATGTTCGCTTCGCACAGCGTCAAACGGAGCGCTTGCGGCTAACTGCTGGCGAATGGACGTCAGCATGGCGCGCCGCGTCTCATTGTTGTGCTCTCGCTCAGCCAAGGTTTGTTCCCGTAGATGCACGACCGGTTTGCTGTTCACGCCATTGCTCGCGGAAAGAGCGCCGCGCGATTGGTCGCGCATCACGCCATGCGGTCCACGCGCCGAGCGGTGGCACAAGCTTGGCAACAAAGGCGCTCACTTTCCCGATGCGGCCATCACGCACCGCCGGGCGTTGCAGCACTCGAGCGATACTCGTGCCCCACTCGTACAACTTGGGCCTGGACCAGGCGAAAGCGTACAAGCGGAAGGCCAGCCGTTCCACAATCTTGCGTTTCACCGGCCCTTTCTGCGTTGTGCCGCTCGCGGTTCCTTCCACTACCTCGGCACGCAGATGCAGGAGCAATTGAGGAATGTCTATCTTTACCGGACAGACCTCACGACAAGCGCCGCATAAACTTGACGCAAAGGGCAACTGTGCGGTTTTACCAAGCCCGATCAATTGCGGCGTGATGACCGCACCGATTGGACCAGGGTACACAGACCCGTAAGCGTGTCCGCCGATCTGTTGATAGACCGGACAAGCGTTCAGACACGCGCCGCACCGGATACAAGCCAACGACTGGCGGGTCACCGGATGACTGAGCATTCGCGATCGCCCGTTGTCCATTAAGACGATGTGCACTTCTTCCGGCCCTTCATCTTCCGGCCTTCTCCTGGTCCCTGTAATCAGCGATTGATAGGCCGTCAAACGTTGGCCGGTGCCTGAGCGTGGCAACAGTTTGAGAAACACGTCGAGGTCGGCAAAACGCGGTATCACCTTTTCGATCCCCATGATCGCAATGTGCGTTTTGGGTAAGCTGGTAGTCAGGCGCACATTGCCTTCATTCTCCAGAATCAAAATCGTGCCCGTCTCGGCGACGCCGAAGTTAACCCCGCTAATGCCCACCTGAGCTTCGGCAAAGCGTTCTCGCAAGATGCGCCGCGCCGCGTTCGTCAACACCGCAACATCATCCGTCGGCTCAATACCCAGCTTTTCAACGAACAGTTCCGCAATCTGCTTCTTCGATTTGTGAATGGCCGGAACGACGATGTGCGACGGCGTTTCCTTGGCGAGTTGAATGATCCACTCGCCGAGGTCAGTCTCCACCGGCGCCAACCCTTCAGCCTCGAGCGCAGTGTTCAGATGGATCTCTTCGGTCGCCATGCTCTTCGACTTGACGACACGCGTCGCGTTACGCTCGCGCAGCAGTCTGAGTACTATGGCGCATGCCTCGCCGGCGTCACGCGCCCAGTGAATCTGCGCCCCCGCGCTTTCGGCATTGTTGGCGAAGGCCTCAAGGTATTGATCCAGGTGAGCGAGCGTATCGTCTTTGATGGCCCGAGCTCGCTCCCGCAAGCCCTCCCAATCATCAACCGTCGTGGTCGCGACTTTGCGCCGTTCCCCGAAGACGTTGGTCAGTTTGCGCAGCGCACTACGCAACTGTGGGTCGGCCAGCGCCTCGCGTGCGTTCGCGCCAAACGTCTCTGCGGTTAGATGATTCATTCTTTAACGATCACTCCTCACGAGCGGCGAGCAGTTCCGCTAGGTGCATCGCCCGCACGGCGGATTTCTGGCGTGTCAGGCGCCCGCCGATCTGCATAAGACAACTAGCGTCGCCTGAAATCACCGCTCTAACTCCCGCCTTCTCAATGGCTTCGATCTTGCTGTCGAGAATAGCAACGGAGATTTCCGGATACTTAACGGAAAAGGTCCCTCCGAAACCGCAGCAGGAATCCGCATTCGGCAACTCGACAAACTCCGTTCCGCGCACATGACGAATCAACCGGCGGGGCTCGCTGTGCACGTTCAAATCGCGCAACCCGTGACACGCATCGTGCCAGGTCACACGCCCGCGAAAGGCGGCCCCGACATCCTCGACGCCAAGGGTGTTGACCAGAAACGAGCTGAATTCATGGGTGCGCTCCGCGACGGCTTCCGCGCGCCTGCGCCAGCGCTCATTATCCGGAAACAGTTCGTGGAAGTGATGCACCATCGCCGTGCATGACCCGGAAGGGCTGACGATCGCATCGCTCCCGGCCTCTTCAAAGATTTCGATAAATCGCTGGGCCAGCCGCCGCGCTTCGCTCCGGTAGCCGGTGTTGAAAGCGGGCTGACCGCAGCAAGTCTGCCGCTCGTCAAAGACCACCTCGCAGCCGGTCCGGCGCAGCACTTCGACCGCGCTCATGCCGACGGTCGGCCACAACTGGTCAACCAGACAGGTGATGAATAAAGAGACACGCATTTAGTGAGCCCGATCAGAGCGAAGTATTGGAGACAACTTTTATCACATAGATCTGGTCACCAATAGTTTACGATTTGCCGCAAACCATTGCTTCTGGTAAAACGCTTAACCGGAGCTTCAAAAATAGAAACCTAGTCAGGAAGGGAAGCCGAACCTGGCGACGCAGAGCTCGGCGTTAGCTGTACCAGGATGAGTCGTAACTCTACCGGAGACTGCCGGATTCTGTCTAGCTCATTGTCCCCGATGATTTGCGCCTTAGGAGAACTTCTGGTCGAACGCCTTGAACATCTTGTGCGAAAACCAAAAAGGGGCCTGCGATCATTTGCAGGTAAGGAAGGTGGGCTTGCCCCCGCCTCAACTTTGATGAGCCTTCAAATGACGGAAATCACTCAAGTCTAGTTCAAGTTAAGACCGGAGAAAAAACATTATGGCTCGAGGAATGTCGCTGGAACCGGAGCCGGGCGATTTAACGCCTGCGGTGGGAGCCGAGACCGACGTCTCTCCGCTTGGGCGGGATAGGAACAAGCCTGCCCACGAACTTACAGCCGACGAAGATATTGACGTTGCAGACTGGGATCGCGTGGCGGCAATGTCAGAGTTCAAAAAACTGCTGGCGAGAAAGCGGAAGTTCATCATCACCGCGACGGTCTTCTTCGTCCTTTATTATTTCGCCCTGCCGGCACTGGTTGGCTACGCGCCGGCCTTGATGGCCCGGAGAGTGTTCGGTGTCGTTAACATCGCCTACTTATTTGCCCTCTCACAGTTTTTCATGGCTTGGATCATCGCCGCCCTCTATGTGCGCGTTGCCGGGAAGTGGGATGAAATGGCTCATCAGATTATCGCTAAGCTCGACGAGCCGCGAGGAGGGAACTGAAGTCATGTCAACTTCGCTGATCATCTTCCTGCTCTTCGTCCTCATTACATTGGGCATTACCTACTGGGCGGCGCGGCGGTCGAGCGGCGCTAGCGTGTACTTCGCGGCTGGTCGCCAAATCAAGGGATGGCAGAACGGCATCGCCGTCGCTGGCGACTACATGAGTGCCGCCTCCTTTCTCGGGATCGCTGGCATCATTGCCTTTCAAGGTTACGATGGTTTCATGTATTCGGTGGGCTGGCTGGTGGCTTATTTGACAGTGCTCCTCATCGTGGCAGAGCCTTTGCGCAACGCAGGCAAATACACGATGGCCGACGTGCTGGCCTATCGTCTCAGCCCGCGTCCGGTGCGCGCGATGGCATCCTTGAGCACGTTGACCGTTAGCACCTTCTACATGATCGCGCAGATGGTTGGCGCGGGCGCACTGGTGTCACTCTTGCTCAAAGATTCAGGCATCACTTACCAGAGCGCCGTGATTGGCGTCGGCGCTCTGATGATTATTTACGTGGTCTTCGGCGGCATGCTCGCAACCACGTGGGTACAGATCATCAAAGCGATACTGCTGATGGCCGGGACGCTCATGTTGAGCCTCCTGGTGATGGGCCACTTCGGCTTTAGTTTCAGCAACTTTTTTCAGGCCATCACGCAGGTAACCTACCACGACGCCTCGGGCGCGGTCGTGACTCAGAATTTTCTTCAACCGGGGCTGCGCTATAAGCCGCCGTATGGTGCGCTCGACTTGATCTCGCTAGGGCTGGCATTGATCTTCGGCACGGCCGGATTGCCGCACATCCTCGTGCGTTTTTACACGGTGCCCGATGCCAAAACGGCTCGCACCAGTGTTGTTTGGGCGATGGTGCTGATCGGCAGTTTCTATATTATGACGACGTTCCTCGGCTTTGGGGCGGCAACCATCGTTGGGCGCGACTTCATTGCCACGAACGGCGGAACCAACATGAGTGCGCCGCTGCTGGCCCAGGCGCTTGCCGGTAATGTCTTTTTCGGTTTCATCTCGGCGATTGCCTTCGCGACGATCCTCGCCGTGGTGGCCGGGCTGACTATCAGCGCCTCAACCTCATTCGCACACGATTTCTGGACCAACGTCATTCATCGTGGCACGGAGCGTTCTCCGGGCGAAGAAGTCCGGGTGGCCCGGATCACCGCTTTCGTGGTAGGCGGGATTGCCATTCTGATAGCGATCGTGCTTGGCCCGGCAGCCAATGTGGCCTTTCTTGTGGCGCTCGCTTTTGCTGTTGCGGCATCGGCCAACCTACCCGTCATCCTTCTTTCTCTGTTTTGGAGACGATTTAACACGAAAGGCGCAGTAGCGGGATTGGCCACCGGACTATTGGCTTCCATCGTGTTGATTACGATTAGTCCTAGCATCATGTCCGTTGACCCACCATCCGTCACCGGGGCCGCGCGTCATTTGATTCAGGCCGATCCGATTTTTCCGCTGGAGAACCCCGGAATCGTCAGCATCCCGCTGGGCTTTCTCGGAGCCTTTGTCGGAACACTTTTCGGTCGTGAACCTTCGGCGGAGGCAAAGTTCACGGAGCTAGTCGTGCGCGCAAATACTGGGTTGGGAGCTGAGAAAGCAACGACCCACTGAACAGTGAGGCAACCTTCGGAGACTTCATGCCTCCCTGGCTCATCGGGATGTGCTTTCGATGCAGGAACCTTTAAGGTAGCCGCGTACCCGAGAATTCAGTGAGGTGGGCTAGTTTTCTGCGGGCCGTCGGACGCTTCAGAACTTTGCCATGAACTTCCATCCTCGTAATCCAAACGAAGTATGGCGATTCGTTCATTGAAGAGTGCGCGAGTGTTCTTAGTGGGCATTTTGATGCGACCCGTTGGACTACCGGTAGAACGAATCAGGTCGTTCAAGTTCTTTTCCTTTCCCGGCGCTATGTTCGTTTTAGTCATGAAAACATAAGCTAACGCTTCGTGAGCCAAATCTTTTGGGTCGAAGAAGTATGCCCATCGAACGGCCACGATTGTTTTGCTACCGGTATTTCTTACAGCCGCCGTGAATTTGTAGTCCATGACACCTCGAGTACTCGAGGTGGGCGCACGAGGGGCAGGCAGACCTGTTATCGTTGGATCCAATAGCTCGGCAGGACCCGGCTGACCTTTCACCGTTGGGTCCGCTAGCACGCGAGTACCACTTTGACTTACGGTTGAAGTAGAAACAGGAATTGAAGGCGACGAAGGAGCAATCAGTACCGTTGAAGGCGCCTCTATCCAACTGAACTTGACGACTTCCACATCGGAAGGCTTTTCGTGCTCATAACGTGAAACGGCTCGCTGCTTGACTTGACTGGCGGCTGCCTTGAATTGAGACTCAAGGGCACTATCAAGTTCAAAACATTTCCTGAAGTCCAGTTCCGCATCTTTGTCCTCGCCGCGCATTAGTCGAACAATGCCTCTGTCGCCATAAGCCTTGGCGTATTGCGGCGCGATCTCGATAGCCTTGTTAAGATCAGTGATCGCTCGATCAAGTTCGCCTTGCCTGGCCAGGAGGTTTCCACGATCATCGTAGAATCGCGGGTGAGCATTGATTGCGATGGCTTTACTGAGATCACCGATGGCCTGATCGGAATTGCCCTTCCGGTAATGTGCCATGCCACGGAAGTAGTAACAAAACTCCTGGTTCTGGCCGTTCATTTCAATCGCTTTCGTAAAATCGGCAATCGCTCCATCAAGATCATTCTTTTCAAAGCGGGCCATGCCTCTCTGTGAGTACTCGTATGCCGAAGTCAAGTTCTGTCCCTGAGCGGCGGAGGTAAGGATAAACAGGGAGATCAAGACGATTGAGAAGTAACGCACGATGTCCTCCAATGTGGTCCAATCTAAATTGTGCAGCGTCCGGCAGGTGAGTTTCAAACCCCTTGGTAAAAATCAAAGTCTGCCTAACTGAGTGTGAGAAGCGCGGTCAACCTCGGAATGGGCGAGTATGGAAATCTGTCGAAGCGCCGTAGTCAGCTCTGCCCATCTGCGCAAATTATATTTCTCTGTACTGTGAACTTCAATGAAATGCGGGGCGAACGAATTCCAAAGAAGTCGCCGCAACCGCCGCAAGGTGACCAGACAGGAAAGCGGCAGGCTCTGCAACCTGCCGCAAGGATTTCTATGAAAACTGGTGAGCCGTGGAGGGCTCGAACCTCCGACCCGCTGATTAAGAGTCAGCTGCTCTACCAACTGAGCTAACGGCCCGCAAGCGAAAGAAATTATACGTCGGAGGATTCATGTGTCAAGCAAGCAAGTGGCACACACTTTAGTGTGTGATGCGGATACTCGAAATCACAGACTGAAGTCTGTGCCACGGCGGGCTTCTCATGCCGATGCGGCGCACTCCCTTTGCGAAAGCAGTTTGTTGACGCCCTCGATCAGCCCATCGATATCAGGCTTGGCGACATAAAGGTCAGCTCCGGCAGCGGTGGCCTCTCGTCTGTGCGTCTCATAGGCGTCACCGGTATAAAACATACACGGAACGTCGGGAGTCAGGTCAGTGAGCTTCTTGCAAAGTTCCAGACCACTTCCGTCTGGAAGGTGTTTATCCAAAACGTAGAGGTCAAACGATTCAGTCCTTGCAAGCCCCATAGCATCTTGCATCGAGATGGCCGTGACCACTTCATAATCTTCGGAAGAGAGAAGTAGTTGAAGCATTTCTGAAGTGTCTTCGTGATCGTCGACGCAGAGGATGCGACATTTCGCACGTGACATGGGGGAACCTCCTTGAATGTATGTTGTGGGCGCTGGGGGGAAGAGTTAAATTTCAGAGTTCAGATTGTAAACCGATTTGGTCCAAGCTGGCTAGTCGATAATAGTCGGCGGTAGTGGTGCAGTTTTAAATCCCACCCACGGAAGTGGGTGGATGGTTCAAATCCGACCTAAAAGGTGACGTTTGAAACTGCACCACCACCATAGTCGGCTTAGAGACCCTGAGTTTGAAGGCGGCACTCACCACAGAACCATTTGCGGTAGCCAATGGATCCTAGCACTCAACCTGCGAACTGAACTTCAGCAAGAGCGGCACTACGTGTCTTCGGAGCTGAGTGCTGGGATCCATTGGCTACCGCAAGTACTGTTGCTGGTGATGTTCGCGAAATAGCTCAGTCAAAAGGCACAGGTCTCTGGAATCGAGGTCGAATTACTGCTTTCGATAGGTTACCTACGTATCCGGGATTGTTCACCTTTCTTACGATCCTGGACTAGCAGGTGGGCAGCTTCCTTCTGCCCACCGCCACCCTTCCGCGTGAATCGTGAATCGTAAATCGTGAGAAGTAGGCCTCCCGACTAATGGGCTAACTTACAAAGCGCAATCCGGTAATCCACAGATTAGAATTTCGGATTGCGAATTTCGAATTGCGAATTTAAGAAGCTGTTTCCCAATGAGAGATTCAAAGGCAACGCTGAAGAAATGGTTCAACCGGGGTTACCAGCAAATTCGCAATTCGAAATTCGCAATCCGAAATTCCTAGTTTCGAAATTCGCAATCCGAAATTCCCAATCTGCGAATGTGGCCGGTAAATCTCAGCGGGAAGGCTTGCGAGGCTCTTGCATCGCCCGCAGCAACTGCCTCAAGGCTTCGATCTCTTCATCATCGGGCTCGAGTTGAATATACTTCTCAAGAGCGGCTGAGGCTGCCGCGCCCTCGCTTAATTTGTGATAAACGAGAGCCAGATTGAAGTAGACGAGAGAGAACTCCGGCGCAATGTGCGTGGCTGCTTCGTAGTGCAAACGGGCCAGGGGAAGCTCGCCGGCGTCGTAATAAACATTCCCAAGATTGTAGTGCGCTTCCACGTGACGCGGATCGCTTTTCAAGGAGAGCGTGAAATTGTCGAGCGCCCCTGCGACGTTGCCCTGCTCGAGATTTATGATGGCCAGGTTGCAATAGGCCTCAGCTACGTTATCGCCTTCGTTGATTGCCTCGAGATAACAGTCGGCAGCTTTTGAATCCCCAGCCTCGTGCAGCAGCAGCGCCTCCTCGAACGGCGATAGCAAACGGGCCAACCTTCCCACTTCGCCTCTAAACAGATTTAGCTGCCCCTGGAGTTCGGCTTCAATCTGGCGAATGCTCTGGCCCTGCGAGCGCAACTCTCGAACGCGACGGAACTGAGTCAGGGCATGGAAGTCGTAGGTGTAGTCATTAGTTTCAGGTAGCGAGGTACCCTGAATAATGCCCTGATCTGTCCAACGGCGAATAGTGCGCTCGCTCAAGCCGAAGAGTTGTTTGATCTCGCGGACCGAGTAGCTGGATTTGACACGTTGGTAATCTGCCTTCGCTGGGACAGGTGAGGGGAAGGAGAGAACCTTATTCCTAGTTTCGTTCATCTGCAATCAGAAGGCCTAAGAAGCCTTACGCTTCTTAACTGCCTTTGGCTTAGCCATGGGCTTCACCAAAGTGATCTGCGGCTTCTTCTTTGTCGTACTCTCAGCCTTGACCATGGGCTTGCGGCTTGACTGCTGCAAGCTCTTCTTGAGCGCGCTCATGATATCCAGTCTGGGAAGCTCTTCAACTTCGAATTCAACCGTCTTCTTGCCTTTGATCTTCGAATCAATCAGTTTTTTAAGCGCCTCGTGGTAGTTATCGACGGTGTCGATCTCTGAAAGAGAAGTTGCCATCTGTTCGACCAGAGTAGTAGCGAGCTTCAATTCATTCTTGTCGAGTTTCTGTGGTCCCTCGATCTCGGGCACGTCTTCGATATTTCTGAGCTCGTGCGGATAGTGCAGCTTTTGCATTACCAACCCTTTCTCCTGCGGGAAGAGTGCGATGAGGTCTTCGCGATCGCGTAGCACTACTTTGCCGATTCCGATCTTGCCCGTTTGTTTCATTACTTCTCGCAGGAGCGCGTACGGCTTTTCGGCTACTGGCCCATCTGGTCCGGCGAAGTAAGGAGAATCGAAAAATGTGGTGGGGATCTCTGACGCATCGACGAAGCCGATAATGTCCACGGCCTTGGTAGTTTTAATCTTTACCTTGGCGATGTCTTCGGGTTCGACGATGGCATAACGATCCGGCTCATACTGATAGCCTTTCGTTATTTGGTCATTGGTCACCACCTGGTCACACTTCTTGCAACGTTTGTCATAGCCAATAGGCCCGTAGTCGTCGCGATGCAGTTGATTAAACTGAATCTTCTCGCTCGTCTCGATGGCGTTATAAATACGCACCGGAATGGCGACTAGCAGGAACCTTATGTGACCTTTCCAAATTGATCTCATGTCCACTCTCTCCTTAACGACGGCCACGATTGACCGCTTGCGTCCTGGGAACTCTTTCGCGGCGGTCCGAGGCAGATTTCGGTAAACTTAACTCCGCCGGACGACGAATCCAGGGGCGGGACCCCGTATTATGCGGCCCGTCCTCTGAATAGTAAAGCCCTTATTTCCTCTGGCTTTCCGGCACTTTAGCGCAGGAAACGCTCTAACTCCCCAGTCCGGTAGTGAAAAGTGGCCGGGCGGGCTCGCCCATGGGCTCACGCGCAAGATGCGCGAGCCACATCAAACTGACCCCACTACTCCCCAGTCTGTTTATCTTGTTTAGTCCCTCCGAGGGCCGGTCGAAGCTATGTGTTGTCCTTAGGCGGGATCAAACCGAATGCGTCAGCGCCGTGCGCATCGCGTCAGCCGATTGCCACCGTTGAGAAGGATCCTTCAGCAGCGCACGATCTACTATCTCACAAACCACTGGCGAGATCTGTGGTGCTCGTTGGTGCAGAGGGACGGCGGGCCGCTCGAAGATAGCCTTGATAGTCTCCGCCACGCTCGACTTGTGAGGCAGATCGAGCGCTGTTTGTCCCGCGAGCAGTCGATAAGCAGTCATGCCCACCGCGTAAATGTCTGACTGTGGCCGAACATCACGAAAGTTTCTAATCTGTTCTGGTGGCATGTAGGCGATCGTCCCTGCACTCTCACCGGCCATCGTTACTCCACTCATGCCAGATTGCGTGAAACTCTTTGCCAGACCGAAGTCTGTGAGCTTCGCAGTAAGGCTGGGCCCCGAGACCTTCACCAGGATGTTCTGATCCTTGATGTCCCGGTGGATGTAGCCTTTGGAGTGAGCGTAGGAGAGAGCGTCGAGCGATTGCGAAATAATGGAAACTGTTTCCGGGCAGGAAAGCTGCCCTCCCTGCGCGTCGGCGAGTTTGGCGGCATCCGGACCTTCCACAAACTCTGTAACCAAATACACGACGCCGTTATGCGTGCCGCGATCCACGAAGGCAACTATATTTGGGTGCTTTAAGGCCGCAGCCACATCAATCTCTCGTATGAAGCGGCGCATTGCCTTGTCGCTCACGGCACATTCGGGGAGCAACGTTTTGATCGCCACCGCACTTCCCGTTTTCTGATCGCGGGCAAGCATCACACATCCCATCCCGCCACGTCCCAGGATCTTGACCATGTCGTATCCAGGTATGGCCTGGGGCGCGCGCTTCATCTCCTCACGACACTCTTCACAGAGAAATGTCAGGTGCTCGTCTGGCGTAGACGCCTGGGCCTGTTCGCGTCGGCTACAGTTCAAACATTCGACGAACACCATGGCAGGATGATGTGGTGCAGACACATTCGCGTTTGCCGCGTTGCCGTCCGAGGATTGATCGACTGCTACCTCAACCAGCAACACAGTCTCGCCGCCCTGGATTTGATCACCATGCCTGAGAAAGGCTTCCGCGACCCTTCGGCCGTTTACAAACGTGCCGTTTGTCGAGCCGAGATCTCTAAGAAAACAACGAGGAGGATCGATTTCAAGCAGGCAGTGGTTTCTGGAAAAGAAGCGATCGTCTGGCAAGCACATGTGTGCGTCGTTGGTTCGTCCGATGAGGAAGGTGTCGTGTTGATTGAAAGCGAAGATGCGGCCTTTGTAGGGACCAGCCAAAACTCTTAGATTGACTTGCATTGCTGCCCGGCCCCCGGATCATTTTCCATTTGTCATTTTCCATTCGTCATTTGTCATTTGGTGGGCGTAGGAGTCTCCATAGTCCCAACGTGTTGCTCAGGAACAAAGGTTACAAATGGGAAGGTTGGATACGCCACCAAAATGACAAATGATGAAAAATGACAAATGGAAAATGATCTCTTCGTGCTATCTTTCAATCTCCAAGTCGTCAAAGACCACTTCGGGTGTCTCGCTCGTATAAAGACCCGCAACGCCACGTTTGAAGTTCTCACTGTCGGTAATCCGCGTAAGATAACGACCATTGATATAGAAAGACAATTGATCACCTTTAGCCCGGATCTCCAATTGATTTGGGCTGGTACCAGAACGGATAACTGACGACTTAGTCCAGGGTACTACCGTCTTCTGGTTGCCGCCTTTGTGCATCACGACCTCATACTGTGGTTCGTCGCCGGTGAAGATCAGGAGCGCATAATCTTCCAGTTCATTATTATTTGACTTCTGACCGTGGACGATTAGGCCATAGCCGGAGGTGGGCCCAGTGCCGTCGACGCTCCTTGCGGTGAGCCGGACAGTAGCATTTTCCGTGCTGTACTCACCTGAGGGGGCATACATAACAAGGTAAGTCTTCTCCTTCGCACGCATGTGGTATTCGCCGTTCGCATACCAAATATCCCCAAACTGAAAGTTCCCAGTCCTCCATTTCTCCGTTGAGAAATCGTCAGTGAAGGAGGCTGGGAGGTCAGGTCCTGTGTTTGAATTTGTATTGGAGTTTCTGTTGGCGTTGGCGCTTCTGTTGCGGTTGACTCCAGCATTGGAGTTTCCGTTGTTCGCGTTTTCATTTGAGCTCATGCTGGCCAGGGCCAGGATCATTATGATCAGGCCGATGCCAAGAACTCCCACAACCACGACGCCGCCAAGTATCCACCAAACCGTATTCGATTTTTTGGGCGCACCCATTTGCGGCCCGGGAGACCATTGCGGAGCGGGCCGTCGGGCCATCTCGGGCACTTGGTTAAGCAGCGGTTTCTCCTGACGGTAAATTTCGGTCGGTGGCGGCTCACTGGTAGTGCGGGGTTCGGGATAGCGTATTGTCGCATTCGGATCGACAGGGGGTGGGGCATCGCTGATCAGTGGCGTGCCGTCTTCCAGGCAGAAGTTCAGAGATACATCGGTATAAGTGCGATTACAACTGGGGCAGCGTTTCATGAAGCAGCTCGGTCTGTTTTGTTTCGTTCCGCCCAGGCTTGGAATGTTTATAGCATATGATCGATTAAATCGTTTGCCGGCTCTCACGAGGAATAGAGGGTCGAAGCACTAACGACTACCACTGACCGGGGAACAATTATAAGGAAAGCAGTCCCGGGCTCAAGGGCTAAGTGGTATGCCGCAACGTCCGCAGAATTTCGTCGCCGCGGCGTAACTGGTCCCACACTGTTTGCAGAAGACCTCCACAGGCCGAGGGGTGTCCCAGCTCAGCGAAGACGTGCCGATGGGAATGCCACACCTTCCACAGAAGCGCGAGGCTAGCGAGTATTCCTTACCGCAGCGCGGGCAGGTCACAACCCCGGACTGCGAGGCAGTAGTTGAAACATTTGCCGGTGGGGTCGTTTGCTGTGCGAGGTCCTTTAACACAGTGTTTCCACAACGGCCACAGAATTTAGTGCCTTCGGCGAATCGAGAGTGACACTTGGTGCACCTCACGACTCCGGGAGCCACAGGCTCGCTGCCGCTTCTACTATCGAGACTCCCACCCCGCGAGGGACTTAGATGTTGACTTGAAGGTCCACTCTTGAATTGAGCCTGAATGATCTGTTCCGCACCATCCGGCCGAATCTCAATCACGCGTTCGTCGTCGTCACC
The DNA here is from genome assembly GCA_050748205.1 of Pyrinomonadaceae bacterium. Lineage (GTDB taxonomy): Bacteria > Acidobacteriota > Blastocatellia > Pyrinomonadales > Pyrinomonadaceae > PSRF01. The sequence goes on along the minus strand of JBOGOU010000081.1, from coordinate 6,124 downwards.
TCCTGACCGCGCGACTCGCAGAACGTGCTGCCCGGGAGCAATTGACGAGAGAACCACCCTTCCGGAGCGTCCTACGCTGCCACGCCTTTCATCATCGAGATACACTTCCGCGCCCATGGGCGCCATGATGACTACGCGTGAATCAATCGTGGCAGCAGTTTCCGACTGCACTCTGATGGCTGCTTCAACCTCCGCTAGCCATTCGCTGGCCTCGGATGGGCGGTCCGCAGGCTCCTTTGCCAGCGCATGCATCACCGCCCGCTCGAGCTCGTTTGAAATATCGGAACGGAGCGTGGTTAAGAGGGGCGGAGACTGCAAAAGTTTCTGACTTATCAGTTGTGTGATATTTCCGGTGAATGGCGGACGCCCGCCAAGCATGTGGTAGGCAATTGTGCCCAGCGCATAGATGTCGGCCCGCGCGTCGAGCACGACTCCCTGCTGCATCTGTTCGGGAGCCATGTAGTCCGGAGTGCCGATTATTCCCCGTGATTCCGGACCGCGAACTGTTTCAGAGCGATCGGAATGAACTATCTTGGCCAGTCCAAAATCACCAACTTTAACAAAGCCGTCTTCGGCGCCGCTTTTCCGGCGCTGCTGCATGATAAAGATGTTCGCGGGTTTTAAGTCACGATGGAGTATGCCTTCGTCGTGCGCGGCTTCGACGCCCGCAACGATTTGTCGCAATAGTGAAGCGGTCCGCTGGACGTTGAGAGTGCCTTCGCGCCTGAGAAGTTGATAGAGAGTTTCCCCTTCCACGTACTCCATCACCAGAAAGAAGACGCCTTCCGTGCTCTGGCCGAAATCCGTAACATCGACGACGTTAGGATGTCGAATCGAAGCGGCAGAGCGGGCCTCACGCTCGAATCGCGCGATGGCCTCTCCTTCCTGGAGGTCTTCGTCACTGAGTATGTCGGGGCGGACAGTCTTTACGGCCACGCGACGCGTAACCAGATTCTGATCGCGTGCCAGATAGACCTGCCCCATCGCGCCTCTGCCAAGACGCTTCTCGAGCAGATAACGTCCCTGGAGAAGAGTTGTGCCCGGTAAAGTGTGTTTAGTATTGGTTTGGTCTTGAGGACAGACCAGAACTTCATCCTCGTAACAGATCTCGCAACGGGGGCACTCGTGCATGATCGGGAGTCTAGTTGAGTGACGGTCTAATTGGTAGTCCAAAAGCGGGGTGAAGACTTGACACTGGATCCTCACTCGCATTCACTGAGGCGCGGTCCTATGAGGTACCACCACACGGTAGAGTCTGTGTGAAAACTCAGGAATCCCACCCACGGAAGTGGGTGGATCGTTCAAGTCCGGCCTACAAAGAATATCGTTGGCGACTATTTGAATCCCACCAACGGCAGTTGGTGGATTGTTCAAGTCCGGCCTTCGTCTCTTGTATCAGCTCAAAGTGAAGACGCATTGACTAAAGGCCCGGTTGAGTCAATAGGTTGGACTTGAAAGAATCCACCAACTGCTGCCGTTGGTGGGATTTTGGAACTCACTACTGCATCGGTTTCCTAAGCCGCAGCAACTTCCGAGCAACAAGCCGCACACCGAGTAGCAGCTAGTGGAATTTTAGAAAGGCAGTAAGAACACTCTTTTACGGTGGGCGCAGCCTCCTCTTTGCGCCGGTTGATTGCCTTGACAATCAGAAAGACAACGAAGGCGATGATTAGAAAGCTAATCACGTCATTTAGAAACGTGCCGTAGGCAATAACTGGCAGTCCTTTGAGTTGCGCGTCCGCGAGCGATACTGGCCGTTCTCCTGAAAGATCTATAAACAAATTTGCAAAGTCGACGTTACCCAGCAACATGCCGATGGGTGGCATAATTATGCCTTCAACAAGTGAAGTCACAATCTTACCAAAAGCCGCTCCGATAATTACCGCCACGGCCAGATCGATTACGTTACCCCGGGCAATGAACTCTTTAAATTCCTTAAGCATGTTCAACTCCTTTCGTCGAGGACGTGAATCGTTAATCATGAATCGTGAATCGTGAATCGTGAATCGTGAATCGTGAATCGTGAATCGTAAATCGTGAGCGATGTCCGGTGGTGTCCTAATTTGGGATTTGGCGAAGGGAAAGAGACGATCCACGAAACCACACGAACGAACACGAAGTTTATTAGCGATATTTCGTGGTAATTCGTGGATCGGTTAGTCTTACGGGCAATTTTTGGCCGGCTTGTAGCCGGCCTTCACAGCCTCTTCGGCGGTCTTGAAAACCATTCGATTGTTCTCGCCAATCTCTTTAGTTGGCTGACATCCTTCTGGGTAATAAGTCTTGCTCTCCTTGTCGCCGACTATCTCCCTGGTCTCCTCGCTATTTTCCTCGGCAGCCGTTTTCTCTTCTTCCAGAGCTGCCCTGCGAGCCGTCAAAGTTTCTTCCGCGGTTAGATCGAGGATGCGAAAGCTCGGACTTCGCGCTACGAGAGTGACGGTCATCTCAAAATCTTCACACCTCAATCGTAGTCCGCGCGATTTCCATGGTGTCCAAGTGGAGGGCACTGAGAAGGCCGTGGAGATACCTTTGACGAAGTCGTCCATCGTTTGCCATTTGAAACTTGCCTCGTATCCGATCCAGATGGAAGTCAATCGGCCTTCAAAGAAATCCAAAGAGATGCTTCTCACGCCTGCGAATGCTGACTTGTCAATTCGCTCATCGAAGTAGGGATTTATGGTGGTCTTTGAAACACCAAGTGCGTCCGTTCGTCCGAAGACCACCTGCGGCACGCGCGTTTTGACTTGGGCCGTGGTCATTCCCAGCCGAAAGCCGCTTAACTCGGGGGCCTGCGGAAGATCAGCCAGTTTTGCTTTGCATTGGCTCTCTTGCGCGGAGACATTTCCCGCAATCAACACTACAACTATTAGGGCAAGCATATTCAACCCGGACGCAAGACATTTTGATGTGACAGCGAAAAGTGATCGAGACATAGTCAACAAGGCGCTAGACACCGAGGTATTGGAGGTTCACTGGAAAGAACTTGCAAAAGACCTTCAGATCAGCAACGACCGAATTAGCCTTTCCAGGTCCCGCGGTTCAAACGGCGTGGAGACGTATTCACTACATCCCGCCGCCAGGGCTTCCGAACGAAACAACTGAGCACCATAAGCTGAAACGGCCACGATTGGAGTGCTTTCCAGCTCTCTCATGCTTCTTATCTGGCGTGTTGCAGACAGCCCATCCAACTCGGGCATCTCAACATCCATAATGATGAGATCCGGCCGTAGCTTCCATGCCTGCGACACAGCTTCAATGCCGTTCTCCGCCTCAACTACTTGAAAGCCTCTTTTCTCAAGCCACGTTCGCAAAAGCAGGCGCGTGTCGTCGAAATCATCGACCACCAGAATCGTGCGTTTGCCAGCCCGCCCGGCGCTCAGATCTGCTTCCATAAAACGGCTCGCGAAAATGGGGGAGGGATGGTACCCGCGGCAGGGGTCGAACCGGCGACCTTTTCGTCAGTAGTCAGACCCGGCTCGTGTTTACTGAACTCTGCCGCAGCTAAGAAACTTTAAGAAACTATGGGAGTTCGGATTTTGAAGCCTACCATGTTCGGTCTCGAGTGCCAATATCTACACTCTGCCGCTGATGGGATTTTGGAACTTAGTGTGCGATTCTTGTTGGCAGCATCTGAAGGATCGGCCCACTCCCGTGAGTGGGATTTCCAGAGGTTGACTCAAATCGGCTTAAGGCACGCGAGGATTGAGTTCAGCAAAGAAGGGCCGCTCGGGATCGAACTGCGCTCGAGGATGGCCTCCGTTTCATGAAACAACTCATTTTCATTTATCGCCCACTCTCTGCCGCGCTCCTGCTGATTGCCCTCCTGACGAGAGTGACCTCACAAACCATTATCCAGGTCAGGGCGGGAGACAATCTACAAGGTAAAGCTGACTCTGCAAATTGCGGTGACACACTACTCACCGACCGCGGCGCAATCTTCGTCACTCCCGGACTGGAGATTCCGGCGTTCATTGGCAAGAAGGCGTGCGTCGCGAATCCGATAACGGTCACGACCACAGGCACGCTGCCCGCCAGCTTTGAAACTCTTCCCGTTGCGGAACTGCGTGCGTTAAATCTTCCCAAGATCGTCAGCAATACCTCGACGCCCGCAGTTGAGCTTCAGGCAGGTTCAAGTGGCTATCGGTTTGTTGGAATTGAAATCCTGAACGACTCTAGGAACAAGACGATTGTAAACAACGGATTAGTGATTGCCGGCGTACGTCACGGCTCAAGTCCGGGCATCACGCTGGCGACAGTACCCCGAAACATCGTGTTTGATCGGGTCTGGGTGCATAGCGAGGAAGATGGGACGGATTCAGAGACGGCAACATGCCTCAGAGGCTTCATGCTGGGTGCGGCGGACTTCACGATCACTAATTCAAGAGTAGTAGTGACAGGAGCATTCACGCCCCTGAGCAGTGGTCCTGGACAATCGACACAGGCGATCTTGATCGAGAAGGGGCCGGGGCCGTACACGATTACAAACAACTTCCTTCACGCCTGGTTCACGACGATCTTTACTGGTGGCGGGCCACAATGGATTACGAATCAGGCGACAGTATCGAACGCGACGCTCTCTCAGGCGACGCTCTCGAATGTAAATAACCTGGCGGTTGGGGATTACATTGCATTCAAAGTCTCCGGGCTGGCTTGCACGTCTGCTGATCCATGCGTCTATGGAGTCGCAAGAGTAACGGGTATCAGCGGCAACATGGTGAGCCATGTCGGTCAGCGAGGGCTGAACAACACAGGTGGGAATCCGCTTCTATCTGTCCCGATGACTCCGGGTGATGCGGTGTGGAATGGCGATTTACCAAAGAATGTAACGATCACTGGAAACACGTTCTGGAAGAATCCGGTAGTGGGAGCGTTAGCAGGTCAGCGGGGCTTTTATGGAAAGGGCCATTTAGAGTTTAAGGCCGCTGACGGTGTTTTACTCGAAAGGAACGACTTCTCAGGCTTCGGTGCAGGATTCACTATTACTTCCCGAAATCAGTCAGACGAACGTTCACCAGGCAACAACCCTTGGGCCACTGTTCGGAATGTGCTGGCCCGAAATAATCGTTGGACCTCGACCTCTCCTGCGGGGTCTGGCGCAGTAATTGGGATTCAGCTCTCGGACAACATGGCCACGACGGTCCCTGGGTCTAACGTAGTCTTCGAGAACTGGTTGTTTGAGAATTTAGGTTCTCCGCTCTTATCGATCGGCGGGTCTTCTAACGTAACGTTCAGGCATGTGACCGCAATCGGTGGGGCGCCGGCGGGCGAGGCAAATATGATCTTTGCCCACGCGCCAAATCCAAACTTCAGGCTGGAGAACAGCCTGCTACAGAACAACGAATACGGCCTGAACTGCGCGCTCGGCGACCGCCAGGTTTGCTTTCCTAACGCGCTGGTTGTGGGCAATGTGATCATCGACAACCGCTCGGACAGCAGAAAACAGGATGGTCCGTTAACGACAAGGTATCCGGGCAACTTCATCGTTGGAAACCTTGCTAAAATCAGGTCGAACGGCTGGCAACTTGCAGCTGATAGCCCATTCAAAGGCAAAGGGACGGACGGGAAAGATCCTGGAGTTGACTTGGGTGGGCCTTCGCCGACGCCAACAGCTATCCCCAGCCCTAGTCCAACGCCCACGCCGTCACCGACTCCTAGACGGATCCCAACCCCAATGCCGCCACCCATAGTTGGACGCTCCCTGTCCTCCGACCTGACCAGGCGCGTGAAGCAAATAAACGATATTGAGCAAGCTGAAGAACTGAAACTACACAGATTCGAGGTGCAGTAAAGGGGAGCGTATTGGGAGGCAGGTTTTTATGGTACCCGCGGCAGGGGTCGAACCTGCGACCTTTCGCTCCGGAGGCGAACGCTCTAATCCACTGAGCTACGCGGGCCTGAATAAAATAGCGGGTTTCAAAGATTAGGATCAGGAATGTCCCCTTTTCTGTCCCCTTTTTTGTACCCCTTTTTGTACCCCTCGTCAATATCGAGCGGCTTTGGGTGAGATTTGATCGGTAGTGACGCAAGGTAGAATGAGCCATTCAGGCGAAAGCACGTTTTTGCTTTGCTGAACCAATAACGCTGACGGGTCAGCTACCAGCGCGCGGCACGGGCCTGTCCGCGC
>JBOGOU010000080.1:0-6029 GCA_050748205.1 Pyrinomonadaceae bacterium | reverse complement strand
ATGGCTATCCAGCGAAAGCCAACTGCTGGATGGGAGGATATCGTGTCCCAGGCCCGCGTCGTACTCGAATACCCCAGTTTGTACAACACGAACCGGGGTCGACAATCGGGCAGCCCGATTGGGGTGGCGGTGCCAGAACCCGCAGGAACGTCCGATGAGAAATGGCGTGAGGTAATGGTATCGGTGCAGTATTTTCGAGATCTCCCAATGTTGGTCAAAGTGTCCTCTGGTAATGAAACGACTCGCTTGGCACTACCCGAGAGATTCGGTCAGGCTATTGAGCGAGCGATGGGTGCATCGGAAAACATGCTGATGGAGCGAAAGTGGATGGATGAAGGTCTGCGCTACGGGGAGCTGCGCGAAGTTGGCGAGGCGTTAGTGCGCGAGATTTCGGCCGTCTATAGTGAAAAGAAGTTAAAAGAATTGGTTGAGAAGGCCTATCACCCTGACTTACATGAACAGGTTAAAGCGAGTCGGGAAGAACTGGGCGAACTGGTACGGGCCTTTGAATCGCCCAGGTGGGAAGAACGGTTCGCTGCGCTAAAGGAGTTGGGCAAAAGTGCAACAGCCCAGATAGATTCTAACTCTCTGTCACTAATTATCAGGGCTACCAAAGATCCAAAGATGTCGATTCGCCGTTTGGCGGTGGTCTTTCTTGGGTTGATAAAAACTCCTGAAGTCTTAGCTCCACTTTGTGACGCTCTGAAAGACGAAGCAGTTGGAGTGCGCCGATCGGCAGGCGATGCACTAACGGATTTAGGAGATCCGACGGCGATTGGCCCCATGGTTGAGACACTAAAAGATTCGAACAAACTTGTACGTTGGCGAGCCAGTCGATTTCTTTATGAGTTAGGGGACGAAAGCGCTCTGCCCGCACTCAGAGAGGCCCAAGATGATCGCGAGTTTGAAGTGGCGATGCAAATCCGGCAGGCCATTGAACGAATAGAGAGCGGCAAGGTTGGCCAGGGACCGGTTTGGAGACAAATGACCCAGGGGATTAACTAATGGACTTAACAGTTGATTTACCAGCAATTCTATGGCGACTTTACACCGGCGCTACACGCATAGTAGCCACTCGAAGCTGAACTGTATCACGCATCGCTTCTTCCGCACCTACTATCTCTCATATACGCAATATATTGCCTATACACCATATTCTCTACTTGACATATATCCGCGTGAAGCGTAAGGTTTTTTAGAACCGAGACCAGCTAACTCTCTTCTCAGCTCTCCTGGGATCTTCCGGATCGTCTGAAGCCTACAGCTCAAATACCAAAGGAGCTAAAAATGTTTGCACGCCATGTCACTATGAAACTCAAGGCAAATTCCACCGCAGAGTTTAACCGCATTATCGAGAACGAAGTTCTCCCACTGCTCCGCAAGCAGAAGGGATTCCGTGATGAGATTACCTTTATCGCCCCCGAACGCTCGGAAGCCGTAGGCAACAGCTTCTGGGACACGAAAGAGGACGCAGAGGCTTACAACAGCACGGGTTATCCTGAGATATTGAAGGCCCTTTCGAAAGTGGTAGAGGGAACGCCAACGGTGGAAACCTTTGAGGTTGCTAGTTCTACGCTCCACAAGATCGCGGCTAAAGCTGCCTGAAGCAGACAGGTTTTTCTAATTTCGGAGGGGGCGGAGATGCCCGCCCTCTCGTCACATTCAGCTGTTGCAGTTAGCTTCCAGCGGGAACAATTCGCATGGTAACCACAGTTGGCAAGATCGTGCCACACGAAGACATGGAAATGGAAGTACACGTCCATTTTCTTGATGAGTCTCATCGCCCTCACGCTGCAGCGAATGTGATTGTTTTTATTGAGAAGCAGGATCATACTCTTTCCGAGGTAAGGACTCTTGCAATCCAGAAAGCGCTCAACTTTCTCTCTGAGATAATACACTCAGAAGCTAAAACGCATGGTGTTTGAGGGCGCCCAGAGATGGAGGGCGTGACAGATCCGAAGGGAGAATTGGTGTGCCTCAACACCTAGGTCTGTTGGGCAAAAGTAATCTTGAAGACAGATCCCCCGCCGCCACGAACCAGGTAGTAAAGATTTCCGTCGGGCCCAACCTTCAAATCCACCGGAAAGCTGAGTCCGGTCGCAAACCGCGTCGCAGTGCCGGTTCCTGGATCAAACCTCCTGATCCACCCACTGCAAAACTCTGCATAAAAGTACTTCCCGACATAAACACCCGGATACGTCACCACGGACGGGTTGTAGAACGCTCCGCCGGTAATCGCGCACCCGGTTGTGAAACCACTGCCGTGTCCATACTGGAAGATCGGATCGCGGAAGCTGGGATTACCGCAAGTTCCTTCACATATGTTCCACCCGTAATTAGAGCTCGCTATCCCGTCATTAATCTCTTCCCAGGTGCCCGCGCCCACATCGTTAATGAACATGCGCCCCGTCCCGGGTTGGAACGCAAACGTGTATGGGTTGCGGAGGCCCAGCGCCCAGATGGAACGGTTGTTCCCAGTTGCCGTGTTGAAGAAGGGATTGTCGTTGGGGATAGTGCCGTCCGGATTCAGGCGCAATATCTTTCCCAGCATGTTGCCAAGCGTCTGGGCGTTCTCCTGGACAGCGTTCTCTCCTGTCGCGATGTAGAGCTTGCCATCAGTTCCAAAGTGGATAGCGCCACCATTGTGGTTAGTTTCACCTAGATTATCGAGCTCAAGGAGCGGAATTTCGCTGCCGACGGCCACGTCTCCACTGGCTGCGAAGCGACTAACCCGATTGTGAATCGGAGCTGATGCTGTGGTGTAGTAGACGTAGACAAAAGGGCTGTTGGTGAAATCAGGATCGAAAGCGACACCCAAAAGGCCGCGCTCGCCGCTGGAATTGACCGCTAGGTTGACGAACGAATCCGGCAGCAATACGCTATTACTTATCACCCGCAATTGTCCCGTTTGCTGGCAGACGAAAAGTCGCCCATCCGGAGCAAAGGCCATTGCCGTGGGATTTGGGATTCCTCCGGCAACCAGAGTCGACGTGAAACCGGATGGCAATGGACCGGGCGCATAAGCTTCTATCTCGGTAATGCGACTGTAACCAGCGAGCGAGTTGTTTACCAGGACACGGATCTTCGTAGTGGTAATCTCGTCGAAGGTGAGTCTGCGCCAAACGAGATTGTTGCCCGAGATTGCGCCGCCGGGAACATTGACCCAGTCGCTTCCACTCCAATACTGCACATCAAAATGAGTAATCCCGTACAGAGAGAAAGTCGTCAACTCCGTCGGGGTACTCGGTGAGCCGAAGTTGTCCTGAAGAGTAAAAACGTCAATCTCGGTGATTGTCTGTGAGCCACTAAATGCTATTTCAACCGAGTCGGGATAGGCATTTTGCGTGGCGTCGTTCCAGCCACCGCTACCACTGGCCCAGCCATTACCGTTGCGCTCGCCATTGTTAATTCCCGTGACCGCGTAGTTCGCACTGAACGTCGATGACGCCGTTGCCACACCGCCATTGGAAGCCAGGGCGACGTTTGTGCCTTGCGGCGGCGGTGTTGGTGTCGGCGTTGGAGTCGGTGTTGGAGCACCGCTCGGAGTGTACGCTTCGATCTCGGTGATGCGGCTGTACCCAGCGAGCGAGTTGTTGATCTGTATTCTGACCTTGGTGGTAATGATGTCAGCAAAGGTTAGCTTGCGCCAGACCAGGTTGTTGCCGGAGATTGCGCCACCCGGAACATTGACCCAGGCACTACCGGTCCAGTACTGCACATCAAAATGAGTAATACCAAACCGCGTGAAAGTCGTTGAATCGGTGGGCGGACTTGGTGCGCTAAAGTTGTCTTGCACGGTGAAGATGTCGATTTCGTTGATGGTTTGAGAACCATTGAAGGCAACCTCAACCGAATCTGGATAAGTGTTCTCCGTTGCGTCATTCCAGCCCCCGCTACCAGCGCCCCAGCCGTTGCCGTTGCGATCGCCATTGTTAATTCCCGTGACCGCGTAGTTCGCACTGAACGTCGATGACGCCGTTGCCACACCGCCATTGGAAGCCAGGGCGACGTTTGTGCCTTGCGGCGGCGGTGTTGGCGTTGGCGTTGGAGTCGGGCCCGCCCCAGAGGGACCCTGGATTTGAACGGACATTGGCGTTCCTGTTTCGAAGAAGCCGATCGTTCCATTCGTAGTCTGTGGTGGTTGGTCAGAATCAAAACGGAAGTTATACAATGTACCCCACCGGATCGCATTCGCGTTCGGATTCTGGGCAAAGGTTTCCGAGTTCCAAGTTAGGGAATCGGAGGTCTGAGTGGGGGTCCAGGGAGTGCTGCTATATCCCGCACTTCCCACCGTTCCATCGTTTGCAAATGCCGCAGGCTGAGGCGGCGCGTGAAATCCTACGTTACTTATGGTGATTCCGGGTGCCAAAGGCACGCTGAACGATTGAATCGCGCGATCGAGGTTCTGGTTATACACAGCGTACTCGTAATGCCAGACTCCAGGGGATGGGTTAGTCACTTTGTAGCTGACGAACGCAATACCATCGACTCCCGGAGCCGGCTCGAGCGGATTGATAGTCGCTCCCGTCCAGGCTCCGACGGCAGCCTTTGTTCGCACCGTAGATCCTACTGCTGCAAAGGTGAAACTGGTCGTGCCGCTGACACTAAAACGACGGTAGGATGCGTTGTTGTTCATGTTGCATTGCCCAGGATTCGACTGGCACCAGGCATATTCATGCGGCGTGACATATTGAGCTTCTGCAAAGTAAGTCGCCCCGGGATTGAGCGATGTGTTCAGGTCGCTGGTCTCCACAACAACCCTGTGCGATACGCCGGTGTGTGAGTGGCCCGTGTGGCTGTTTGGACTGGGACTCGAGCCTGGGAAAGCTCCGGTGAAGGGATTCACCCACGCGCGGGAACCCAGGCTGCCTTGACTCCCGTTTAGACTGGCGGAGTAAGGATCGGAGCATCCTGCCCCGAGCAGAGTGCCGGTGCCAGACGACTGGCAGCCAAAGCCGCAGGCATTTTGTTGCAAGGCAGTGAACGCATGTTTCAGCCAGGATTGGCCAACTTGTTCAAAGCGTTCGTCGTTGGTCGCTCCACCGCTCATGCGATAGAGATTTTGCGGAATCACGGGGTGGTCGTTGTTTGGCAAGGCAAACCAGTGCAACGGCTCGGCTCCAGCATTGCAAGAGTCGGTGGCCACTGCGAGGCCAACCTGCGTTCCGCTGCTGCCAAATTGCTGGACCGCTGGCAGCTCTCCTACGATGACGTCCGGCCCCGGCACAAGAGATCCGAGGGGTGGCAGGACCGACGATGTGGCTTCGCCGTTAACAACCTGCGTGATTTCGATGGGACGCATCGTTGCCGTAATAGAAATCCTTCCTACTACAGACCCAGCTTCCGCCGGACGCCCAAGCTGCTCGGCAAACTCTTCTGAAATCAGAAGTCTTCCCTCTTTGATACTGAGCAACTGCGCCTTATCATCGTAGTCGTAGAGATTCCCTTCAATATTGAAAAAGATGAAGCCGGTTTTGCCATCGCGCACGACAAGGTCGAACGGTTCAGTCCATCCGGTTTTCTCAATAACGAGTTGGTTGAAGGACGCGTTCAAGGCAGCAGGAAGAATCGCGGAGCTTTGCGGAATGAGGGCCATCGAACCGAGCTCGGGTCCGCGCAAGACCTTGTTAAAAACAAGAATCGTGAAGAACGAATTCGGCGCCACGATGAAACGCAACGATTTCATTTGCGACCGGGAACCGATTCCATTCAGCCGGTTTAGATCGATGTCAATCGCGGCGCTCCCATCCGCCACCATCATCTTTTCAAGAGTCCCGGTCTGGCTTTCCGGGCTATTCTGTTTCAAGCGGGCTACCGAATTGTTCGAACCGTTGCTAAAAAGCGAAAGTAGCGCGAGCGTAAGGGGAACCACTATTGTCTTCAACATGGACGCGAATCTCCAGTTTGCGTGGGGTACTGCGAAGTTTTGAATAAGCGGTAGCGTTGTCGCATAGATTCGTGGGAAAAGTAAAGGGTTTTTGAGTCTTTGTGGTGAACCAAGGTTGGGGCTAAGATGACTTCTGCTGCCC
>JBOGOU010000079.1:0-38041 GCA_050748205.1 Pyrinomonadaceae bacterium | reverse complement strand
CCCGAGAGCCTTGCGCGTGTGGACCGTGCGGATCTGCTGCTAGCGCAGGAGAGATTTCTCAATCCGAATAACTCGACGTTTGTAATCATTGGTGGTGTACAAAGACTTAGGGCAATACGTGCGCTGCGTCAGCTGTTGGGTACCTGGCGTAAGAGTGAGCAGATCATTCCTACTACATTTCGCCAGCCAGAGCCACCAGCTCCTCCCACGCTGATAATTAATGCGCCGGCTGACCAAAGTGCCGAAATCAGACTGGCCAGCCGTGGTCTCGCACGCTCTGACCGCGATTTCGCGGCTGCGACGATTCTCGCGATAGTGGCGCGCAAGCGTTGGGAAACACAGACACCTGAGCTTACTCGGAACCCTGTCTTTGTCAGGAACGAAACGCATGTTCTACCAGGGATGTTCGTAATGGGCGCTACGATTGACAGTCTCCTGGTTGGCAGAACGCTGAAGACTGCGCGCGAGGTGCTTCAGTCGCTTGCTCGCGCTCCTGTCTCTGACGTTGAGTTGGCGCAGTCAAGAAACGAAGCTATTGCGCAATTTACAAAGGATCTGGGATGGGCGGACGGGATCGCGCGCGCTTGGCTTGACGTTGATACTTTTAATCTGCCCCCAGTCAGCGAGCAAATCAGGGCCTTCAGCTCAACTTCAAGCAGCGATCTTCAGCGTGTTGCTGCAGCGCTGTTTGGTGAAACTCGATTTGCCTCAGTAGTTATTGGAAACTCACAGCAACTCAAGGCTACAATTGAGCCAAGCCTGCAAGTGGAATTGATGGGTGAGCTTGAGAAATCGCAACCTTCCAAGTCCGAAGACAAACCAATAACGACAATTCCGGTCAAGAAACCTGACTAATCACAAATCATTCGCAATCTGCTTGCAACCACATCTCCATCCTTTTTGGTTTAACTGTGTCTGACAATCGGGCAGCCGAGAACGAGCATGCTAGCCGCGTCCGCGAGATGTTCGCGGCAATTGCCGGGCGCTACGATCTTTTAAACCACCTCCTATCTGGTCATGTTGACAAGAGATGGAGGCTGCTCGTCGCCGCGAAGCTGCGCAGCAGTCTCGCGGATCCTGAGCCGGGGCAACCTTGCAAGCGCATCCTCGATGTCGCTTGTGGCACCGGAGATCTTTCGCTGACGCTGTTTGAAACGACTGGGGCGCGTGTGTTTGGCACCGACTTCTGCCGGCCGATGCTGGCAATCGCCGCTCGTAAGATAGCTCCTTGCAAGCCGGGAATACCGTTGATAGAGGGAGACGCTTTGCGTCTGCCTTTTCTCGATTACTCATTCGATGGCGTTACGATCTCCTTCGGTTTGAGAAATCTGGCGAACGTCGAACGCGGCTTAGCGGAGCTTCTTAGGGTATTGAAGCCCGGTGGCACACTGGCTGTGCTTGAATTTTCGAAACCGGTCGTGCCTGGTTTCAGGGCGCTGTTTAGATTTTATTTCACGAGGGTTTTGCCGTTGGTCGGTGGGCTTGTTAGCGGATCGAAAAGCGCCTACCAGTATTTGCCGGATTCGGTCTTGCGGTTTCCCGATCAAGAAGGACTCGCCGATCTCATGCGCGATGTCGGACTACGGGAAGTGGCGTACCAAAATCTGACCGGAGGAATAGCGGCGCTTCATATGGGCAAGCGCCCGGAGTAATTTAGAAAGATTGGTTGTAACTTACACGTGAGTTGCAGCCAGTGAAGGACGCAGCCCGGAGGAGGGCCTTTTGAGCGTGCGGTTGTCGGGGCCATGCGACTCATTTCCGGTCTTCATTCCGGGCTGCGTTCTGTTTTGCAGGTTTCTCTGAAGATCCTTCCTTTCGAGCAGCATGCCGCGATCCAGCGGCTATGCTATTATCCCCTCGAATTCGTATCTCCATTTCGTCCATTCGAGACTCGCCAGAGTGCGTTCAAGGCTTAAGTATAGAGTTTTAGGCTCGCTCAGACGTATCGCGATCCTCTTGCTTGTAGTCTGGACCGTCGTCTCTCTCGTTACCATCCTGATCGAGCTCGTTCCCGGTGATCCGGCCGTGGCAGTGTTGGGCGAACAAGCCACTCCTGAACAGTTTGAACAGTTTCGGGAGAAACATGGACTTGATCGTCCACCCTTTTTCTTCTCCTTCCCACGCGATTCAGTGGGCAATCGGCACTTTCAGTGGCACGGTTTTGACAATCGCTACACCGACTATTGGAAGAGCATCCTCCAGGGCGACATGGGGCTGTCGTTTCGTACCGACGAGCCTGTCCGCAATCTGATTCTCGAGCGTTATCCGGCTACGATTGAGCTTGCAATTGCGGCTCTACTGATCGCTGTGACGATTGCCATTCCGCTCGGTGTAATTGCCGGAAAGAATCGCGGCACGTGGATCGATAACCTGGCTTCCGTGGTCGCCCTGATCGGCATTAGCCTACCGAGTTTCGTAATCGGCCCGTTGCTAGTCTACATTTTTGCCGTGAAGCTGGGTTGGGTTGGAGCCTACGGCCGTTCTGGTTGGGACTCTCTGATCCTGCCCTCGATAACTTTGGGTGCTGCGCTGTCAGCCATTTTGACACGCATGGTGCGCTCCTCGGTTATTGAGGAACTCGGGGAGGACTACGTGCGCACCGCGCGCGCGAAGGGCTTGAGTGAAACGACAGTTGTTTACAAACACGTACTCAAGAATGGTCTGATACCCGTTGTCACGATTCTGGGACTGCAGCTGGGAATTCTGCTTGCCGGCGCGATCATTACAGAGAAGATATTCGGGTGGCCGGGACTAGGTCTGTTGTTGGTGGAAGATGGTATCGGCAAACGAGACTATCGCGTGGTGCAGGGATGCGTGCTCGTCATAAGCATGACCTACATTGTTGCAAATACTTTGACCGATATGGTTTATCGCCTGTTGGATCCGAGGATCAGAGTTTCTTAAATGTAGGTCTTTTATGAATCGCCTCGCCATTGTCGGCATCGTCATCGTCGCTATTCTGATCATCGTTGCTGTCTTTGCACCCTGGATAGCCACACAGGATGTGGGAGCAACAAACCTCTCTATCCGTTACCTTCCCCCTTCGGCCGCGCATTTTTTTGGCACTGATGCAACGGGTCGCGACATATTTTCGCGTGTGGTCTTTGGCGCCCGTATTTCGCTGCAGGTTGGTTTAATTGTTGTCTCGGTCTCCGTCGTGGTGGGCACGCTGCTCGGCGCGTTTGCGGGTTACTACGGAGGCTGGATTGACCGGTTCATTTCGGGTTACGTATTCAATGTATTTCTCGCATTTCCCGGACTCCTTCTGGCAATTGCCATGGTAGCGTTTCTCGGAGCGGGATTAAATAAACTGATCCTCGCGCTTTGCATCATTGGCTGGGTCGGCTATGCACGCCTGATTCGCGGGCAGGTTTTGAAAGTGCGAGAGTATGATTTCGTACAAGCTGCTCGGGCTCTTGGGGCGAGCGACGCCCGCATACTACTGATCCACATTTTGCCAAATGCTATTCAGCCTCTGATCGTGCAAGCTAGTTTGGGAATGGCCGGCGCTGTCCTGGCTGAGGCGTCGCTTTCTTTCCTGGGGCTCGGTGTGCCGCCCCCCGCGCCTTCGTGGGGAGTAATGATTGAGGAGGCGCGGGATCTGTCTACACTTCAGGCAGCACCACACGCCCTGATTTTTCCGGGCGTTGTCATCGCGCTGACTGTTCTCGCCTTCAACTTTATCGGGGATGGTCTGCGCGAGTACCTCGATCCACGCCAGCGCGCTCGCTGATTCACATTGTCAATGCTGGAAGACAAAACCCGAGAACGTTTAGGGCGGGATCTCTCCCCCGCAACAACTCAACCTGAACAGCGCGATTGTGCTATTTCGATTAGTCACCTCTCGAAGACATATCCCGTTCCCTTCGCACGCTTGAAAGCTTTCTTGCGTCGTAAGGTAAAGCCCGCGACGGAAGCGCTACGCGATGTTTCGTTTGCCGTCCGGCGAGGCGAGATATTCGGCTTGATTGGGCGTAACGGCGCCGGGAAAACGACGCTCACGAAGATTGTTGCAACTCTGGTTCAGCCGACAGTGGGTACAGTCAGCGTCAACGGCTTCGATAGCGTCCGGGATGACGAGAAAGTGCGAACGCAAGTCGGTTTATCCGGGGCTGAAGAAAGAAGCTTTTATTGGCGGCTCACGCTCGACGAGAACTTGATGTTTTTTGCCAGACTTTACGGCATGAAAGATCGCGTGGCTCGGCAGCGGATTAATGAGCTTTTTGCTCAGCTCGAGCTGGAAGAAAACGCCCGCAAGCGTTTTGGCGAACTCTCAACGGGAAATAAACAAAGGCTGGCAGTAGCCCGGGCTCTGCTTCCGAGTCCACCTGTGATGTTGCTCGATGAGCCAACCCGTTCGCTCGATCCACTGGCCGCCTCGAGAATGCGTGAAATGATTAGATCTCTGGCTCACCAAGAACAGCCAGTAACCATTCTTTTTACGTCACACAACCTTGCCGAGGTTGAAACCCTCTGCGATCGCGTTGCTATCATCAGCTCAGGGCAAATTAGAGCAATCGATTCCCCCAAGAACCTTCGGTCACTAAGTTCTGACTCCGAAGTCGTACGCCTCACCATTGTTGGCTTGACGCGTGACCACATTGAAGGAGTCCTGGCCGCAAGGATCAATCAGGTTCAGTATGAGCCCCGGCTTGATAAGCTCCAGATTTCATTCACTCGTCGAGCTGTTGACGACACGCTGGATTTTGTTGTGCGGGAGATACATCGACTAGGAGGAAAAATCCTTGATGTTGAGTCGGAGCGACCAAGTCTTCTTGATGTGCTTGAGAGCTATGAACGAGGGCAATGAGCTTATATGAACTCCCTAAGACTCCTTCCTCGTCGAATCTACGCATTTATCGTGCGCGACTTTCGGCTATTTGTGAGTTATCGCATGCAATTCTTTCTTCGGGTTCTCTCGATCCTCGGCGTTGTTACAACTCTTTTCTTTATCTCCAAGATCTTCGTCGGTTTTACTGATGCCCGGTTCTCACAGTGGCGCGACCCTCTTGCCGCATGGCTTACCGGGCTCGCCGTTCTAAACTACTTCATGACTGGCTTCTCGAGCCTGGCAAACGCCATCCGGCAGGAACAGATGCAGGGCACGCTCGAAAGTGTGCTGCTAACTCCCATCAATTTGCCCACTGTCATTGTTGCAAGTTCCGCCTGGGACTTTGTGCAGGCTACGCTCTTCTCCTTTCTCTATCTATTCTTCGGCTGGTTCTTTTTTAATGTTCACTACGCAGGAAGTTTTCTGCTGGCTCTTGTATTTCTAATCTTGACTACGCTCGTGCTTGCTTGCCTGGGCATTCTCTCTGCTAGTTTCGCAATGGTGTTTAAGCGCGGCGACCCTTTTGGCATTTTTCTTGGAACGGGTTCTGCACTTTTTTCGGGAGTCTTCTTCCCCACGGAGCTATTAACCGAGTATGCCGGATCTGGGCTAAGCAGCATCTCCAAGGCCCTGCCGGCCACGTACGGACTGGATGGCATCCGCCGCGTGTTAATTGAAGGCCGAGGCTTTATTGAAGTGACCGAGCCGTTTGTTACGCTACTCGTCATGCTCGCCGTCTTGTTGCCCTTTTCCCTGTGGGTTTTTGGACGAGCAGTGCGCCGCGCAAAGCGCGAAGGAAGTTTGATTCAATACTAGATGGTGGGCGGGCATCTTGCCCGCATCGCGCGCAAGATTCAACAACACTGCCATGTTAATCAGAATGATCCTTCTCCTCGTCACTATCGGCACCCTGGCTGGGCTGCTGCCATACGCGCGACCCTCCAGCGCCGACTCCAAATTCTCTCGCGGCGGAGCACTGACCAATTCATACCCACGGAGTTCGCCCGTTAAGAGATCCGATGCGTTGCCAGCCCGGAACGCCTTAAGGCTCGTAGCTCACCGGGTATCGCTCGCCAATGGCAAGTCGTTTGATCTGAATCTGCCAGAAGATTTCGCCATTGCCGTCGCGGCGCAAGGACTGAAACGAGTGCGCTTCATGGCGAAGAGTCCGGATGACAGAATTTTTGTCACCGACATGTACAACCTCGCTGATAACGAGAAGGGGGTTGTTTACATCCTGGACCAATTCGATCCTGTTACCAGGGGCTTTAGGAATGTGATTCCTTATCTCACAGGCTTGCGAAACCCCAACAGCGTTGCTTTCTACAAAGATGAGAACGGCAGCGACTGGTTTTACCTGGCGTTGACGGATCGGCTGCTGCGTTACCGGTACGTCGCTGGGGAGAATACACCAAGTACTGAACCCGAGGTTCTGGCCACTTTCCCGGATTACGGGCTTGGGTACAAGTACGGAGGATGGCACTTGACTCGGACCATCGCCACCGGCGGGAACGGCAAGATTTATGTATCTGTGGGAAGCAGTTGTAACGCATGCGAAGAGAAGGAGGATGTCCGGGCCAGCATTTTAGAGATGGATCCTGATGGTAAGCACCAAAGACATTTTGCAAGAGGCTTGCGCAACGCCGTCGGGATACGCTGGGTCAACGGAAGTTTATTTGCCACAAACATGGGCGCAGACCATCTGGGCGATCAAAGGCCGGCGGATACGATGCTCGCGGTAGAGCACGGCACACACTATGGCTGGCCTTATTGTTTTCAGTCCCGTAGCAGGATCTACACCGACAGAAAGTTTAGCAAGAGTAGGATCAAGGTGAACTGCCGAAATGTGCGCGCAGCGGAAATCGGTTTTGACGCCCACAGCTCACCACTTGGTTTTGAGTACTTTGACGCAAACAGCAGTCCGGATTTGAGTGGCTCCTTCCTGGTCGCTTTGCACGGCTCTACAAAGAAAAGCCTTAACCATGGCTATCGGCTCGTGCGGTTGAGCGCAAGTGGCAAGCTCACAGGCCCACCTGAGGACTTCATCAACGGTTTTCTTAAGGCCGGCAAAGTATATGGACGCCCGGTCGATGTTTTGAGCTTCGGCAAAGACGCTTTCCTATTGACAGATGACTATGCGGGTATTGTTTATTACGTCTACCTGAAAGCGGCACGGGCGTCTCGCCCGAAGGATCACGCGCAAGATGCGCGTGCCACCTCAAACTGACCCCCCTACCAAAAAGAGATACATTTGACACGCTCAGACCTGCAGGCTAGGATGCCAACGAGATCAGTGGTCCTCTGAGTCTTCCAGCTTTATCGAATTGCTGCAATCCAACTTAATGACTTTGGACGTAGCTGAAAGCGTTCTCGACCTCGTAGGCCACACTCCCCTGCTACACCTTTCTCGTTTCGCCAAGCCTCCACTGGCGGATATTTACGCCAAGCTCGAATGCTTTAATCCCGGAGGGTCTGTAAAGGACCGTGCGGCGCTCGGAATGATTCTCGATGCTGAGAAAAAAGGAAAACTCAAACCCGGCTCGACCATCATTGAACCGACTGCCGGGAATACCGGAATCGGGCTTGCCCTAATCGGCGCGGCTCGCGGATATCGTGTTATCCTCTGCGTTCCCGAGGGCTACGCTGCAGAAAAAATGAAACTGATGGAGGCCCTGGGCGGAGAGATCGAGTACGTTTCCCAGGAGGCTGGAATCAAGGGAGCGGTTGCGCGGGCAAAGGAGCTCGCAGACTCAATGGCCGATGCCTTTATTCCTCAGCAGTTTGAAAATCCCGCAAATCCCGGCTTTCATGAAATTACAACTGCACATGAAATTATTGAACAAATGGGGGCTCAGATCGACGCTGTGGTGATCGGAGCGGGCACCTCTGGAACTTTCGTTGGGGTGTCTCGCGCCGTCAAGAAGATCAACCGCGACGTTTTGTGTGTGCTTGTGGAACCTGAGGGATCGATCTATGGTGGTAATCCGCCTGGTCCGAAGAAGATTGAAGGAATCGGCCAGAAAGATTTCATCCCAAAGATTTTTGACTCAAGTCTTGCGGACGAAATAATGATGGTGACCGACGCCGAAGCGTGTGCTGCAATTCGCAGGCTGGGGAGAACTGAAGGCCTCCTTGGCGGCTGGTCATCGGGCGCGGCGGCTGCGGCTGCTTATCGCATCGCCCAACGTTTGGGCGAAGGCAAAAGAATCGTTACAGTTTTTCCGGATAGCGCTGAACGCTATCTCAGCCAGGGAATATTAGACCAGTGATGAGTGATAAGTAATAAGTGATAAGCTAGAGGAGCATGGCCTGTCTCCCGGACCACCTTGCACTTTCACTAGCTTTCTTACCTATCGCTTATCGCTTATCACTTATCACTTATCACTTATCACTATTCTTATGGGCTTCGCTACAATAGCAATTCATTCCGGACAGGAACCAGATCCCGCTACAGGCTCGGTGACAGTTCCAATCTATCAAACCTCTACTTACGCACAGGACGCGTTGGGTCAGAACAAGGGTTATGAATATGCGCGCACGCAAAACCCCACGCGTCATGCATTAGAAAGAAATATTGCCGCCCTGGAAGGGGCACAATACGGCTTCGCTTTTGCCTCAGGTATGGCTGCAATCGATGCCACGCTGCGTCTGGTGAAAGCGGGCGAGCACGTTGTTGTTTCGGACAACACCTACGGGGGCACATCTCGTTTGTTCACCCGTGTCCTCGCGAACTACAACATCGAGTTCGATTTCGTTGATACCTCAGATGCGCTCAACGTCGAAGCTGCCATAAAGGCCAACACCAAGATGGTTTTCCTCGAGACGCCGACTAATCCGGTTATGATCGTCACCGATCTCCGCGAGGTTTCTGAGGTTGCCCACCGTGCCGGCGCTCGGGTCGTTTGCGATAACACATTCATGTCTCCCTATCTACAGCGCCCACTTGATTTCGGTGTCGACATCATTGTTCATTCCACGACGAAGTACCTGAATGGCCATTCCGACGGCATTGGCGGAATAGTAGTGCTGAATGATCCAGATGATGCCGCTTGGATCGGATTCATACAAAACAGCGCCGGCGCTATTCTTTCGCCCTTTGACTCGTGGCTGGTAATGCGTGGCACGAAGACACTCGCTTTGCGAATGGAACAACACGATAAGACGGGCCGGGCTGTTGCCGCATTTTTGGAAGAGCATCCAAAAGTGCAGAAAGTTTACTATCCGGGCTCAGCTTCTCATCCTCAACATGCTCTCGCACGGCGCCAGCAAAAGGGCTTCGGTGGTATGGTGGCATTCGAGGTCGGCTCGCTTGAGGCGGCGCGTAAAGTGCTGGAATCGGTGAAGCTTTGCACATTGGCCGAGAGCCTCGGTGGCGTCGAAACATTGATCTCGCACCCGGCAACAATGACGCACGCCTCCGTAGATGCTGAAAAACGCGAACGCCTTGGAATAACTGATGGCCTGGTGCGTATCTCAGTCGGCCTTGAAGACACAGACGACATAATCGCGGATCTCGATCAAGCTCTAAAACAAATATAAACGTCTAGTCAGAGTGACAGCTAAGCTGTAGAAGGGTTAAAATCCGAATTTGTAATCCTTTGTTCCCCTTATGATCGTAGAGCTTCACGCAAAATCAGATGTCGGGCGCGTACGCCGGGGCAACGAAGACAACTTCCTGGTTCTAGATCTATCCAGCCAGAAGACCTGGACCGGTTCTGACGGCGTTGAACCACCAAAGGAATTGACGAAGCTCGATCTTGGCGAACAAGGTCTCGTGCTCGTTGTCTCCGACGGAATGGGAGGGGCGCTCGCGGGCGATGTCGCCAGCCGCATGGCCGTCGATTCTGTCCGCGAGATGTTGATGGGAAGCGACTCCGAGGATGGCTGCGATCCAGAGCTACCGTTAGTTGATTGCCTCAAGAACGCTACTGTATATGCCAATCTGGCGATCCACCTGCGCAGCCAGGAAGACTCTCGTTGTGCCGGCATGGGCGCCACCTTCACTGGAGCCGCAGTCAAAGGCGATATTTTGGATCTAGTTCAGGTTGGTGATAGCCGTGGCTACATAATTCGCAAAGATCAGATCCGCCTGGCGACTAAGGACCAGTCTTTGGTTCAGCAGCTTGTGGATGTCGGCCAGATTAGTGAGGCCGAAGCAGAGACTCACATGTTTCGCAACGTTATCTTACAGGCGTTAGGGGCCCAGAACGACGTCACGCCAGTAACGGGCAAGATTCGCTTAAGGCGGGGAGATACCCTGCTGCTCTGCAGCGATGGTCTCTCAGGCAAATTGCGCTCGGAAGACATTCAAAACATCATTACCAGCAATCCGGAACTCGAAACGGCGTGCGATGAACTGATTGTGGAAGCCAACAACCGCGGCGGTGAAGACAACATCACCGTCATTCTCGCGCGCTTCCTCGGTGACGACCTGGAAGAACCCAAGAACGACCGCGTCACCATCGAACTGCCGCAGCTTGAAGAAGACAAGACCCTCGACGACACCTACGAAGCAGATACCGAACCGCACTAAATCTCACGCCCAGATGATCCGTGTCAGGAGACGCGGGGACGCGGTGAAATCCTGGTAGCGTCGCTTCACCAATGTTTTCTTGTCGTGTCTTCTTATCTCCGTGTCTCCCCGTCACCGCTTCCCCGCGTCTCCCCATCATATTCCCTCGTCTGGGGCTCTATTCCAACTCCTTTTGTCGCCAGTCTGCTGGTTCGTCAATGCGGCGCACGTAAATCGACGCACCCTGGATGCTCTCTACGCGCACGCGCTCTCCGGCTTCAAGAGGAGATTCGCCTTCTGCGGGGTACGCCGTCCACGTAGACCCGAACACCTTCACTGCACCTTCGTTTAACGCTCCCTTGCTCGAGGAGACTACAGTACCTATCTTGCCCGGCAGGGCATCGGCGCCACTACGCAATGAATCGCCGGTCCTCTCCCGGGAAAAGTAGTTAACGAAGATCGTGCGTGAGGCAGCGGTTAGACCAACCGAAACCAAGGCGAAAATCAGGAACTGGATTGCCAAGCTATCAATGCCGATCAGACCAGCAAAAGCTGCCGCCAGCGCGCCAATGCCAAACCAAAGCAGGACAAACCCACTGGTAAACACCTCGGCAACAATTAGGGCCAGCCCGAGCACGACCCAGAGAATCCAGAGAAGATTGTCCATCACTGCTTAGCCCTTGAAAAGATTCTTCAACACAAACCAGACGTTTGCGGGACGCTCGGCCAGCCGTCGCATGAAGTAAGGATACCAGTGTTTCCCATAAGGGACATAGACCCTCATGTTGTAGCCTCGTCGAGCAAGCTGGCGTTGAAGGTCGCGGCGCACGCCGAAGAGCATTTGAAACTCAAATGCGTCCTTGCCAATTCCCTCTCGCCGGGCGAATTCGACCGTCGCATCTATCATTTTAGGATCGTGGGTGGCAATGCCGTGATAGATGCCGCTCGAAAGCAAGAGTTGCATTACACGAATGTAGTTGGCGTCTGTGTCTTTTTTGTCGGGGAAGGCGACCTCCGGAGGCTCATTGTAAGCACCTTTGCAGATGCGGATTCGCGCAGGCAGCTTGAGGAGATCCTCCGCATCCTGATAGGTGCGCCTCAGGTACGACTGCAATACTATGCCGACGTCGTTCAACCCAAACTCCGCCCGCAGACGTTTAAAGATATCAATCGTGATCTGAGTGAAGTTAGAGCCCTCCATGTCAACTCTGACGAAATTGCCACGGCGTGCCGCGTCCGCAACTACTGTCCGCGCGTTGCGGTAAGCAAGTTCAGGATCGATTTCAAGTCCAAACTGGGTTAGCTTGATGGAAACGTTGGAGCGAATGCCTGTCTGATCAATCTGATCAAGAATTTGCAGATACTCACGTACCTCCCTGTCGGCTTCTGCGGCACTGGCGACTGACTCGTTAAGGTGATCGAAAGAAGCACTGCACCCTTCGGCGTTGAGTTCGCGAATGGCGGCTACTGCCTCATCGATGTTTTCGCCCGCCACGAAACGGGTTGTTAATTTCTTGAAGAGCCGAAAGCGGGCCGCAAATTCCTTGAGCCCCTCGTGACGCGAGAGGTAGATTAAGGCGCTTCTGGTGATCATCTCTTGGGAGCGGTTAGTCCTTTATGTGATATGAGTTAAAAGGGTTTCAGCACTGACAGCATGGTCCGTCTGGAAGCATATGGTATTCTTGGCGCCGCACTTTTTGGGCCACGGCATCAATAAAAGGGTTTTCAACACCATAGAGGAAGAGATGGCATGCGCCTGAAGCTGGTATTGATTGCCTCGCTCGTCGCGGCCGTAGTTGGTTCGAGCGTGTCGATTGCTATCATTCTGGGTCGCTTTTCTTCTCTCAAGTCTCTTTCCGCGCCAGACCTGATAGTGGTTTTAACGTTCTTCTTCCCAATAATCGCGGTTGTCCTTGCAGCGATTTTTGTCTATCGCCATACTGCTCGACGCCGCAAGACACAAGCATTGCTGACTGGTGTTCTCGCAGCTTTCTTCAGTCTGGGCGTCTTCATACTCGCATCAATCATCACGTCAAGAACTCTGCCAAACCAGCCACCGCCTCCTACGGTACCACGCAACGTCGGGTGATGAGGTCTGCGATAAAAGCTGTGAACAATTCGCAAGTCGGGAAGGGGCAAGCGGAGCGCGCCCCCGGTCAAGTTTGAAAGAGCTCGATTTCGTGATCAGCACTCAAGTTTTCCAACAAATCTCGACCTATTGATCTCATCTTGAATGTATTGAGTCTTGAGCGGCGGCGCGCTCCGCTTGCTCCCTTCCCAACCTGCGAATCTTTCACAGCTAACACTCACTGCCACGATTCTAGCCCGCGGCAGCGGATTGCAGACCGATCTTCGCTTGCACTGGCCGCAACGCCTCTATAACGAAACGGATGTGCTCATCCAGATCCACTCCTAACTCCGCGACACCTTGTCGAATGTCATCTCGATTGACAGAACGCGCGAACGCTTTGTCCTTCAGCTTCTTCTTCACAGAAGACACTTCGAGATCGTCGAGACTCTTAGTGGGTCGTACGAGCGCGCAGGCTACCAAGAAACCGCAAAGCTCATCTGTAGCGAAAAGGGCGCGAGCCATATCAGTGTCGCGCGGCACCCCGGTATAGGTAGCATGGCCCATTATGGCCCGTATCATCCGATCCGAATAACCGCGGCCGCAGAGTATGTTGGCCCCCGTGAAGGGGTGCTGATCCGGCGTGGGAAACATCTCGTAATCAAAATCGTGCAACAGGCCAACCAGTCCCCATTCGTCTTCATCAGCATCATGTGCTCCATAACGCTTTGCACATGCCCGCATCGCTGTCTCGACCGCCAACGCGTGTTTGCGCAGACCGTCGCCCTTCGTGTATTCGCATAGCAGTTCCCAGGCGTCGTCTCGATTGGGCATTGTCACAGTTAACGGTCTATAGCAAAACGAAGGAACAGATTCTAATGAGTTGTATCGTGGTCGATAAAACTAGCACGGGTAAAGGAGGGCTAACAAGACGAGGCTACTCACCGCCGGGCGCGCGATAACCCGGACGTGCCCGGATGATTACATTCTTGCGTGTGCTGCTTACGTTGATGTTTCGGTACCCAGCGTCACGCGCTTTATTAACCGGGTAATAACCTAATGAATACTGAGTGCGCAGCTCTGCCGCGATTTTGGCGAACGCATCTGGGAGCGCCAAGATGGAATCAGCGCGTAGCAGTCGTCCGCCTGACTTCTGAGAAAGCGCTTCTAAATAACGATCAGCGGTCAGGTAAAGCTCGTCAAGCATTGCGTCAATAGCATCGCCGGCACGTTCGGGGGTTTTACTGGATGTCGTAACGGTAGAATCGTCGCCGCTTCGTGGCGTTTTAGTGGTTGCGGGGCCGGGATCATTTCTTGGGTCGGGTTTCGGGTCGTTTGGATTGGTACCTGGCTGCCTGCGATCAGGATTCGGAAGCTCTGGCGGTAACCGATTTGGAACTCGATCCCGATCACGATCACGCTCGCTTTCTCGTCGCCGTCTCAGGATTTCATCTGGCAAGGGCAGGCCCAACGGCCCAGTCTTAGTGCGGGTGCCAGAGGCCGGACCGGATTCCGGATCGTCGCTGGGAAAGGTTGGGGCGCCCGGAGCAGGCGCCCTGACTACGCCGATCGTAGGTAGCTCTGGCCCTTCCTGCTGCCGAGCCATGCGTTCCATCGCCTCACGGGTGTTATAGCGGATTGCGTAAACCAGCACTCCTTCCTCGTCCAGAATCCTTAGCGTACTGTCGGAACTTGCCGAGTCGCTGTGATAGTCGACGCCGTCTGTAAACAACACGATTGCCTTGCGGCCCTGGATCCGCCTTACAGCGGAAAGCGCGAGTGCGAATGCGTCATAGAGTTTTGTGCCTTGCCCGGATCGTGTTCGACTAATTGCCTCCTTCACAGCGGCTCGATCGTTTGTGAAGTCATTAAGGTCGCGCACCTGATCATCAAACGAGATCACCTTTACCCGATCCCTGGTTTGTAGCCTTCCCACGAAAGCGATTGCGGCTTGTTGGATTAAGGCCAGCTTCTCCTGCGTGCTGGCGCTCGTGTCTAGCATCAGCACTACGTGAGACGGCACACTGATTGTAGCGAAGAAAGCGATCTGCTGATTCACACCATTTTCCGCAATCGCAAACTCATCCTGGCGCAAATCCGGGACGTAAATACCATTCCTGTCGGTTGCGACTACGGGCACGGTGACGAGGGCTGTTTGGATCTTAAGGGTTTCGATCCCTTGAGCGTCTTGCTGCGCTCTTGATTCCGCACCCGGTTCTTGCTTTACATCCGTGGTCTGAGCCTTTTTGGTTGTGCTTTGGTTTTGACGGGGACGAGCAGATTGAGCGTCCCCCATAACCGGAAGCGTCAAACAGATCGCCACGAGCAGCAAGACGCGCACTACTCCGGTTAACATATATTTCTCCTTTGAACTTGTGGAACAGGCCGGGGGGCAGCTGGGGAAAGAATAACGCTTGCCATTGAGCATGGCAATGCTCCGCGTCGCGTTGCAACAACGTGACCAAATCCCGCCAATGCGGACCACTCATTGTGGAACTGCTCATACAGAACCGCGAGCCGTGTAATCGGGTTGTGTTCTTGGAGTTGAGTGGTAGCATCCGGTCGCTACGGCTCACGGTTCTGTATTGAGTGGTTCCGTGTTGAGTGGTTCAGTATCCGGTGATTACTCGACCTTTGCCGCGTGCCGCCGCTATGCACTAGAATACCGTTCGTTTACCCACTTCAAGCAGAATGAGATCCCTCTTACTCGCAGTCCTGGCAGCTTACGTTGTTGCTGCAATTCATTCGGTGCTGGCCTTTGTCAACAAACGAAAGGCGCTCCAAAGAGTCTCCCAGTTGGCTCTCGCCCTCGGCTTCGTTTTACACACGACTGCCTTAATCGTGGACTGGGTTGTGGACGGTCACTATCCGCTGTTTTACTTGCGTGAGACGCTCTCCTTCCTGGCCTGGACCCTGGTAGGAAGCTACGCTTTGGTGCTCTATCGCTATCGCGCTCAGGCACTGGGTAGTTTTACCCTTCCGCTGGTCTCGGTGCTGACCTTCGTGGCACTTTTGAGTCAATCGTCAGGCGACTCGCACGAGCGCATTGGATTCTCAGCAACATGGCTTTTCCCGGTACACACTACGCTTCTGCTGTGTGCATATGCCGCGTTCTTCGTCGTTTTTCTGGCCAGCGTTATGTACCTGTTGCAGGAGCGAGAACTTAAGTTGAAGACCTTTACAGCCATTTTTCATCGCCTTCCCTCCCTCACTACACTCAATGAAATCGCTACCAGTGCTCTGGCCATTGGGCTCGCCTTGTTGACGGTGGGAATCGCGACGGGAATGCTTTGGTCGTCGTCACGCGACGGTGTTTTGTGGCACAATGATCCAAAAGAGATCTTTGCCCTGCTGACCTGGTTGCTCTATCTGCTGTTGATTTTATACCGGTCAACCGCCCGTTGGCGCGGTCGTAGCGCGGCCTGGATGGGGGTCGCCGGTTTTGCTCTAGTGTTGTGCACGTTCCTGGGCGCACGATGGATGGGAGGCTATCACGTGTTTGGGTGATAGAATCGAGCTGCCCTGGACAGCCCTGCAATCTCACCCGATCGCTGAAATGCAATTTTGTGTCATGTCCATTGTTTTAGTCGGAGTCAATCACAAGACCGCTCCTGTTGAAGTGCGGGAGTTGCTCGCGTTCTCGAAAGAGGCCTGCGCAGCTGGCCTGCGTTCGCTTGTCGATGGTGAGGTGGTGCGGGAAGGTCTGATTGTGTCGACCTGTAACCGAGTGGAGGTGCTGATTGCTACTGCCAGCGAGCAAATCGGCGAGAGCGGCAAACGGATAGCGGATTTCCTCACGCGAGCTCGAAGCCTGCCCCCCGATCTGGTTCTTGACTATTTGTACAGCCATAACGACGAGGAAGCCGTGCGCCACATTTTCCGCGTCGCTTCGTCTCTGGATTCAATGGTTGTTGGCGAACCTCAGGTGCTGGGACAGGTTCGCCAGGCATACTCAATTGCCCTCGAAGCAGGCACAGCCGGCCGCGTTCTGAGCCGGCTTATACACCACACTTTTCGAGTGGCCAAGCGAGTTAGAAATGAAACGGGAATTGCCGCGAACGCAGTGTCGATAAGCTACATGGCTGTTGAACTCGGCAAGAAAATCTTTGGCTCTCTCAAGGGCCAGTCGGTGCTTTTGATCGGCGCTGGAGAAATGGCTGAACTATCCGCGCGGCATCTCATTAGTGCTGGAGTCTCTCGCGTACTGGTTACTAATCGAACCGCAGATTCAGCGCAACGTCTGGCCAGAGAATTTGGCGGCGAGGCCGTAAGCCTGGAACGACTCTTAGACTACCTTCCTGAGGCTGATATTGTTATCTGCTCCACGGGCGCGGGCGATTATGTTGTAACCGCGGCAATGGCGCGCGAGGCCCTCAGCCGACGACGAAATCGTCCAGCATTTTTCATAGACATTAGTGTCCCCCGGAATCTGGATCCAGCGATTGGTGAGCTCCCCAATGCTTTCGTCTTTGACATCGATGATCTGGAGTCGGTGATCTCCTCGAATATCAGAGAGCGTGAACGCGAAGCCGAACGAGCCGAACTAATCGTCGATTCTGAGGTGATGCAGTTTCAACAAACGTTGCGCGTCATGGAAATTGGACCCTCGCTCGGAGCGCTGCGGCAAAAGCTCCAGGACATCGCCCGATCTGAGTTGGCCAGACAACGCGGTCGTCTCGGCCCCTTAACACCTGACCAGGAAAGTGCGATTGAATCCCTGCTGGTCTCCACCGTCAATAAGATCTCACACCCTCTAATTAGCCACATGCGACGCTCCTACGACTCCGGCGATGTCGATAGCATTCAGGCCTGGCGTGAAACCTTCGACCTCGAAGATTGATCATGCCGAACATCACGCTGAAAATCAGAGGAAGTTCGGACTGAGAGAAGTCTCCGCGTAAATGAAAAATCGTTTGATAATCGGCTCTCGTGGCTCACAGCTCGCTCTCAAGCAAGCTCTATGGATCAAAGACCGGTTGTCGGTTTTCCATCCTGAGATCACAACCGAAATTGAAATTATCAAAACCACGGGCGACGTGAAGACTGAGCCACTTTCCGTCATCGGAGGTAAGGGAGTCTTTACGAAAGAGTTGGAGGAGGCTTTAATCGCAGGGCGCATCGACGTCGCGGTTCATTCACTGAAGGACTTACCCACGATTATTCCCGAGGGACTTGCCATCGCTGCTATTTGCGAGCGGGAAGATGCACGCGACGCGCTGGTTCTCAGGCAGGGTCGAAAACCGGGCCAGCTTTCCCTCAAGGACCTGCCCGAAGGCGCCGTCGTCGGCACCTCGAGCCAGAGGAGGTTGGCGCAGTTGAAGCATCTCTGTCGCGATGTTGTCGTACGGGACTTGAGAGGAAACGTCGACACACGCCTGCGCAAATTGGATGAGGGACAATATGACGCTCTAATCCTGGCCACGGCAGGGCTTCGCCGTCTGGGACTTGAGGGTCGCATCAGCGCAGTAATTCCTACTGATGAAATGTTGCCGGCAG
Source organism: Pyrinomonadaceae bacterium (assembly GCA_050748205.1). GTDB lineage: Bacteria > Acidobacteriota > Blastocatellia > Pyrinomonadales > Pyrinomonadaceae > PSRF01. The sequence continues at coordinate 20,134 of JBOGOU010000079.1, read as the reverse complement.
TGGGACAAGGCGCTCTTGGCGTACAGACGCGCCGCGACGATGAGACCACGATAGAAGCTGTAAGTAAGCTCGATCATGAAGCGACGCGACTTGCCTGCACCGCGGAGCGCGGATTTCTGCGGGCACTAGGCGGTGGTTGCGAGTTGCCTATCGCGGGCTATGCGGTTGCCTCGTGCGATGGAATAACCTTGGAAGGGTTGGTCGCCGACCGTGAGGGTCAGGTAACGGTTAGGGGTGAGCTGAGCGGAGCCAGCGCCAACGCTGACGGGTTGGGCCTTCAATTAGCAACACAACTGTTGGACCGCGGTGCAGACAGGTTGTTGGTACACTAGACGAGCAGAATGCAGGGTTATCCCAACTCCACTGAGACAAATCAACGGTCTGCGACTCAGTCACTCGCTGGCCGCACGGTGGTGGTCACCCGGGCACGATCGCAGTCCGATGAGTTTGTGTCTGAGCTAGAGCAGTACGGCGCTCGGGTAATCGTCTGCCCCACCATCGAAATCGCCCCTCCCGAGAGTTTTGACCGCCTTGATGAGGCCCTGAGTCACCTTTATGGGTACGACTGGCTGGTATTCACAAGCGTCAATGGAGTTGAGTATTTCTTGAGTCGCTTTCGCGCCACGGGACACGAACTGATTGAGATCGATGAGCTGAAAGTCTGTGCCATTGGCGACGCGACTGCGGATAAATTAAGAGACGCTCACATTCACGTCGATGTCGTGCCACTTGAATTCAAGGCCGAAGGTGTTTTTGCTGCGCTGGCCCAGTTTGTCGGTGGTCGTGGGGGGCTCAACGGCTTGAACTTCCTGATTCCACGTGCCGCTGTCGCACGCGATTTTCTCCCTCGGGCATTGGAAGGGTCAGGAGCTCGCGTTGATGTCGTTCCCGCGTATCGTACAGTGCTACCTGGTGATCTCGACCGGGGGCGCCTCGGTGCCTTGCTGGCCGGCGGTACAGACTGTATTGCTTTCACCAGTTCGTCCACGGTAAAAAATCTCGCTCAACTCTTGGACCTGAACGACCTCAGCGATTCGCTTAAAGGCGTCGCCATTGCGTGCATCGGGGATATTACAGGCCAGACGGCGGCCGAACACGGATTACAGACGGACATCCAGCCAGAGTCGTTTACGATTCCCGCGCTGGCGCGCGCGATCGCCGATTATTTTTCGCAGAAGTAGCACCCGCTCTCCGACAGTCGCCGCTCAGGACCAAGAAGGAATGTCAGCCCTGCTCATGTGCTAAACTGCTTGTCGATGTCCTACCGCCGTGTACTCATCATTGATTCCGATCGAACCAGCGCTGAAGCACTCAGCGAGTTGATTGCCGGCTGGAACTACAATGTGCTGCTGGCTAAGAGCACTGACGAAGGTCTTGCTCGTTTGGCGGAGGCAACACCGTCAGTGATTATCGCGGGCAGTTCCACGTCGTCCGCGGAGGGTTTTAGCCTCCTGCGCGAGATACGTGCCGTGCAACCTCAAACTCCTGTCATCCTGCTGACGGGTGACGGCTCCATCGAAACGGCTTTGAATGCCATTCAGGAAGAGGGTGCTTACCACTATTTCGAGAAGCCGGTTGAGGCAGACAAGCTCAGAATAGTCTTGGATCGGGCCGTTGAGCTCACGGAAGCCAAGCGTGAAAACGAGCTGCTGCGCCGTCAGCTCCAGGATCGAGGCGCGTTTGGCGAATTGGTAGGCAAATCGGAACCGATGCGGGCTATTTACTCACTGATTGAACAAGTAGCGCCGTCCTCAGCGTCGGTCTTGCTCACCGGCGACTCAGGAACGGGCAAGGAACTGGTGGCTCGAACGCTACACCAGAAGAGTCCTCGAAAGGACAAACCGTTTGTTGCTATAAATTGTTCGGCTATACCGGAAACGCTCATGGAATCCGAACTTTTCGGACATGAGAAGGGGGCATTCACCGGCGCTGCTTCCAGACGGCAGGGTTGTTTCGAGTTAGCGGATACCGGCACGCTGTTGCTCGACGAAATCGCGGAGATGCCGGCCTTGTTGCAGGCAAAGCTGCTCCGGGTGATCGAAGAGCGATCGATCAGACGACTTGGTAGTCGTAAAGAGATTAACGTGGATGTGCGAGTCCTGGCAGCAACCAATCGCAATCCTGAAGAAGCTGTGCAAAGCGGCAGCCTTCGCGAAGACCTGCTCTACCGCCTGAATGTCTTTAGAATTCGGCTGCCACCTCTGAAAGATCGCAAAGAGGATCTCCCTCTGCTGGCACAGCACCTCGTGACCCAACTCGCTGAAAAGCACAACAGACCAGCGCGCTTCCTGAGTCCCGGGGCAATCCACGCCTTGCAGTTTCATGCCTGGCCGGGAAATGTACGCGAACTGCGAAACGTCATCGAGCGAGCTGTTATCATTTGCTCGGGAGAGCAGATTGAAAGACACCACTTCGCGCCTTACCCAATCGAGCAGCGCGTCAGACTGCGCGATGAGGATACGATTACCCTGCCCGTGGGCACTCCACTTGAAGAGTTGGAGCGCCAAATGATCATGCGAACTCTGCAGAAGACCAAGAACAACAAGACACGTGCCGCGGCTCTGTTGGGAATCAGCCTCAAAACTCTCCACAATAAACTCAATCTCTACCGGGAGCGTGGCCTGCTTAATGACGACTGATGCTCCATCAGTCTTTCTCTTCTTTATTGATGGCCTCGGTATTGGTTCGCGCGGCGCGTCAAATCCATTCGACGATCTGGAAGACTCGGCGCCACTGGCTGTATTCAAGAACGAGGCACCCGCGGTGCTGGACGGTGTTCTTGTGCCGACAGATGCCTCACTGGGAGTTGCGGGCCGCCCCCAGAGTGCCTCGGGTCAGACTACGATTCTGACTGGTATTAACGCGCCCTCGTTGCTCGGCTACCACAAGCAGGGTTTTCCCAATAAGGCTCTATTGGAGATCATTCGCGAACATTCTCTCTTCCTGAAGTTGAAGCGCGCGGGCGTCGCACCCATCACTTTCGCCAACGCCTACACCAAACGATTCTTTGAGGACCGTCCCCGCTGGGTCTCGGCGACAACGGCGGCTGTTGAGGCCGCCGGACTACCGTTCCGGACGGTTGATGACGTGAGAAATGGACGTGCGGTCTACCAGGATTTCACCAACCGGATGCTCATCGAGCGTGGTGAAGACCTGCGAACGCAAACACCGCAAGAGGCTGCAGCCGTGCTCGCTCGCGTTGCTGCCGAAAGCCGATTTACCCTTTATGAATATTTCCTGACCGACAAGATCGGTCACGCGCAAGACATGACCGCTGCCAGAGTTGCTTTGAAGGAATTAGCTCTGCTAATCCGGGAGTTGCTGGCGAATGTTGACCTCGGCACCGCTTCCGTTATACTCACGAGCGATCATGGAAACATCGAAGACTTATCCTCGCGGAACCACACGCTGAATGAAGTGCCTACCATTGTCTGGGGCGCGGATCGTGATCAGATCGCGCAACGTATACGCAGTCTTGCCGACATCACGCCTGCCATTGTTGACGTTCTAGCCAGAGAAGGAACACAGACGGATGGAAACAACCGCCACGCCGACACCGCCGAAGCCTGATTCCAGTCCTCCGGCGGTCAGCTCCCGCCTCCCCCGGTATTCCTTTTACGCGCTAGGCATTCTCACACTCGTAAACTTTCTGAACTACATTGACCGCCAGATTCTGCCGAGCGTCGCGCCACTAATGGCGGAAGATCTGCACTTGACCGATACCGAAATTGGAGCCATGGAGGCAGCCCTCCTGCTTTCCTTTACGGTGCTGGCACCCTTGTTTGGAAGACTTGGCGATCGCTATTCGCGCACAAAACTCATGGCCGGCGCGGCGGTCATCTGGAGCGTCGCCACAGCACTAAGCGGCGTCATGGACCACCTCCCGATCTTGCCGGGGTCAATTCACCTCAATGTGCCGGTCGTTCAATTTACGTTGGAGCTTTCGGGCGTAGCCATCGTGCTTTGTCTCGTTCGGGCCATAGTTGGCGTGGGAGAGTCGTCTTACTCGACGATCACACCAAGTTTGATAGCAGACTATTTCCCACCCAAGCGCCGGGCCACGGCGTTGGGCGTCTTTCAGGCGGCAATCCCGATGGGATTCGCGCTGGGGTATGTCATCGGCGTAGTTCTGGCTCACTTCTTTGGTTGGCGCATGGCTTTCATGATCGTCGGACTTCCCGGATTGATCACGGCTTGGTTTGTCTGGCGATTGCGTGAGCCAATCCGCGGCTCGAGCGATGATCCGGAACCTGCCACTGAGGCTGTGGGAGAGGACAAGGCCGGCGCGGGCATCCAGAGTTCGCACGCGCGAGAATCGTTTCTGCTTACTTCCTGGCGGATCTTGCGCACGCGCGACTGGCTGCTTTCAACCGCTGGATACACGGCGCTGACTTTCGTGCTGGGAGCGTTCGGTACATGGGCCACTATCCTTCTGGTGCGGGAAAAGGGTCTGAGTGTAACGCGGGCGGGGATTACGCTGGGCGTGGTCTCACTCGTTGCCGGGGCCGCCGGAACCTTTGGTGGCGGCTGGCTTGCCGATCGGCTCATTACCAGGCGACGCAATGCTTACTTTTTGGTCTGCGCAACAAGTAGTGCTCTCGGGATCGTTCCGGTCTTCGTGGTGCTTGCCACAAGCAATCCGTGGATTTTCATTCCCGCAATTTTCCTCGCCGTTTTTTTTCTCTTTATCAACAACGCACCCTTCCACGCCATTTTGGTCAACAGCGTGCCTCCCTTGGTCCGAGCTACCGCCGTAGCGCTAAACATAGTCATCATCCACATCATGGGCGACGTCATTTCCAGATTTGGTGTGGGCGTGATCTCAGATTCTTTGAAGTTAGGCCAGCTGTCGTTCATTATCGCATTCGCCCGATTGCTTGGTATAGACGCGCAGCAACAACATTTGACGGGAGCTTTGCTGGTGGTCCCGCTCTCGCTCCTACTTTCCAGTTTGTTGTTTTTGTGGGGTGCGGCCGCGCGGAAACCGGCAGCAAACTGACTGCTCGCGTTCTGCAAGCCTATTACCGATCGGCTAGAGAAGTGATAGGGCAAAAGCAAGGGTCAACCCGCGAGCTTTCTTTCCTTGCCAACTGCTGCTTTCTCCAGACACTCTCGCGAACAATATTCTGACGACTTGGAACCCGTACCGATTGCGCGCTCGGCTGGTACCCAGGTGCCGCAAGCCACACAACGGACCAGTTTATTTTCGGTACGGGTTGATCCGCTGCGCGTTGATGAGGGGGAGTTCGCGTCAAGCGGTCCCTTCATCGCGCTCAACAGTTTTCTCAGAAACTCAATGTATGGCCGCAGACGTGAGTAGACGAGTACAAAGGCTAGAGCTAGAAGCGTGCCGATGATCAGATACTTCAAGTCGGTTTCTTCGGTTGGAGGTTAAGCAATAATTTTGCCGGGAGATTTCGGTACGATTTTCAAGCAGCCTGGTTTCAGGGGTTTAAGCGACTGCCCTCTACTAAGACAATTAACTCTTATCATCTCCAGACTTATTGCCCGAGGGCACAAAACTCAAATCAATGGCGCGTCGTCTCGGTGAGGGATCTGTAGAGCGCCGACGCGGGGTTGTATCCTTATTTCTGCGGTCGACGCTTCCCGGCGGCAGTCCGCGTCCATGCACGGCTTCCTCAAGGATACGTGTGATCTCTTGAGAGAGGGTGCGATGCTCAGCAGCTGCACGACGTCGCAGAGACTCTTTCAGATGATTTGGTACGTACGCACCTATAAAGACGCCTTTCCGATTTGCCATCTCACCCTCTCCTTAATCAAACAGATACAGATTTTCGAGCGTTCCATCGTGCCATGCAATTAAGAACAGGTCTGTAAGCCGAATTCTGTTCTCCGATTTGAGATCTGAAATTTCAGATCTGAGATCTCAGATCTCAAATCGAAGTGGCGATCATTCATCTAGTCCAGCTGTTGCCAGATGGATCGAGCGACCTACCCGGAGGTCGTAGCAGCGTCCGATTCTCAAAATCCGAGCTCGCTCATGTTTGAGCGGACTCCTTTTCCGAGACCTGAGATCTCAAATTTGAGATCTCGCAAAGCGGCTTCGGGCGGGCAGCCCTTTTTGACGCCTCCCTATTTGGTCTTGCACTGCGAGGAGTTTGCCTGGCCGCCCGTGTTACCACGGACGCCGGTGCGCTCTTACTTTAAGCCCTTGCAGGCCGCACCATTTCACCCATCACCGCCGATCCTACTTCCAAATCTAAAAATTTGAAATTGAGTCGGTCGGCTGGTCTGCTTTCTGTTGCACTTGTCGTCGCCCGAGAAAATCTCAGATTAAAGACTTCAGATTCAGATCTGAAATTTGAAATCTGAAATTTGAGATCTGGACCTGAGATCTCAAATCTGAGATTCCCTCGAACGCCCCGCCGTTAGCGGGATCGCTGCCCTATATTGTTCGGACTTTCCTCTCCTGGTTTCTTAACTCAAATCTGAGGTATCAAATTTAAGAGAAACCAGCAGCGACCGCCCGACCTGTTCCCATGCAAGGCAAAAACATCTTAGCAAATCGTGTTCAACACGTACAGTACACACTCAAATCTCGTTCAAACACCTGCAATTTCTGCCCTTACTAGTGTTTTGCGATTCATGAGCTAGCGGATTCGGTCACCCGAAATACTTGAAACCGACCCGTAGGCCACCGAGAAGGGATGCAGGCACCGTAGAAACCAGCACCCAGGTCATTAGGGCGTGCGAGAGGGCCAGGGCGAACAGGTTAGGGGCGCGCTGGTAGACCGCTGCCCACAGCATCCCTCCGGCAAAGGTGGCCAGGCAGAGCAAGGGATTGGGCAGGTGAAGCGCAGCGAACATGAGGGCTACGAATAACACGCTGCGCAGACCGCGGCCCCAAACAAGCTGCGCCCGACGATTGATAAACGCTTGCAGTGCGTATTGCTGTACAAGCGCCCAAAGGATCCCAAGTGCCGGCATCCCAAGAATTGACTGTCCTCCCCGCCAGCGGGCGAGGCTCAGTGTGCCGTTCAGGTACGCGACTAAGATTGCGACCCCACTTGCAAGGCACATCGGCAGAGCTAAGAGGCGAGCGGCTTCAAGGAAATTATCCAGACGCAGGCCCAGATCACGCGTCGATTCTTTTCGCAGGCGATGCGACAAGAACATGAAGAAAGAGACGATAAGCACCAGGACCGCGAGGGCCAAACGGTTCCCTTTTCCTATCGAGAAGATGACCCACTCACCAAGGAGACACGAAGTAATTACCGATGCGATCTCCCATAAGGCCAGGGACTTATCAGCTTCGAGGCTCGTGTTTTCGTCAAGATACCGCTGGTGCGCGCTCATTCCCTGTTTACCCAGCCGTCTTAAGCTAGGGCTTCAAATTAGTAAGGTCAGCCAGCTTGCCGCTCTCATCAGACGCAAAACGGATCGGGTTGCCAACCAGCTGAAGCGTTTGTCGAACACCGCCCCCGCTCTCGTGAATCGCGTAAACGCGTGCCTCGTGCATACCCGCCGCTAACCGTGGAGGAAAGAAAGCATACCCATGCCATTCGTCCTTTGACCATCCAGCCGCCATGACGTCAGGTCGAGGCAAATTAGCAACGCCGTTTGCAATGAACTTGCCATCGATGAAAAGCTGAACTTCAACTCGATCCCAGGGCCGTGAATCGTTAACAACCCACCCCACGAGTGCTTCAGGCGACGCTTCTCCCCAGCCATGGAAGTATGGTGGAAAGGTCGTGTAGAAAAATATTACTGCAAGTGTACCGACAAGAAGTGTTTCGGCAATCGACTTGGCGATCAATATTTGGAAGAGTCTCAGCCTGGATCCGTCCATTCGTCTTCCTACTCTACTTCTCTTCCCGAGGCTTAGGCAGGCTATCGATGGGAAAGCTCTGGGGCCATCGCGCGCGAAACCGATCCCGAACAAGATCTTCGACTTCGTCAGCAGTGGCACACTCCAGGCACTCGTAAGCAATTGCGTGCGCGGCTTGATAATCAATTGCCGCAAGGGCGCGACGCACGCGTGGAATAGCGCCGGGTGTCATGCTTAAATCGACAGCTCCAAGACCGACAAGCAAAACCGCGTAAGCCGGGGTTGAAGCCATCTCACCGCAAACAATGGTCGGAATTCCAGCTTGCCTTGCGGCATTCAAGCTTTGAAAGATGCCGCTCAGTACGGCTGGATGCAGAGTTCGAAACCATTCGGCCACTTGATCGCTGGTCCGGTCAACCGCGAGGGTGTATTGCACGAGATCGTTAGTTCCCAGCTCGAAGAATTCTACACTCCTGGCAATCTTATCGGCTGTCAAGACAGCTGAAGGCACCTCGATCATTGCACCGACCCGAACACGGCCGTGATGCAGACCCTGACTCTTGAGCTTGGCTTCCTCTTCTTCGATGAGCGCCCGCGCACGCCTAACGTCGCCAACGTCCGCTACCATGGGCAGGACAATGTCAATCCGCCCTTCAGCCGCGGCCCGAAGGATTGCGCGAATCTGGGTTCGCATGACCTCTTTGTGAGATAAGCCGAACCGAATTGCGCGTAGACCCAGCGCCGGGTTCCTTTCAGGCTCTGCTGTGGGATCGCGAGCGCTTTCGCCCCCTAAATCGAAAAGACGAACAATTGCTCCATCATCACCGGCAAGTTTGGCAATCTCCGCGTAGGCTGTGAGTTGCTCCTCTTCTGACACCATCACTCCGCCGCGAGAGAGCAGAAACTCTGAGCGATAGAGTCCGACGCCCCGAGCTCCATACCTACTCACGCCGGCAAATTCTGCCGGTACCTCCACGTTGGCCCGCAAACGTATCTCTAGTCCATCAATAGTTCTCAGGGGCCCCTGGTCTGATGGAAAGTCGGATGGGCCACTTGGCACGCGAATGGCCGCTTCTGCCTGATAGCGAGCAAGTGTTTGCGGTGAAGGATGAAGGATGACCTCCCCCCGGAGGGAGTTGACCACAATCCGATCCCCAGTGCGCGCGCGACGAAAAAAGTCTCGCAGGCCCACCACGGCAGGTATGCCGAGGCCTCTGGCGATAATTGCCGTATGGGAGGTCCATCCGCCGCTGTCGGTCACAATCGCCCGCGCGTATTCAAAGTCGAGCTCAGCAACGGCGGAAGGCAGCAGGTCCTGTGAAACTACGACAGCATCCTTTGACAGCTTTCGCCGAGGCATGCGTTCGCCGCTTAGTGCTACCAGGAGCCGTTGCACAACATCCTCAATGTCAGACCCGCGCTCGCGCAGATAGTCGTCTTTGATTTCCGAATAGACCGAAATCAGGTGATCGCCTATCACCCTCACTGCCCATTCAGCATTGGCGTTCTGGTCCGTGATGTATTTCTCAACATCGCCGAGCAGTCTTTCATCTTCAAGCAACAGCAAGTGAGCATCGAAAACGTAAGCGTGGTCCTTACCAAGTTGTTTCTCGGCGCGTTCTTTAACAGCTAACAGCTCACCTCTGGCCAGGCGCTGCGCGCCTCGAAAGCGACTTAACTCGCCAGGGATGTCTGCGGCATCCAGGCGCGAACGATAGACGTAATTCGTGCCGTTATGCATCCGTAAGACCCGGCCGATGGCAATACCCTCGGAAACTCCCAGCCCCTTGCAGTGGATTTCGGTATGCTCAGCCGGAGCGTGGTCAGCCATTGCGGGAGCCTCGCCAAAACCACTGGAGAACAGACCACCCAGGGCTTCTAGTGCGCTTTCTTCGTCCTCACCTTCCGCTACAGCGCGCAAATTCGTACCGCAGCCTGCGGCAAGCATGAGCACGCTCAGAATAGACTTCGCATCCGCGCTCGCGCTGCGGTCATCGCGCTCGAGCCGTAAGCTGCTCTTGAAACTGTTCGCGACGCGTACAAGCTTAGCCGCTGCTCTGGCGTGGAGACCAAGATGTCCGGTCACCTTGAACGTGCGCTCAACCATCTAGCTCTTTCCACTCTTCGACGGCGGGGTCAGCAGATCCCCAGCCACGTAAATTCCTTGTCGTCCCAAATCGCAGACCCGGCGTGCTACTTCATTCAAAGAATCCGGTCCGGAATGGCTCGCGAGTTTGATCACCATGGGAAGGTTTATGCCGGTGATTACCTCAACTTTGCCATCTTCGAGGAACATGGAGGCAATATTCGTTGGGGTGCCGCCAAACATGTCGGTCATCAACAAGACTCCCGCGTTCTGAGAAACGCGTGATATTGCGCGTTGAACTTCGTCGTGCGCGACGTCTACGTCATCATGCCAGCCGATGGAGACAGACGTAATGTGAGAAATAGGTCCAATGATCATTTCGGCCGCCGCCAGCAGTTCACCGGCAAGGTGGCCGTGCGTGACTATGACTCCTGCAACGCGTTGTTGTTCTTCCCGACTATCGTCGGGCTGTGGATTTGGGTTCTTGCTCGCCATGATCTCTCCTCGCATTGGGCCCGGCCAAGATTGTCAGGTTTCTCCGCTGGTCTCCTCTTAGCGGCTGCGGTTTGCTTGCTTGACGTCACGATGGACGGCGCGAGCATCGAAGCCAGCCCGCCGCAGTCGACGCGCCAACGCATTTGCCACCATCACGGAGCGATGTCGACCCCCGGTACAGCCAATCCCCACCGTCACGTACGACTTTCCTTCACGCTTGTAAAGCGGCAACAGATAATCGAGGAGATCGCTGAAACGCTTTAAAGTCTCCTCGACCTCGGAGTGCGATCTCAAAAACTTCACTACGCGGCGGTCGTGGCCGGATAGGCGTTTCAATTCCGGAACGAAATGAGGATTAGGCAGGTGGCGCACGTCAAAAAGCAATTCCAGGTCGCCGGGATTGCCATACTTGTGCCCGAAACTCAACACCTGTACGCGCATGGACCCGCCGCGCCTGTCTGGGCTAAATCTCTCCAGTAGATGGCGGCGGAGCGTGTGAACGTTATGTTCAGACGTGTCAATGATCTGGTCGGCCAAAGCTCGAATACGCGACATCGCTTCGCGTTCGTCGCGAATGGCCGGCAACAATCCCTGGCCGCCGTCAGCCGGATGAGGCCGGCGCGTCTCGCTAAAACGGTGCTGCAAGATCTCATCTGAAGCCTCGAGGAAGATGACGTAGACCCACAGCCCGGTGTCGCGCAAGGCTCTCAGTTGTTTCTCGAAGCCCGCAAGAAAAGTACCTTCGCGAATGTCAATGACGAGCGCCGCACGGTGAATGCCCGTTTCGTCTTCACCCGCAGCTAACAGGCGAGCAAACGTCTGCAGCATAGTGATCGGCAGGTTATCGACAGAAAAGTACCCAAGATCTTCAAAGGCATTCGTGGCGGAAGACATCCCGGAGCCACTCAGTCCGGTTATGATCACGATATCAGGGACCGCTTCGCTCCGCGGCGAGACAGGCGTACTCTTTTTCCGCACCATAGGATTCTGGTCTTCGCAGGCTCCGGACTTTAGTTTACTACGAAACGAGTCTTCGTTTGTTGTGCGCTGGACCGCGTTGGGCGGCATTTAAGCAGAGACTGGTTTAGATTGTAGGGGCGCCGGCCACTACAAAACATGCGGATGAGAGTTGCCGGACAGGCGGCATTACAGTCACGTGCCGGCTCAAGCAGGTTTTTTAGGCATGTCTGCTCTGACTAGAACCGCGAGGTCAATGTGGACAATATCACCGACGAAGTTTGGAATTGCGGAATGTTTCCAGATCATTCCGTAGTCGCGGCGATTCAACGAGAGATTGGCTAGAAATCCCACCATAGCTTGCTGGTTCGCAGCATTGACATATCTTCCACTAACCATAAAAGGAATTGCCAACTCTTTGGTGACGCCGTGCATGGAAAGATCTCCAGTCACGAGAAAGTGCTTTCCTTTTTTCTCCACACGTTTGCTCTTAAAAGTAATCTCCGGATACTTCTCTACATCAAAGAAATCCTCCGTGCGTAGGTGTTTGTCGCGCGCTTCGATACCGGTGTCGATACTTGCGGTCTTGATGATGACGTTAACCGAAGAATTCGCGATGTTCGCTTCGTCGTATTCAAGACTCACGGTGAAGTTGGTGAACTTCCCTCTTACCTTCGAAACGCCGTTGAGAATGGGGATAGAAAACCCGACGGTGGAATGATTAGCATCCGCAGAGTATTTTATCGGGGCCGGCGCTGCCGTCAGGAGAGAAAGCATGCAGAGCAGTACCGCGGGGAGTCGAATCATTTTCCATTTTCCATTTGTCATTTGGCATTTTTCATTTGTCATCTTAGTCGAGTCAAACGTGGGGTAGCTATGAACAACCTGCTTCGTATAGCTCCGTAATACTCAGGGAATGAATGGTAAATGAAAAATGAGAAATGAGAAATGACAAATGGAAAATGCATCTGCTCCTCATGGCCATCGGTCATATCGAGCATGGCATCAAGCTGCCGGATAGACCGATACTCTAAGGCTCGATAAGGCCAAAATTTCCGTCTTTCCGTTTGTAGAGTACGCCGAGCCGGTCAGTATCGGCATCGCGAAATACCACAAACTGGTCGCTTTCCGATGTAAGACGCAACGCTGCCTCTTCAGCGGTCATGGGCTTAACGGAATAACGACGAGCGGCAATTATTCGTGGTGGGCGGGGGGTAGCTTCAAGCTTCCCATCGGGTTCGGGAGCGACGGCCGCCGTGCGTCGCGCACCTTGCTTGCGGTCAATAATTTTTTTCTTGAGTTTGAGAGCTTGCTTCTCGATTTTGGCAATGGCGCGAGTCAGCGCCATGTACATGTCAGCATTGGTGTCTTTGGCAGTTAACGTGTGATCGCGCCAATGCACTATGACTTCCCCGATATGACGGTTCTTCTCGACTTCGATTATCACGTGTGTCCAGGCCGCCGTACTGTTAAAAATATGTTCCATCTTCCTAAAATGACCTTCGACATGCTTGCGAATGGCGGGTGAGACGTCAACATGCCGACCCGTGTACTCGAATCTCATAACCCCAGTACCGTCCTCGGTAGTTTCAAATATAGTAGTGCCAGACCTAAGACCTGTCTGGTCTTAAAAATGCGTGCTTAACGAAAACCTCAGGCGCCTGCTGGGGGCATTAGACAACGGCGCGGCGCTCGCGCGATCCCGGGATATGCATCTGGTCGCGATATTTGGCCACGGTGCGGCGCGAAAGTTTTATCCCATCTTTGGCCAGGATCTTTACCACCTGATCATCGGTTATGGGATTATATGAGTCTTCATCTTCAATAAGCTTCTTTATCTTCAACTTAATAATCCGCGTGGAGATCTCCTCGCCGTCCTCATTCATCATGCCTTCGGTAAAAAAGCGTCGCAGCTCGATCACACCCTGGGGGGTATGGGCATACTTACGATTCACCACTCGCGACACTGTGGAAAGGTGCATGCCAATATCTTCAGCAATGTCTTTCAACATCATGGGCTTGATAAACTCGACACCTTTGTCCAGAAAGTCTTGTTGCCGGTGTACAATCGACTCCACCACTTTGTAGATCGTTTGCCGGCGGTGCTCGATGTTGCGCAAAAGATCGACGGCGGATCGCACTTTCTCCCTGATAAAGCTCTTGGTTTCGTTTGTTACTCCGGGCTGATTGAGCATCTGCTGGTATTGAGGGCTAATGCGCAGCCGCGGACTGCCATCATCGGCAAAATAGATCACGTATTCGTCGTCATCCTCATCAAGTTTCTCGATGTAGATCTCGGGCGTGATCAAAATCGGCTCTTCCACCGAGTAGCGCCGGCCTGGATACGGCTCGAGCGTGCGAATGAACTGCAATTCCGCTAACAAAGTATCGATATCGATGCCGAGTTGCTTGGAAAGATTCGGCAGCTTGTGCTGTTGCAAATCGGGAAGATGATCGCTGATCAGTCTTACGGCAAGGCGGTCGCTCTCTCCGCGGACCGCGAGTTGGGTCAGCAGGCACTCTCGAACGTCGCGGGCGCCACATCCGACCGGTTCCAGGCGCATAACATCCAGGCGAGCCTGTTCCACAGTTTCTTCCGACCATCCACCCATTGCCGCAATTTCTTCGTTGGTGGCATTGAGCCGGCCTTCCGAGTCGAGATTTCCAATAACACAAATTGCGGCCTCACATCCCTCACCCTCGATCGGACTCATGTGCAACTGCCACTCAAGATGATCGGCAAGCGAAGGCGGCTTGGTTAGAAACTGCTCGAACGTGGGCGCGTCTTCTTTGTACTCAACCTCCTGGGTTTTGTATCCAGGATCGAGGTAGTCCTGAAACTCACGGCCGAAGTCGATTTCTTCAAACGCGTCACGCGCCGCATCGTCACCAACAATCTCATCACCAATCGAATCCTCACTCGGATCTGCTGAGCTTGCCGCGTCGCCGCCTTCTGACTCAATCTCGGAGTAGGACGCGGTCATAGCTTCCGCGTCGCCCGCACCGTTTGAAGGTGGGCTACCAAGCTCGGGCTCGACAGCCTCCACCGGCTGCGGATCGGGTGTGGTCCCCGGATCAGCACTCGCCAGGTGATCTAAAATCTTCTCCGCCAGCTCTTGCGCTTCTTCCTGAGTCACAACTTCCTCGAGGACCGGATTCTCCAGAAGTTGCTGCTGAATGAGGTCGCTGAGCTCGAGCGTGGTCATCTGCAACATCTCGATGCGCTGCCGCAGCTGCGGCGTTAGCACGAGTCGTTGAGAGAGGCTGGTGGTGAGCTTTAGGGACATTGCTCAGTTCAAACTGAAGGTCAAAGTCAAAATGTTGTCTTAATTTTGCGCCTGGTTGCGCAGGGGGATTATAACCGATTCTCGAGTGGTTTGCGCGTCAGTTTCACATTCGGAATTTTTCGCCAAGATAAAGCTTTCGAACCTCGGCGTCTTCTGTCAAGTCCCTTGGGGCACCTGAGCAAAATATGCGACCTTCAGCCATGATGTATGCACGATCCGTTACTCCCAGCGTTTCGCGCACATTGTGATCTGTAACGAGAATCCCGATGCCCCGCTTACGCAAATAGAGTATGACATTTTGAATATCATCGACAGCTTTTGGGTCGATTCCGGCAAAGGGTTCGTCAAGTAGGATGTATTGCGGTTCGGTTGCGAGAGAGCGCGCGATCTCCGTTCTTCTTCTTTCACCGCCAGAGAGGGCATCGCCGCGCGTGTTGCGAACATGGGCTATGCCAAACTCTTCCAACAACTCTTCCAGCCTTGTCAAACGCTCACGTCTGCGCATTCCCATTGTTTCGAGCACGGCCAGAATATTCTGGGCCGCCGTCATCTTGCGAAAGATCGAAGGTTCCTGGGGCAGGTAACCCAATCCCAAACGAGCGCGGAGATACATGGGAAGCCCGGTAACGTCACGGTCACCCAAACGCACCGTGCCGGAATTTGGTCGTTCAAGACCAACAATCATGTAGAAGGTGGTGGTCTTTCCCGCTCCATTCGCACCTAGCAACCCTACAACCTCGCCTTTTTCGACATGTAAACTGACATTGTCTACCACTCGCCTTTTTCCATAACTCTTTTCCAGATGAAGTGTGGCGAGGGCAGTTGTAGAGGGAAACTCGCCTGCCAGCCGCTGGCTCCTAAATGAGCTGGATACAGCACCCTTCGCTTTTCGCTGTTCCGCAAGCTCCAGATCTTCTGCCTGAGTACTCATTTGATTGGGAGACTTTGTTCCAGGATACAGATGCTACTGTTTCTTGACTTTATGGGTTGACCGCACGCGTCCCGATGATTGTGGTCCTTTCGCGTCGTCGGCGATCACTCTACCTTCTCGCATATACACGGTCAAACGACCACCTTCTGTGCTTCCCTTCTCTGTATCTTCAACTCTTGCGGGGTTTCCCTTAAGCACTGCGACTTCGTCCGTTGTCGTATATTGCATCCAATCACCGGTGCCCTTTCTATTCGGCTGCGTGAGGACCACGTTTCGCTGGGCTACGGTCTTGTCTACCTCGCTTGTTTCCCGTGACAGATATACGTCGGCCTCGCCGCTTGTGACACGGTCTGTTGCTGTTCGGATATCGACGTTGCTTTCGTAGTGCAACAGACGATTTGGATCGGAATAAAACATCGAGTCGGCAGTGGCGAAAACGGGCACGATCGTGCTAACACCTTCCACTCTCCTTCGCGCGTTGTAAACGGCGCTCTGCACTCGACCATTCGCTTCCATCTTCTTGTCGTTCGCGTATATCGTCAGTTTATCGCCTCGCACAAAGTTGTCGTCTTGCCAGGCACGTGCATTTCCCGTGTAAATTGCGACGCCGGATTGATGATGGAATTCGCCGCGGTCGCTAACGATATAGACAGGGGTCTTAACTTTGGAAAAGGGTGTAGCGCCGTTAGTCTGCTCCTGGCTGTAGTAGGTTGTCGCAGTCTTGCCGCGGCTATAAGACACCTCGTCACGAAGATTTGAGTCGAGTTCTACTGCTTTAGTCCGCGCGCGCGAGTCCCACACGGTTGGCTCACCACCTCGCAAGCGGACTGTGTCGTCAGCGGCAGTGTAAGACATATTCGTCGCGAGACCGTTGCGATCGTTTTCGTTGAACTTTGCATTCCCCTGGGCGTCCAGGCGGTCGACATCCTGGGTGTCTTTTGTGAAAACGGTTGCGATTGTCTGTGCGGTAAGCGTTCGAACACCTCTGTCTTCGCTCTTCTGGACTGGCTCAATTAACACTTTTGAGCCACCCGTGGCGGTGCAGGTGCGGGCCAGGTTCCCCGTTTCGTAGAAATCGCAGTCGAAGCGCGGCGCTGTGATTGTCTTGCGGTCGGCTGTGGGGCCCTTATCCAGGGGATCGACGAATAACTCCGCGTTTCCCACAGCTTCAGCTTTTTCCAGGTCCCGGCCGGTCACCCGCCAGGATAGCTTAACGGAATCAGCTGTGAGCCGTTTATTCGCCGCGCGAGGGTCACTTGCCTTTGACTTGGGCGCGGAGAGATTGACTACCGAACGCCCTCCAGTGCGCATTTCTTTTAAGAGGCTGCGCTCGCCCTGCGCCTGGAATTGAACTTCGATCCACTCGGCGGCGGTCGCTTGCAGCTCCGCGTCGGAGTCAAGACTGCGCGTGCGCGTGTCCTTCGTAGCCACCGCGCGCTCCAATCGCTGGTCTTTGTCGAGAAAGAAGTCCATGTCGACAGAATGGACCTCGGCCGCGCGGCCTTCTTCCATTGAACGCAGGTATGAATTACCCCGCACTTCAAGTTTCTGCAAGCGCTTTTGCTCATTCAGAGTGCCATAGAGACTATCGCCGCTCATAATGTCTCGTTCCTGCTCGGCCGTCACACCGCCACCAAACGAGAGTCTCATCGTAGCCTGTTCAAAGGTCGCGTTAGCAGAACGAATTGTGACGGGGCGTGAGCGTGAGGAAACGGGTTTGGCCTGTGGGTCCTTCAGCAATTCAGGTGCGACGGTAATTTCAACATCTTTATTAAGGTTGAGCTTTTTGTCTTTGGCTTGAACGACAGCGCCCGTCGCGCGGCCCGACATATTCTCGCGACTAAAAGTTACCGGCGCTTCTGTTTGAGCGATTTCGGTAGTTTGGTTATAAACAAGCGTCTCGGTATTGACCTTCAATGCGTCCTTGGTTTCGATTCTCACATTGCCCGTGAACGAAATAATCGAGTGCGCTTGATCATAGATGGCGCGGTTGGCTGAGATCTGATCGGGTTTGTCACCAACCGGCGGATAAACCGAAAGCGTTGGATTTTCGAGCTCGTGATGGCCATCCGAAAAGGTAATCTCGCGCGAAGCCCTCAACAGCAGATACAACCGATCGCCCTTGGTTACGCGTTGTTCATAACCCTCAATGATGCCGGTTACCTCTTTTGATAACTCCGGAGTCTCTGACTTGAGACGAAATGGCGTGTGGTCGCGAAGGCGGTAGTACGAGATGGCAATGAACGCGATGCCCACGGTAAGTATGAAAATGGCGACCGTGCGCGCGATCAGAGGAAACCGCGCACGCAGCCCGATTGCAAAAGCTCTTCTTCGAGTGATTTCCTGCACGTTAGTACTCAGTTGTAGGGGCACGGCGTGCCGTGCCCCTGCTTTCTCCCTGGATCAATAGACGCCAGCCAGAAAAATACTAGCCGTGCGCGGGTTGAATACCTTGTACCGATAACTGCAAAAACGTCTCACCACCCCACCTGTTAGCTTCTATCGTATAGGCCATTGTGATGCCGTTTGTTACTGCATTAGTTTGTTCGGTTTCGGCACCGTTCCACCAGACTGTTTCCAACGGGCGCCCCAATGGACCCGCCACATGCATCTTCAAGTGCTTCTCTCCAATTAGACGCGGTTCCGACATGATTCGCAAGTTTCGAGCCAGGAATACCGGCGGAGGGTTCCCAGCCCCGTATGGTTCAAGCTGCTGCAACTCTTTAATCAGCTCGAACGTGATGTTTTCGGTTGCCAATTCTTCATCGATAACGAGACACGGTTTCAAGTCTTCCTCAGTCAAACACGCGGCGGCGTGCTCGTTCAGCCGGCGCCGAAACTCTGAAATCCGCTCAGGGCGTATTGTGATACCCGCGGCATGAGAATGACCCCCAAACTTCTCAAACAGGTCCGCGCAAGTGGTCAAACCATTCAGCAAATGATAGGGCTCGATGCTGCGCCCCGATCCGTGCGCGATGTCACCTTCAACCGACAGAACAACGCATGGCCGCCAGGCCCGCTCTGCAATCTTCGAAGCCGCGATGCCAATCACCCCTCGGTGCCATCCTTCACCGGCAATCACAGCGACGTGGTGCCCGCTTCCCTCCGCCGCGGCTTCCAGCTCGGCAATGGCCAGCTCGATGATTTGTTGCTGCACCTCCTTGCGCTCCTGGTTACGGGCATCCAGATGCTCGGCAAGGCGCCGAGCCTCTGCCCTATCACGCGTATCGAAAAGTTCAACCACGGCGCGGGCGGCATCCATCCTGCCGGCAGCATTGATGCGCGGGCCGATACGGAACCCGAGATCGTAGGCCGTCATTCCCTTGCCATCGCCGCAACCGGCAACCTCCATGAGCGCCTGCAGACCAGGGTTTTTCGTCTGGCATAGGTCTCTCAGACCAAGGGCCACTATCGTACGGTTCTCACCGATCAACTTGGCAACGTCTGCAACCGTCCCGATAGCTACAACTTTCAGAAACGCGCTGACCTGCGCTTCTCGTTTGTACTCTCGAAAGAGGGCGTGAACGAGTTTGAAAGCAACACCCACTCCCGCAAGATTCTTGTCCGGATACGTGCAGTCACGTTGGTTCGGATTGAGCACGGCATAAGCAGGTGGCACGCCCTCTCCTTCATCAGGGAGATGGTGATCGGTGATGACAACATCAAGCCCATGATCTCGCGCCCAGAGGAGAGGGGTATGAGCACGGATGCCGCAATCAACGCTAATCACCAGCTTGTATCCTTCGGTGAAGGCCTTTTCCAGGGCCGGCTGCTGGATGCCATAACCCTCAGTAAACCGGTGTGGAACGTGAAAACCAACGTTGGCCCCAAGAAGTTTTAAAGCTCGCAGCAGCACGGCAGTGCCTGTGGTGCCGTCCACATCGTAATCTCCATAGATAAGAATCTTTTCCTTCTGGTCGATTGCTTCTCGCAGCCGTGAAACTGCTTCACGCATGCCGAGCATTAGGTAGGGCTCGTTGAGCTGGTCGTAAGAGGGCTGAAGAAAGGCTCGCGCAGAGCGTTCATCACCACAGCCACGCGAGATGAGGAGCGACGCTATTATTGGAGAAGTCTGAAGAACGCGGGCGAGCGAAGCGGCCTGGTCAGTATTTTGCCCGCGGAGGATCCAGCGTTTGGGGCTCATCAGTCGGTCATGTATCGATCATCTTGGTGTTAAATTATTCTGCAAACCACCCGTCCGTATCGAGTAGCTTAACACCGATCCGTTGACGGCTGTCCATCTCGTCCGTCCAAACTCCGTTCACCTTAGCCTGGAGTTTGCGCCCAAATGGAGGCGTCAAGGTGACGACGGAGCCCATGGCAACCTCCTCGTCAAGCACTATTGTAGCTCCTCCACGACTGATTTTAATGGCCTGGGCTTTAACGTGGAAGGTCTTGCCGGAGGGCGTGCTCCCTTCAACTTCGAGAGCGAATTCTACAGGTACGCGGGGACTGCGGGGCCGCTGAGACGGACTCGTACCCTCTCGGAGGTCTTTCTCGTTCATTCAACTCACCGCCCTTTTCGGACAATTGATTCTGACGAACCGGAGATCCCGGCCCGAGGGGAGGAGAAGGGGCCAAGCTAGTGT
>JBOGOU010000078.1:0-24967 GCA_050748205.1 Pyrinomonadaceae bacterium | reverse complement strand
GAGCGGTAGCGACCGGATGCTACCACTCAAGTCAGCTGTAGTGCTCATTAGTTCAGAATCGGGGCTCGGGGTGCGTTTCCCAGATTGAAGCTAGCACCCGGTCGCTACCGCTCGCGGTTCCGTATTGAGTGTCGTCCTCAAGCTCAGGTTTTATCAAACGGACGCACTACCCCAGTTTCCGCGAAATACTGCGGATGGGTTAAACTCAGATTCTCTCATGGCAACAGCGCGAAACTGAATCGCGGCCTATTGCTGGTCGTGTCTTAATTTGAAGGATGGCCCGGTTGAAACAATCAATCCACCAAACCACACCAAATAATCACGAAACCATTTATTAGTGAGATTTCGTGATATTTCTGGACCGTTCTTGATTTCCCGGCTTTCTTCGGGGGCCCTACGAGGAAATTGAAGTTAAGAGACTACTGTACTGCTTGAGAGTGGAACGTCTTTCTGCATAGATCAAGATTTATATGGCTCGAATAACTTATCTCGGTAAACTGGCAACCAGAAGAAGGTCAGTTCGTCTTCATTTTGTGGCCTTCCTTCTTTTGATTAGCAGTACGGCGGGCATCTCGGCCCCGCAAGCAAAAACAATCGCCAAGATCGAAGTGCAGGGTTTGCAGCGATCCACTCCCGAAGAGGTCGTTGCCACGAGTGGACTGAAGATTGGCCAAACCTTCGCTGTTGACGTTCTCGACGAAGCGGCGGCAAAGCTGGCTAACAGCGGATTGTTCAAGAAGGTAGCATATCGCACACGCACCAGCGGAAATGCTGTGCTTATTGTCCTTCTGGTGGAAGAAACCAAAGGTGGCACCTCACCGGTTCTTTTCGACAACTTTATTTGGTTTAGCGATGATGAGTTGATGGCTGCAATACGTCGGGACGTCCCCACGTTCTCCGGTACTGCGCCCGATGCGGGAGAGACTATTACCTCAATCACTGGAGCGCTGCAAAAACTCCTGAAGGAACACAACATCGAAGGCATCGTCGAGCACATGACCTACCAGACCGAACGCGCAAACACACAGGAGCACCTGTTCACTGTGATCGGCGTGAAGCTTCCAATCTGCACATTGCATTTTTCCGGAACGAAGGCGGTTTCTGAGGAGAAGCTGATCAAGAACTCGAAGGAGCTTGCCGGCACCGAGTTCTCTCGCAGAAGTACTGGTGTCTTCGCTGTCACCAATCTTTATCCGCTTTACCGCGAAGTCGGACACTTGCGCGCAAAATTTGGTGAGCCGTTAGCCAAACCTTTGGAAAGTGCGAACTGCAAGACCGGTGTTGATTTAACAATTCCAGTGGATGAAGGGCCGATTTACTCGTGGGAAAAAGCCGAGTGGTCAGGTAATCGGGCAATGTCCTTAGCGGGTTTGGATACCGCGTTGGGAATGACAAGCGGAGAAGTTGCCAGCGGTTTGAAGTTGGACAAAGGCCTCGCCAACCTTCGCAAGTCCTACGCGCGCAAAGGTTATCTCACTGCCTCGTTTAGAGACCGCCCAGAAGTTGACGACGTTGCGCTGCGAGTAACCTATAAGATTAACGTCAGCGAGGGTCCTCAGTTTCGAATGGGCAATCTGATCGTCAGAGGCTTCTCAGAAGGAGAAGAAAGGTTTCTGAGAGAGAAATGGAGATTGATGAGCGGAGATGTCTTTGACCAGGGTTATCTCGAAGAATTCCTAAACACGTCGTTTGGAGTTGTCATGAACCGCCCCGGGATGTAAAGACCTCGCCGCGACTTGACCGCAGGCGTCTTACGGTAGATGTTGTATTTGACATAAGTAGCTGATTGGCTTCGTGTGACTTCGTGGATTGTTTGTAATGCCTGCTTACACTCTCGCTTTGCAAGCAAAACATAACGCCGGTATCTGCAGATTTCAGTTGGGTGAATCATGGGTTCGGAGTCTCAACCTTTCGATCGCTCTGAAGTGAACCTCAATGGGAAAAACGGTCGCACTTTTCTCTCCCGGGCCCAACAAATCTTCGAGTGTCAACCTTTCAGGCCGCATCCCCTGTTCACCAGTGGTCACGCGCAGACGTTGGCCGGATTTGCCTGGCCGCGGCGTCTTCAGCCGCAATCTTATCAGGACGAAGAGCGCCTGTTTCAGGTAGCTCCCGACACACAAGTTCTGGCCCATTGTCGCTGGCAACCTGCGCCGGGCGACCACCCAACGGTCGTGATCTGGCACGGAATGGAAGGTTCGACTTCCTCTGTGTACATGATAGCCACGGCCGAGAAAGCTTTTCGTGCCGGCTTCAATGTGGTTCGAGTCAACCTGCGAAATTGTGGCGGCACCGAACATCTAACGCCGACTCTTTATCATGGAGGAATCAGCGACGACCTGCGCGCTGTGGTTACGGAGCTGATCGAACGCGATGGCTTGAAGAGACTTTTTCTCGTTGGTTTCTCTCTTGGCGGAAATTTGGTGCTGAAACTCGCGGGTGAATATGATGAATCCCCGCCGAACGAAGTTCTGGCAGTTTGCGCAATCTCACCTTCATTTGATCTCAGCGCCAGCGCCGAGTCCATTAGGGGGCGATCCAACTGGATTTATCAGCGAGACTTCTTGCGGCGCCTGAAAAAACGCATTGATTTGAAAGGGAAGCTCTATCCAGAGCTTTACGATACAAGCGAAGTTCATCTCGTGCGCTCGGTGAGAGAGTTTGACGAACGCTTCACTGCGGTAGCCCACGGTTTTCTGAACGCCGCCGACTATTACTACAAAGCGAGCGCGATTCGCGTTGTTGATCGAATCCGGCTGCCCACTTTGATCATTCACGCCCAGGATGACCCGTTGATTCCTTTCGCGCCGCTAAGCGACCCATTAGTTACTGAAAATCCTTATATTCTTTTGCTCGCGCCCGAACGCGGCGGCCACGTGGCTTTCATCTCCGCCAAGCCTGGCGTACCGGACACCGATCGCTTCTGGGCCGAGAATCGAGTTGTGGAGTTCTGTAAACTAGCTAATGATTACTCCAGCCCATCATTTTCGTAGGTGGTGGCCACTCCGTTTCGCGGTGAGCGCGATGTGATCTTAGCTAACTCCTGGTTTCGCCAGGGCCTCGGATTCCGCAAAAATAGCACGACCAGTTCGGGTTACTTTTCAATCTTCTTCAATAGACGCAGAGCATGGTTGCGAGCTATGAGAGGCACGTGCTCGTCGATGCTGATTTCTTTTAGCAGGGGGATCAATTGCTGAGGATCCGAAAGCCAGTTCCGTTTCAACATCGATTCCATTTGCTCCATGAGCTTAGGAGCATTCAACGGCTGATTCTCACGAGCGACCGAAACATCAAAAATAAATACGGCCTGATCAGCAACCCGTCGATACTCGCTCACCAACGCGGCCGCGCTTGCGTTGTGACTCCAATTAAACTGCGCGGTGCGTTTTCGGGTCCCCTGGGACATCGTTATTCGCATCGTGCCCAGATGGGGAAACTGTCTATCGGATTGATAATCCTCCTGCGAGTCCAAAAATCTCAGCGCCTGCCATAACGCGGTAACCCGATTCAGGACAGTAGGTGACAATTGTATCGGCTCGACGACCGGCGTCTCTTCATTAAGGCGCTCAAAAGTCACTCTCCCCTGACCATTGCCATCATGCTCGATAAATATGTGGCGAATGTAGAACGCCGGCTGCGAAAACTCATAGGAGTAGGCGGCTGGTTCGGAGGGTAGTTTTGGATCGTTCGCGGGCGGGGCATTTGGAGTTGATTCACCCGGCCGGGCATTGTGTTTTGTGGTGTTGGGATCCGGCGTCTGTTCGGCGCGCGGTTCACTTTGCCCAAGTGACAATGCATGCACGCACGGAAAAACCGCCGCGCTGAGAATTATGAGCGCGGCGGGAAGAAGCAACGGGGATATGCAACTCTGCCTGTTCATCAAAAACATCTTGTGGTGGTTATTCTAACGAAAGACGCTCTGGAAGGAAAATCGGAGGAGAAACGTGGGTCACTAAGGACTCGGCGAGCTCTAAAACCACTGGTAAATGCTGGCGGAACTCAGGGCGGGCAAGATGCCCGCGCTCCAATCTTATTCAAATCTCACCGAGACAAGCTTCGACACGCCCACTTCCTCCATGGTTACGCCATAGAGAGCGCGCGCCATTTCCATTGTCCTCTTATTGTGGGTGATGACAATGAACTGCGTGTTGGCGGACATTTGCGCGACCTTGTCGGTGAACCGTCCCACGTTTGCTTCGTCGAGTGGCGCATCGACCTCGTCGAGCAGACAAAAAGGTGACGGCCGGTAATGAAAGATGCCCAGCACCAGGGCCAGCGCCGCCATCGCCTTTTCACCGCCTGAAAGAAGCAGCACATTTTGCAGCCGTTTGCCTGGAGGTTGAGCAATAACGTCTATGCCAGATTCGAGTACGTCGTCGGCTTCGATAAGACTCATTTCCCCGCGCCCGCCGCCAAACAGTTCCTTGAAAAATTCGCCAAAGTGCTTGTTGATTTGTTCAAAAGCGTGGCGAAATCTCTCCCGTGAGCGCCGTTTGATCTCCCGCAACGCCTCCTCGGTGGAAGAGATGCCGTCTACGATGTCCTGCCGTTGGGCGGAGAGGAAAAGTAACCGTTCCTCCGACTCTGACAATTCTTCGAGCGCCATCATGTTGACCGCGCCAAACCCTTCGATCCTGGCTCTAAGTTCCTCGACTCGTGCGTGGCCCGCTTCGAGATCGAAGTCTTCGTCCGACGGAAGCTCGCGTGCCAACTCCTCGAGAGACTGGTTCAACTCAGCCGCGCAGTTTTCCCGCACAAAGGTAAGACGTGCCTGAGCCTCTGCGCGCTGAACCTCGATGGCCCCGCGGGAATCACGTATTTCTCCGGCCCGCCGGTTCAACTCTGAGAGTTCCGCGGAGAGTGCGTCAGCTTGCTGGCGAGCTTCTTCAAGCAGTCCCGTCAGCCTGGTAATCTCCTGCTCTTCTTGCGCCCGTTCTTCCGCAACGTTGTTGGCTCGACGCTCGAGATCAGCAATCGACTGCTTCAATTCCGCGATGCGCGTGGTGATTTCAATCACCTCAAAGCGGTGTCGCTCTATCCTGGCGGACAGGTCAGCATACTCGGCCTCCATGCGCCGCAATTCGGTGGCGGTGGCACGCCTTCTTTCAGCTGCCGCTGCCGCTGCGGCTCGCCGCCCAGCGAGGCCCTCACTCTCCAGCTCGGATTCTTTTCGTGCTTCAGCAAGCAAAGCCGAAGCCTTTATTACAGTCTCCCCAGACGCGAGGCGTGCCGCTTCTGCCGCTTCAGCCTCGGAAAGAGCTGCTATACGGCGTTGTTCAACATCAATTCGCTCCTCTTCAACGCGCGCGGAGTCTTCGGAAACGACACGCATGTGGCGCTCGGCACGTTCGATTTCCTGGGCCAACCCGGTCGCGGTCAGCTCCCTCGCCATGGCCTCGCGCTCTTCGCGTCCGATGGCTTCGTTTAGAAACACGACGGCGTCTTCCAGCTCTACCAGATGAGTGCGTGCAAGTTTTGCCGCCTGTTCAGCAGCAGTCCGCTCCGATCGTAGTACTTCGGATCGTGCTTCAAGCTCACGCAATTCGCGTTTGAATGTTAAGAGCCCAGCGCCTTCTTCGAGTGCGCGCGCGTCGCCGGCGCTAACAAACTGTCCGCCCGCGACCCAGTCGCCGTTTAGCGTCACATAGACGTCGCCGGTGGCTAACGATTTGGACATCGCGTCGTCAAGATTGCTGACGATGCGGGCATTCATCCTCTGCGGCATTGTTCGCTTCAGGACAGAAACCAGTTCGCGTGGCGCTCCCAACAAGTCGCTGATACGCAGATCAGTCAGGTCCTCGCTGGAGTAAGAAAGCGACAAAGCTGGGCGCTCCTCAATGCGGCAGGCCAGTGTATCGGTCTCATCACTCCCGCCTTGAAGGCCCGCTACAAGAAAACTCGCGCGCCCTCCGTTGTTTTCTCTCAGCCACTGGGCGGCCCGCGCTGCATCGTCGGGGGTAGGAACAACGATCGACTGCAGAGACGAGCCAAGTATCCCCTCTACGGCCCGTTCCCATTTGGCCTCGACTTTCAGGGCATCGGCTAGGGTGCCTATGTAATGAAAATCGCGCGGCGCATCGGTTTGAGAAAAGAGGAACTGAACGGCTGATGAGTAGTAAGCACGCCGTTCATCCAGTTCTTTCAAACTCTCGAGACGATGGGTTGTCCGGGAGCATTCTTCGCGCACGCGAGTGAGTTCGGCATCGGTATCACTGACAGCTTCGTGGCCCTGAACAACGGCGTGAACAGCAACTTCGCGCTCGGCATTCAATCTGGCGACGTGCGCACGGGCCGCGTTGATCTCGTGGCTAAATCTCTCGGCTTCGGCTTTACGTTCAGCATACTGGCCGGCGGCTCTTTCACCTTCACGTGACAGGCCCTCCCACTGGACAGCAAGCCGGTCCATTGTGCCTTCGAGCTGTCGGGCAATCTCGCGCAGGCGTTCGGCCACGGCGGTATGCGTGAGTAACTCCGCTCGCGCGTTCTCGATTTCCGTTTCAACGAGTGCGGCTGAGGCGAGTTTTTGCGCGTATGCTTCTTCGGCTAGTCTCAGCGAGGAGGCACTTTCGTCCGCTTCCGCCCGGAGCCGCGAATCCTCCTCCTGCAATCGTTCGCATTCGGCTTCCACCAGGACCAGGCGGGCTGAGAGAGCGTCAATCTCGGCGTCTACTTCCACTTTGCGTTTCTCAAGTGATCCGACCTGTTCTTCCTGATAGGCCCGCTCGCGAATCTCTCGATCGCGACGCAAAACAGCCTCGGCGGCCGCAGCGCGCGCTGTTGTGAGTTCGTCTTCTATTCGACGGGCCTGCTGGGTCGCGTTTCGCGCATCTTCCTCCCGCTGGGCCAATTCGCTTGCCATGCTACGCTCCAGTGAATGAACATCCTGAAGCTTCGCCTCAGTCTCAGTGAGCACCAGGGCAAGTTTTCGGTCTTCGGCAACATACACATGACGCAAGAGGTCGCGCAGCTCTTCGCGATGAACGCGATAACGACGGGCCTTGGCAGCCTGGCGACGCAAACTATTAACCTGTCGATCGATCTCGGAGATGATGTCAGAGATGCGTGAGAGATTTGCCCGGGCAGATTCAAGCCGAGCTTCGGCAGCCCGCTGGCGCACACGAAACTTCGTTATCCCGGCCGCCTCTTCAATGATCGTGCGCCGATCCATCGGCTTGGCAGAAAGAATCTGACCGATCCGTCCTTGCTCAATAATGGCGTAATGGCCGCCGGACAAACCGGTACCGGAGAACAGATCCTGTATATCGCGGAGGCGACACTGGCGGTTGTTTAGGAGATATTCGCTCTCGCCAAACCGGTAGAGCCGGCGTGTCACGGCCACAGACTCACCCGGTTGGAACTCCAGTGCCAGGTTCCGTCGCCGCCAGTGACGCCTATGTGCGGCGCGATGCGGCGCTGAAGCAGCTGGACTAGGGTTTTCCGGGGGTTCTGCAAAGATAGTCTCGGAAATCTCTGAATTTGCTGCGGCTGGTTCGGTCTCAATTCCCGGTGCAGAGACTCGGGGCACGACCGCAGCTCCGTCAGGCAGCACTGCATCCAGACTAACGACCCGATCATCGATCTCTTCTAGCGTAGAGTCGATATCTTCGATGTCCGGCTCGTGTTCAATCACGTCGTCGCGCACCAGGTGCATGACGACTTCCGCCATCCCGCTTGGCTGGCGGTTCCGCGAGCCCTGAAAGATCACGTCCTTCATTTCAGCGCCACGCAGGTGTTTTACGCGTTGTTCACCTAAAACCCAGGCAATTGCATCAGCGACGTTGCTCTTACCGCATCCGTTGGGTCCGACAACGGCGGTAATACCGTCTCCCGTGAAGATAATTTCGGTGTAGTCCGCGAAGGATTTGAAGCCGGTGATCTCTAGCCGTTGGAGTTTGAACATGCGTGCTTGTGCCGGCCCGCCTGACGAAGCCAACCTGCCTTCCTCAGGCAACTTACGGGTGTGCCAATATAAGTTGGAGTTGCTTAGAATGTCAACCAGAACTTGAGGTTAGCTAGCTTTAATGAAGTGAGGAGCAAAGTTAGAGGCGTGCTTAACTCACGGGCTGGTCGTCGGGCTGGGGCAAAAGTCTGAATGAGAGAATTTCACGCAAAGACGCAAAGAGGAGAAGCTATAGAGCTTTGAGGGTTTGGTCCTCTTTGCGTCTTTGCCCCCTTTGCGTCTTTGCGTGAAAATCTCGTGTGTTAGTGAGATTTCAAACAGAACCGAGTTTCGACGGGCGAGTTTTGTTACTGTTTCACGCCAGACGATCCCAAACTATCGCGCCGCAAATAGAGAAGGAGGTTCACGCCCGGCCGAAGGGGATACCCGCCTGCTGCATTGAATCCTGAATTTATCTTTTCAAAACGGTCCCCAAACTTCGCCTGAATCTCCGCGGCCTGGCTCTCGGACGCGATAATTACCGGCTCGTTTGAATCGGTCATGCTGCCGTGGTACCCCACCCGGGTGTAATCGCGCAGATACCAGGGCAATGGCCAATAGTCCGGGGAGACGATGGTGATTCCCAACTGTTTACCCTGTTTTGTTCGTTCGGCGATCCGCTTTATCTCATCTACCAGTGCGAGAGTCTCCCGGCGCGTATGTGCGTAGACATAAACGTAATGTGGATCGTCGTTGTCATAGTTGATGAAGTTTAGGTCAATAGTCTTGTATCCGCTGAGCCCGATTGCCAAAACCATGATCCCAATGATTAGTCGCATTTGGCCCAACCCTAAATCGTAGATCATCTGCAATGCATAGCCGCTGATCAAGGCGAGCGGAACCACGAAATTTAGAACAAGCCAGGGCGTCTTGTAGCTAATCAGTGAGTAGGCAGCCAGCAGTCCAAAAGCCCACAAGGCCGAAAACAGCGCGAAGGTGTTGCGAGGCTTCCAAAGAACGATCGCCGCCCCGATAGGCCCGAGGAACAAGAGTGGGGTTTCCTGGCGCAGGAGCCAGACTACGTAAGTCTCGGGCGGGTGACCATGGGCCTCTTTACCTGTTTTCGTCCAAAACTCGAACGTCTTCAACGCATCGTGCACACCCGGATAGTTCGTTAAGAAAGATGAGTAGAAGAGAAAGTTTGTGCCGAGGAAGACGACAATCGCCCCAAGGGCCAGGATGGCGAGGGTCATCGGGCCGCCTAGCCGTTCCACGGCCCTGGCGACCCGGTTATTTGGAGTCGCCCGCTTTGACCTTCCCCGTTTGGAGGTCTGCGGATCCAAGCGCAGGTACCCGACTGTGAGCCAACGGTACAAATGAGTGGTTACTAACGCGATCAAAAGGACGGCAGCGGAAATCACCGCTGTCTCCTTGGTCGCGAAAAGAAGCGCGGCAGACACCGCTGCCAACACAAGGTATACCGGGCTGCGATCCTCGTAGTACTTCAACGAGGCCACAACAATTCCGAGTGTGAAAAAGGTAAACAGGGTCTCGTGAATGAAATAGCGCGAGAGATAGACAGCGCCAGGTGAGACTGCGAGCAAAGCAGCGCCACAGAGAACGCCCAAGGTGCCGAGATGCCGGCGCAGCGTAAGGACCAGCCAGACAGTCGCGAGCCCAAAGAGCGCGGGTACCAACCTCATTGTAACCGTGTTTAATCCATAGGCGTCTTGCGCGGAGACGCCAAAAAAGAACCTCAAGATCCAGGGAATGATTG
The DNA here is from genome assembly GCA_050748205.1 of Pyrinomonadaceae bacterium. Classification (GTDB taxonomy): domain Bacteria; phylum Acidobacteriota; class Blastocatellia; order Pyrinomonadales; family Pyrinomonadaceae; genus PSRF01. Next base: position 15,311 of record JBOGOU010000078.1, on the reverse strand, counting down.
CTGCGAAGTAATAAAGAGTGGGTCCGTGATAGTTTGCCGGATCGTAGTGATAAAACCCTTCACGCACCAGACGAACGAGAAAATTTCCGTTCACTCCCTCGTCATGATGAAGGGGTACGAGATTGAGGTTGTAAATTCGGAGAATCGCCGCCACCGCCAGGATTGAGACACTGGCGATGAGCCATGTTCGCTCAGAGAGGTCGCTGGTTTGAGCTTCTGGCGCCGCTTCCGGAGCAGGCGCGTTTATCTTGCGCGCCGGCGAATCTGACCGGCGCTTCTGCTTACGGTTGCGTGATTTTGTAGAGCCGGTAGTCACCTGCTCCTCCTAGGTCAGTGAACCGCGAAAAGAACTGATCATTAACATTAGCCACATTGCGTTCAAGCGGGCCAACAACGGCGTGCGTAATTCCATACTTCCGGAGAAGTTCAGCCGCATCCGGCGAGCCCGCATAGAATCGTTTAATTTCAGCTTCGCGTTGAACGAAATCAAGCCCATGAGTCCAAATGTGACCCGGATATCCCATCAAAGACCGTCTGCCTGTCAGGAACACCGGATGATTGTGAACTGGCGCATGAATAATAAGAGCGCGCGGATCAGTCTGCTGCTTGACGATTTCCGAAAACTGAATTCCCACTCGGTCAAATACCTGATATTTCGTGGACCTCAAGAGCATGGAAGCCACGTCCAAGCCACCCGCCAGCGTCAAACAAGCGAATAGGCCGAGCGCGAGAATGCGACGCATTCCGCCCTGCTGCCATAGACGTGCTAACAACAACGCAACGAGTGGGGCCGAGGCAAGCCACCAGTAAAACAGGACTTTGATATTGTCCCACACCCAGGGTGCCATTTTGACCAGATTCGGCACGATGAAACATAGAGTGAAAGGCAGATAAAAGATTAGCAGTTGTCGGGAGATCAGCCGTTTCTTGCCGCGCCAAAGAATCGCAACCACGATCAAGGGAATGAACAACCCTGTGTTTTTCAACCAGAACCATGCAACATCGGGCGCGCGTTCCAGGGTTGTGCGCAACCGTGGCATCGTTTGCAGAAATTCACTGGCCGGAAGTTTCAAGCCAAAAACGGCTTCCTTGCCGCTATCCCAGCCAAACTCGAAAGCGAAGAAGCTGCTTGAGTTAACCGCGCTTGCGTGAGTTGACCACCAGATTTGTGGTAGAGCAATCGTCACAGCAGCCAGGAAAAATGCATACCACAAGTTTCGCTCAGCTCGTGGTAACAAGAACCATAGGGCAACCGCTAAACCAGTTGCTGCAGCTACAATAAAGACCTTTCCACTCGGGCTTCCCAGAATTGGATACCCGGCGCCGTTCAAGATAATCAACAGCAAGAGAGTTAGAGCAACTGCAAACCAGGCTCGCCAATGTAACCCAAGTGCAAGGCATCCACCCACAGCCATCACAACGATAAAAGTGTGAGCGTGCACGAGAGGCAACAATCCCGCGACCAGACCGGCAGCGATCATTCTGTGTAAAGAAGAGACGCGGAGACGGGGAGAGGCGGGGACGCGGAGACTTTTTTCCTTCTTTCGGGTTGCCGTCTTGAGCGACTTTCCGTCCTTTTCCTGACCCCGCCGCTTCACCGCGTCTCCGCGTCCCCGCGTCGCCTTTTCTTCCGTGGCCAGCCACCATTGGGTAAACACGATGACGGCAAGAGGTAAGCCAAGCAGTATGCCTCGCTGTGGTATCAGGAGCGTGGATATTGCGTTTCCCCAACGCCAGCTGGTTTCTGGAATCACCGTAAACGAGGATGGAAGGTTCGCGAGGATACTCGTTAAATCTCGATTGCCTTGCATGACCTGCGACCACAAGAGGATCCAACCAAAACCGCCGTTTAGTATGACCAGCAGGGGTGTGATTATCGCAGCAAGTCGATCTCGCAACAGTTCCAGCGCCCAACGGTGAAGCAGGCCGATGAATGACAGACCAAGGATGAAATTCTCGATGAACATCGATTGACGGAGATCTGCTCCACAGCGCACAAAGATGGCAGACACAAAGTCTGAGAGAAACGGATAAGTAAACCGCACGCCGGCGTAGGTCGGGTCTTCCGGGGGAAAATTGTTTCCGTACGCAAAGCTCGTTATCACACTTAGATGAAAGGGAAGATCGCCGAAGTTATTAAGCAGACCGGTATAGATACCGTCAGGCAACTCAATCATCGCGAGGCTGAATACCACCCAGAGAATCACGGAGATGCCGGCGTAGAAAAGAAAATACCCGAATGCGATGCTGACCGGATGGAGCAACGCGCGACGGATGCTTTGCGAAGTTAAGGTTAAGTCTCGCTCCAGCACCCTTCGCCGAGTCGGGTCCCTAAGCGCTGCGAACGGAATTGTCAGAACCAGAACGCTGAGCGCTATGGCCAGGAAGTTAAGCCCCAAAAACGAGGCGAATATGAAGCAAACCAATCCTAATGCCGTGAGACCGACGCAAGCTCCAGAGCAGATACGCGACGCCAAAGAGGCGCTTTCGTCGTAGAAGTAGGTCGTAATGGTGCCGCTGGCTGTGACGAACAACGCAAGCACGAGCGAAATAATCATGCGTTGGGAGCGGCGAGATGGTGGCACTCTGTTGCCGCCTGGTCCTTTTTTGGAATGCGTTTTCGAATTCTAAGTCTGCCGGGACGGATTATACGCGAAGGCCTCCAAATTTCCTGAGACAACTTTCCAACGTCCCGCAGGTTGGAAAGATAAATCAGCCGCGGATCTACGCGAATAAACGCGGATCAGAACAAAAACCAGACATGTAACGCCTTGTTGAGCTTTCTCAGATCTGCGTGTATCCGCGTTTATCCGCGGCTAATTTCCGACCTGCATATCCCTCTTAACACTGAGACTCTGCTCGGCACTCCTCGCCTGATTGCGTCGCTGGCAGGTTATCAGTTAGTTTCATTCGTAGAACTCTAATTGGAGAGGTTACTTAATGCTCCGAGCCGGTATCGTGGGCTTGCCGAACGTTGGCAAGTCGACGCTTTTCAATGCCCTTACTGCGCAGACCGCGGCACTGGCGGCAAACTATCCATTTGCAACCAGCAAATCCAACGTCGGCGTTGTCGCCGTGCCTGACCAACGTCTTTCGCCCTTGGCGAAGCTGGTGAAGACAGAGACGATCGTCCCCGCCTCAATAGAATTCATCGACATAGCCGGTCTGGTCAGAGGCTCATCGAAGGGTGAAGGGTTGGGTAATCAATTTCTCGTGAACATTCGCGAGTCGGACACTGTTGTGCAGGTCGTTCGCTGCTTTGAGGACGAAGAGATCATGCACGTCGAAGGATCGATCAACCCCAAACGCGACATTGAGACCATTCAGATCGAGCTTGCCCTGTCTGACCTCGCAAGCGTCGAGCGCCGCCGTGAACGCGCACAAAAGAACGCCAAAGGTGGCGACAAAACTGCTCGGGCCGACCTTGAGGTACTAGACAAATTGCAGCCGGCACTTGAGGATTTTCGGCCGGCGCGAAGCGTTGCGCTGACAGACGACGAAGAGCTAATCGCCCGCGGCTTCTTCCTATTAACGACCAAGCCCACGATCTACGCAGCAAACGTCGATGAAGCGACACTCGCCGGAAACTCTGGAAACGCGCACGTCGATGCGGTGCGTCAGGTTGCTGCGAGTGAGGAAGCAGAGTGTGTTGTGATTTGCGCGCAGCTGGAAGCGGATCTGGTCGCGTTGGCGGCGGATGAACGTCTTGACTATCTTAAGTCGATAGGGGTGACAAGCAGCGGCGCTGACAGTTTGATCCAGAGTGCGTACCGGCTACTGGGGCTCATGTCTTTCCTGACGGCCGGAGAGAAGGAGGTCCGAGCCTGGACGATTCCGCAGGGCACTCGTGCCCAACGAGCCGCCGGCGCGATTCATTCGGATATCGAGCGCGGCTTCATACGTGCTGAGATAGTCAGCTATGCAGATCTGATTCGGGCCGGGTCACATGCGGTCGCTCGCGACCAGGGTTTGATGCGACTAGAAGGTAAAGACTACCTGATGCAGGAAGGCGACGTAGTAAATTTTCGGTTTAACGTGTGAAATTGCAGTTAGTTGTTACTGGTTAATGAGGTTCCGTTTCGCCCTTCGCGGATAACATCAATGAGTTCAGCGAGCTTGCGATCTGTATGGGCAAACCTTTCTTCGTTTCGAGCAAACCTTTCTTCGTTTCGAGCAAACTTCTCCTCAGTTTTAATCTGCATGTTAACCAGCAGGTCGAATTTTTCGTTTAGCTCACGCATATTGCGACGCGCGCGCAATCCCGCCTTGACGAAGAGTTTCGCAATTCTTTCTAACCGGTCGAGTCTTTGTTCTGGAGTCATCCTTTTGGCCTTTCGGTGAGGGTTGGGCGAGGCCCATCATCGCGCAAGCTTCAGGAATTAGTCAAGAAGAAGTGGGTGTGGCCTGAGTCGTGTCCCTTAGAACACTATCAGGCCACCAGAGATTCCAGACGGATGCTGGCAGTCGGAGAGTACGGCAGAGGATCAGCGTAATAAGGCGCGAATACCCACAAGGACCAGATAACCTATGGCGACAACGACGGCCACCTTAATCAGCATCACTGCAAGGTGAAAGAGAAACCCGATGACGCTAAGCGTAAATCCCGCCGCTGTTAAAACAAGGGGCACGCCTACAACCAGCACAAATAGTCCGAGAAGAATGACCCCGACCACCCTTAAAACATCCTTAGCTTCTTTCATGTCTAATCTACCGATCCTTTCCTGTCGCGCGCTTTAAGGAATTGCTCGATTCCGGCGCTTGCGTGGGTATACGAAGACAAGCGGGAACTCGTTCCCTAGAAGATTTTCGCTGTTATCCTAAGCAAAATAAAGCTCCCAGCAAACTGTGCTAAGCTCTCCAGGAGCAATTTAACTGGATTGCGGTCGTTATCCGAAATCGCGGAGTCGAACTACTTTTTCGGGATAACGAAGAGCTTTAGGCGATGTCTCAACCAACCAGCGGAAATCTCTTTGGTGAAACAGCCCCAGAGTCGAACCTGCCTGTGGAAACGGGCTTCGCTCCGTTGGCAGAGCGAATGCGCCCACGCTCACTGGATGAGTTTGTTGGCCAGGGTCACCTCGTAGGTGAAGGCCGAATTCTGCGCCGTCTGCTTGAGGGGGCTGGCAATCTGCCCTCGTTGATTCTTTGGGGCGCCCCCGGTACCGGAAAGACCACGCTGGCACGGCTACTCGCGCAGAAGGCCTCGGCACGTTTCATCGCTCTCTCGGCTGTGTTTTCAGGTGTGAAAGATCTCCGCCAGGCCATTTCGGATGCCCGCAATGAGCGCCGGTTTGGAAATCGAACCATCCTCTTCATTGACGAGATTCACCGCTTCAATAAGACGCAACAAGATGCACTCTTGCACGCCGTTGAAAATGGCACCATTACGATGATTGGTGCTACCACCGAGAACCCATCGTTTGAGGTGACAGGCGCGCTACTTTCGCGCTGCCGCATTCTCGTGTTGAATCAACTGGCTGAGGAAGAAATAGCCATGATTCTGCGGCGCGCGCTCAAGGATAATCAACGTGGCCTGGCTGATCTCAACGCCGACATCCCGGATGAACTGATTTTGAGAATCTCCCACTCGGCCGGCGGAGATGCGCGCGTGGCCCTGGCCGCGCTCGAAGCAGCCGTCCAGTCTGCCCAGCCCGACCCTGCCGGCGTGCGGCGTATCACGAACGAAATCGTAATTGAAGCACTCGGGCGTGCCCATTACGCCTACGATAAGGGCGGCGAGGAACATTACAATCTCGCTTCCGCCCTGATCAAGTCGTTGCGTAATTCCGATGTCAACGCTTCACTCTACTGGTTGGCGCGACTGATTGAAGGCGGCGCCGATCCGGTATTTATAGCTCGACGCTTATGTATTCTCGCTTCAGAAGATATTGGCCTCGCCGATCCCCAGGCAATGGTCCAAGCTTCGGCCGCCGCGGAAATCGTCCAGCTGATCGGTCTTCCGGAGGCGTTGTTCCCTCTTTCTCAGGCGACGATTTATTTAGCTAACGCTCCCAAATCGAATGCTGTAAAACGCGCTTATCACGCAGCCGTCTCAGATGCCCTGGAAACAGCGCGAGAGCCAGTGCCGCTGCACCTTCGCAACGCGGTGACGCCTCTCATGAAACATGCCGGCTACGGTGAAGGTTATCGCTATGTACATAGCGACAGAGACGCAAAAGACGAGATGCCTTGCTTGCCGGAACGTTTGCAAGGTCGCAAGTACTATCAAGAGGATGAGTAAGACGGCCCCTCGCGGAAGAGCTGCTGAGCCTGTGTCAACTAAAATGATGGCGCAAAAAACGGACAAGGAACTGGCGTTTCTACACGATCTGTTTGTCGCTAACGATTGGAGCGAGAGATTTGCTCAACAGGTAGACGAGCACGTGGAGCTGCCGGAGAAAGGGCGAGCACTCTATTTGGCCGTGGGCACCGGCGGTCATGCCATCGCGCTTCAGGAACGAGCCGAGGCGTTGAAGTTCTTGGGTGTGGAAGAGAGCGATGAATGCGTTGAAATCGCCCGTGCGAAAGCCATGGCCGTAAAGGATGCTGCAGAATTTCGCCAGGGGAGAGTGGACGATCTCTCACTGGAGGATAACTGCTTCGACTTTGTAGTAGGCGATGGTTCGCTGGTCGAACCGGCGAGGGTTCCGAAAATGCTGAGCGAAATGGTTCGAGTTGCTAAGCCCGGCGCTGTCGTAGCACTGAGCCTTCCAACGTCCTCCAGCTTCGGCGAATTCTTCTCAATCTATTGGGAGGTGCTTCACAATTGCGGTCTGACGGGTCACGAGGCGGACGTTAAGCAGTTGATCTCCGAACTTCCTAGCGTCTCCGAAGTTGAAGGACTGGCCGAGCGCGAAGGCCTGGAACAAATTACCTCGTGGTCACGCATCGAAGAATTCACTTTCGACTCCGGAGAGAAGTTTCTCAACGCGCCACTGGTATCCGACTTCTTAATGAATCGGTGGCTCGAAACGATTCCTGAAGATTCCCGGGGGGCCGTTCGGCAAGAGATTCCGCGCATCGTAAATGAGGACAGGCACGATGCGGAGTTTACGCTATCTGTGAAGGCGACTCTGGTGTTGGGTCGAAAGAGTCGTAGTCATTGACTTAACCGGCAAGCGTTGCGGCATGCTGGGGGATTGAGCTATGAAAGTCGTAGTTCCGGGAACCGTTGCGATCTATTTCTCTTGAGCCTCTTTTTGCGCCTCTTTTTCTCCTTCGTCTAAACCGTCTTTGAAGGCGCGCTTGCTCTGACCCAGGGCCTTTGCCAGTTGGGGAAGCCTGGCAGCGCCAAACAGGAGAACAATCACGACCGCGATTAAGATAAGCTCCGGAGTTCCCAGACCACCGATCGCTAGAATTGTCTGACTCATCATTACCTCTTTTCAGTTGAGCATATGCCCGTCGTTTCGGTCTACTCGCCGTTGTCGGATTCGTAGAATAGATATTTCCTCCACGTCTCATCGGCGCGGCCCAGGTAGCGCATGATCTGCCGATTCACGTGAAGGGAAAAGCCTCGCGGCCTGCGCAACAAGTGCATTCCTGATTCCTCCGGGGTCCTGTTCCCCTTACGGTGGTTACACCGCTTGCAGCAGGCAACCAGATTATCCCACGCCGACTCACCCCCACGCGAGCGCGGCAAGACATGATCCAGCGTCAATTCTGACGGCGCATACTGTCTGCCGCAATACTGGCAAGTCGAATGATCGCGCAACAAAATATTCTTGCGCGAAAGCGAGCGCCTCTCGAAAGGAATGTGTATGTACTCCGTTAACCGGATGACTGCGGGCGCGTGGATCGCCAGCTTGGCGGAGTGAAGAATATGGCCGTTGCGCTCCTCGACGCGTGCGACCCCTTTAAAGATCATTACTACCGCGCGCCGTTCGGTGCACACGTTTATTGGCTCGAAGGATGCATTCAGTACGAGAACTCGGCCATTCATCCTGAGGCTGATATTACGCGAGCGCCTCAGAGGGTGTCAAAATAGTCCAGCCAGACTCCCCCAGCCTCGATAAGCCACCGGCTATTGAAAGGTCTGGATCGGCCTGCCGCTCGGCACGCGTCTCGGAATCAGCTTACGCAAATTCGACGGCTTGGCTTTCGGGTCAAGTAAACCGTTCCGCACGAAGTCGACTAGTTGGCGGAACTCGTCGTTTGATAGGTTGATAGGCGTCGCCAGTGCCGGATCAAGGCGCGCCAGCACCGGCTCTATTGGACCGGTGGGGCCGCGTAGATCGGGCGCGACGCCAGCCGCCGTCGGGTCGTAGCTGGGCGCTTGTCCGGCCGGGTTGAGGTGGAAGCGGATCGCGTCTTCGAGCCGGGTAAAGGCACCGTTATGGAAAAACGTAGGCTGCAAGGCGACGTTCCGGATCGGCGAGGTGCGGAACATGTAACGGTCGTTCGGATTGCTCGTGACCTGCTCCAGCCCGAAGTCTTCATTCTGCCCGAGCCCGTCGAAAGTCACATTACCAGCCGCCGGGTTGCCTGGCGCCGGCGCGATCTGCGGCACGCCGATGACGTGCTCTCGGAAGTCGCTGAACATTTCATTCGACTGCCCCGAGACGGAGTGGCAAGCGACGCAATTGGCGCTGCCGAAAAAGAGCAGCGCGCCCCGCTTCTGGTCTTCAGTCAGCGCATTCGTCCGGCCGCGTGCGAACCGGTCAAGTGGCGCGTCGGCGAAAGTCAACGTGAATTCGAACTCGGCGATCGCCTTCGCGAACATGTCGTAGGTGACCGGGTTGCCCGCCCTCACCTCAGGGAAGATCTTGCCGATGAGTCTGCGGTACTCACGCACGTCGTTGATCCGCCGGATGACCTCGGCGCGAATGTCGAAGTTATCGCCAGGGAATACGAAGCCCGCCGCCTCCACGCGTTCGGTCGGTGGGATGAAGGCCTGCGCGACCAGCAGGTGCGCCTTGTCGGAAAGTGTCAGTCCCTCTGGTAGCGGGAACACGAACCCGAGGCTATTGTCGAACGGATCCAACGACAATGAGGCGAAACGCGAGTTCCACATGAGCGTTGGGAAGAACGCGGTGTTTGCCGCCATCGGGGTGCGCCGCTGGTTTCGCGGTCCGCTCCGATCTGGCCCCACGATGAAGTTGTTTTCGACTCCGATAGCGATCGACTGCGTGTCGCCAAATCCTGCGGTCGCGGAGTGACAGCCCGCGCAGGAATTGTCGTCGTTGAGGCCCACGATCGTGTCGTGGAATAGGTTGCGCCCGAGGTCGGCGAGTTGGTTGTCAATTCTACGGCCTAGCCTCCGTTCCAAGGACGAGCCGACTCTGCCCGTGAACCCGTGCTGGCTGAGAACCAGAGATAACTGGTCATCCAGATCGCTGTCGCCGCCGCTTGCAGAAATGCTCCGCGTCAGCAACATTGCCCCGCCAACGACCAGCGCCATCAGTAGAACTATCATTTTGCATCTCCGGATACTCATGAAAGGTCCTCCTTTGGGAAAGGCACTCTATACGGGACGTGACGTGAAAAAGAATGTCGGTTGTTGGCTCCCTGGTTTCAGCACACTCATGATTTACGGCACGCGTGGATTCTTGAAGGCGAAAATACCGTTCGAATTGTGTAACCAAATCCAGGCATTCAACTCCCACAGACCGAGCCCTTCTGAGTTTTCCCGCCATACATCGTCGTCGCCAACAAAGCCTGCCGGTGCACCGGACGACAGCTCCAAAGGTATGACATACTCGACTGACACCAACTCCAGACAGTTCTTGTGCGGAAGGCGGGCGTAAAGGAGCACTTCCGGATGCTCGGGATCAAAGTTCGCGTCAACCAGTGAAAAGTTCACGTAGTGAAGCCCCTCCCCTGATTCGTAGACGTCAATATTGACGTAGCCATCAGCTTCGGCTTGCGCGATGTCCCGATACTTCGCAGTCGCACGCCGGGCCCGCGCCAGTTGTTGAATCGTGGCCCAGGACGGGTTGTCTGCAGTTGGCACACTTGCCATGGCAGATGTGCTGTGAGCGCTCATAGGGGAGCCACCAATAAGCAGGGAACAGACCGCGATGAGCATAAGAGATTGGCGAAAAGTTTTCATTGTTGACCTCCTGTTGAGTTCATCCCAAAAAGCCGGGATGGGCGTTTGATTGAAGAATGAGCGGTCAGGAAGACCACTCACCAATGCCAGACCTGTTCGTAATCGTCTAAGAGTTTTGCGATCCCGCTTGCTTGAATCATCTGCACGCCGTCGATGCAGTTCTCGCGGTTGATTCCGCGCGCTTCCAGATCGTCTTGAACAGCAAACACGCTGACGCCTTTCTCCTGCAGGCGCTGAATGTCCTCCGTAGGCCGAGCCGGGTGATTAATGCCAACATTGCCGATGCTTAATGCGGGACACTCTTGCTTTACCAGGTAGTTCACCGCGTTGGCACGCAACAACACGGAGAGATCGGCGCCGGCATTCTTCAGGGCGCCACTGAGCCACAGAATGGTGTCGTCCTGCTCTTCGAGGGTGGCGCGATAGGCTGTTTCCACTACGTTCAGAATTCTCATGGCTCATCTCCGTTCGAGCGCGGGCATCCTGCCCGCATCCGGTTGTGGGGCGTCAAGTGCGGGCAAGATGCCCGCGCTCCAAAAGGTCACTTCGTGGGAATCACAAGCGTGTTCGTTGACTCTTGCGCCATCTTGAAGAAATCCGCGGGGCTGCCGCGCTTGACGCCATCAACAACGTTGACGGCGCCGCGTTCGTCGACACAAAGCCCGCAGTTGACCCAGGTGAGCAGCGGACTACCATTGCCGATTTCGAGCAATGAGCTAATAAACGCTTTTGTTGTCGGATGGTCTTCCTGCTCCACAGTAGTGCCTTTCACCGGATTGGCGTGGGGAGTTTGGTCCTTCAAAGGCAAGCAAACGGCGCCTTCATACGCGAATACGTTCACGTGAATCCCCTTTTTCAATGCAGCGGAGATTATCCGGAGGGCCGTCGTAGAATTGGCCGACTCGTATGGCGGATTCATGAGCGCTAGTGTTAGGGGATGAAGGTGTAAGGAAAGCCATTGAGCACTTCAAGCAGGCGATCGATAACGACCCAAGTTACGCTCTGGCCTATTCTGGCCTGGCAGACTCGTACTCGTCCTAGGGTCTTTTGGGATTGCCACGATGGCTCCCAAGGAGGCTTTTCCAAAGGCGCGAGAAGCAACGCTGAGGGCTCTCGAAATCGACGACACGCTGGCGGAAGCCCATGCCTCACTAGCAAACAACCTGGCAAATTACGATTGGAACTGGCCGGCGGCTGAAAAGGAATTCAAACGGTGCTTCGAACTAAAGCCTGGCTATGCAACGGCACATCATTGGTACGGATTTATTTATTTGACCGCCGTTGGGCTCGTGGAGGAAGCGATCGCCGAAGTCCGGCAGGCGCTGAAACTTGATCCGCTTTCCCTTCCCGTAAGTGCAAATGTGGGTTTTCTGTTGTACCTCGCACGCCGCCACGACGAGGCAATTGACCAGTTCCAAAAGACACTGGAAATGGACCAGAACTTTGTCTACTCGCATTGGGAACTGGCCCTCGCTTACGAGCAGAAACAGATGTATGACGAAGCAATCGCGGAGTTTCAAAAAGCAATCTCCCTCTCCGGACGAAGCGCGCTGTCACTAGCTCTGCTCGGTCATACTTACGCCGTATCGGGACTAAAGAGCGAAGCGCTGGCAGTCCTCGACCAGTTAAACGATCTTTCCAAGGAAAGATATGTTTCGCCCTACCGCATCGCCGCGATTCATGCAGGCGTGGGAGATAAGGATCGGGCGTTCCAATGGCTCGAGCGAGCTTATGAGGAGCGCGATGGTTGGCTGATCTGGCTCAAGTTGGATCCGGTGATGGAAGTCCTTAGCTCCGACCGGCGATTCATTGACCTGCTGCAGCGAATTGTTCCCGCTGCTACCGCAAGCCTGGCAACTGCCGAGTTCGCACGTGCAGGAAGTGATACTCAGATAGCTCGGGAGGAACGGGCCGAGTTACCGGCTCATTCGCTATCTCGATCATGGTGGACCACTCGACCAGCAACAATTGCTTTGGTGGTGGGGTTGATTGCAGTGCTGGCGAGTGTGTGGTATTTAGTTCTGCAGCGATACAATCCAGTGACCAACGATGTTGGTGCGCCGAGAACTCCCAACTTCACGCAGCTTACATATCAACCTGGAACTGAGTTTTTCCCCTCGTTATCACCTGACGGCAAATCGTTGGCGTACGCAAGTCGCACTTCGGGAAACTGGGATATCTACATTCAACGGGTCGGAGGGACGAATCCCATCAACCTCACTCAGAATTCTCCAGCGGACGACAGCCAGCCTGCTTTTTCACCTGATGGAGAACGCATTGCCTTTCGCTCGGAGAGAGAGGGCGGAGGAATCTATTTGATGGGAGCCACCGGCGAATCGATTATCAAAGTCTCAGACTTTGGTTACAGCCCGTCGTGGTCGCCGGATGGTGCAGATATCTTGGTCGGCACAGAAAAGATTCCCCAACCGTCTACTCGACCCACCAAGAGTCAGCTCTGGAAGATCGATGTGAAGACAGGTCAACGGAAAATGATCAGCGAAGGTGACGTGTTGCAGCCAAATTATTCTCCTCACAAGACGCGAATTGCCTATTGGAGTCGCCCAACCAGGGCGGGAAAACGAGAGGATATCTGGACCATACCTGCTGACGGAGGTGAAGCGGTTCCTATCACCAATGGGTCTACGCAAGATTTGAATCCGGTATGGTCGACCGATGGAAAGTATCTTTATTTTTCCAGCAATCGCGGAGGAAGTGTAAATGTCTGGCGCGTAGGCATTGATGAGAACTCGGGGAGAACACTGAGAGAGCCGGAGCCGGTCACCACCATTGGAGCAGCAACGTCAGCTCTTCAACTCAGCTTTTCGCGCGATGGTCGACGACTCGTTTACATCGCGCAGGAGGATATAAGAAACCTTAGAAAGATCGCGTTTGATCCGATAACAGGAAAGACGAGTGGGGAGCCGATCTCGATCACTCGCGGCTCGTTGCAGTTGTGGTTTCCGGATGCCTCTCCCGATGGCGAATGGCTCACCGCTTGTTCAAGGGGTCAGCAACGCCACGTGTTCATTATCCGCACCGACGGCACCGACCTACGAGATCTTACCGACGACAATTTCAGAAACGATGGATGGCCGCGCTGGTCACCAGACGGCAAACGCATCGCTTTTACCTCACGCAGGACCGGCAACTATGAGCTTTGGGTAATAAACCGGGACGGCAGCAGTCTACGACAAATTACGCAAAGCAATGGTGGTCATTATTCACCCTGGTCGCCAGACGGACGCGCTATCGCTTACTCAATTCACTCGCCCAGGAACGACTGCGTTGTGATTCAACCTGATAAGCCCTGGAACGAGCAGGAACCCAGCAAGCTGCCCGCGCTAACTGATGCTAGCCTGTCCTTCGAAGGCTGGGATTGGTCGCCCAACGGGAAGAAGCTTGCCGGGATCAAACACCTGCCTAACGGTCTTCATTCAGGCATAGGGGTTTTCGATCAGGAGTCTGGAAGCTACGACTGGTTTACGGATTTTGGAGACTGGCCCGTCTGGCTTAACGACGATCGGCGGCCGTTGTTTGTTAGCCAGGGCAAGATCTATTTGTTTGACACAACGACAAGAAAGTACCAGCCGGTATTAACGGTTACCGACCAGGATGTTGATATAGGCAGCCCCGGTCTCTCACCTGACAATCGCGCAATCTACTTTACTTTTGTCTCAGCGGAAGCCGATATCTGGCTAATGTCTCTTGAATAAAGAGGGGTACAGAAGATCAGCAAAACCCAAGAGCCCTACGGCAATTTGCGGTCAGGAAGGGGCAAAGCGCAGCGCGCCCCGCTAACTCTGAAAGCCATTCAAGTCAAAAGAAAAGATTCAAGTCAGAGGATCTCACAGGTAAGGAAGGTGGACCCTGTCCCCGCCTCGGTTGGAACAGCCTTCAGGGTCACAGGAGACCATTCAAGTCAGAGAGTCTCACAGGTTGGGAAGGTGGGCTTGCCCCCGCTCAACTTTGACGATCCTTCAGTTCACAAGAAATCACTCAAGCTTGAAAGTCCCCTGTGACCCGGAAGGCTATTCCAACCTGGGCGGGGGCAAGCCCACCTTCCCAACCTATGAGATTTTCAGACTTGAATATTTTCCTGGTAGCGAGTGGGTCTTATATCATACCTGGTTTCTAAAGCGATCGGTCGCCGCTACGAGACCGCTGACGATACCCGGCTCGGTGGCTGAATGGCCCGCATCCGGGATGATTTGCAGCTCCGCTTCCGGCCAGGCGCGGTGCAGGTCCCAGGCGCTCATGATGGGACACACAATATCGTAGCGGCCCTGAACGATGACGGCGGGCACATGTCTGATCTTGTCGATGTTTTCGATCAGATAGTTCTCGCTTGGGAAGAAAATGTTGTTAACGAAGTAGTGACACTCAATTCTCGCCAGGGACAAGGCAGTGTGCGGTTCGGCAAAATGATCGATCAGACTTTGATCGGGCAGCAGTTTTGACGTGCTTCCCTCCCAAATTGACCAGGCGCGCGCTGCTTCAAGTCGTACATCCTCATCATCGCTCATCAAGCGGCGGTGATATGCGCTTAGCATGTCGCCACGCTCAGCTTCCGGGATTATGCGAATGTATTCTTCCCACACGTCGGGAAAAATCGCGCTCGCTCCCTCGCCTTCCTGGTAGAACCAGCGGATCTCTTTTGGACGGCATAGAAAAATCCCACGCAGCACCAGGGACTTGACACGTTCAGGGTGTGTCTGAGCATAGGCAAGAGCGAGCGTGCTGCCCCAGGAACCGCCAAACACCAGCCAGCGGTCAATCCCTAGATGTTCGCGCAGGCGTTCGATGTCCGCGACCAGGTTCCAGGTCGTATTCTCTTCGAGGTTAGCGTGTGGAGTGCTTTGGCCAGCGCCGCGTTGATCGAAGAGCACCACACGGTATGTTTGTGGATCAAAGAAGCGGCGATAGTCAGGCACGAGACCGCCTCCTGGACCGCCGTGAAGAAAAACGGCCGGCTGCCCTTCTGGATTGCCGCACTGCTCGTAGTAGAGCTCGTGAATGGGCGACACCTTCAATCGCCCCGTCTCAAAGGGTTCAATCCCAGGATAGAGTGTTCTTGGTTGGGTCATTGCGTCAGGATGCTATCGCGCCCTGCGTGATGTCAACGCTATGACAAGCTGGGTGAGATTTGATCGGTAGTGACGCAAGGTAGAATGAGCCATTCAGGCGAAAGCACGTTTTTGCTTTGCTGAACCAATAACGCTGACGGGTCAGCTACCAGCGCGCGGCACGGGCCTGTCCGCGC
>JBOGOU010000077.1:0-3714 GCA_050748205.1 Pyrinomonadaceae bacterium | reverse complement strand
CTTTCCCTCTGCATTGATCAGGTCACCGAAGGGATCATGAATAGATTTGCTTGTCTCATCGGGAAAAGAAAAAACACTGTCTGGGGTTGGCAGCATGGAAAAGCAAAGATTCCCGTGGGTGATCTCTTACGAATCTGCGACCGAGTCGGTGTGTCGTTAGTCGATTTTCTTTATACGGAGTTTGTTACGCAGAACGAACTTGAATTGCTACCGGCAAGGTTTTCTTTCTCAGGGGTTACAACAACTCGACGCCGTCCGAGGCCATTTGACCGGCCGACGATAGAGCAGGCGCTGCGAACACTCGTCAAAGATCACCCGCCACTTCCGATGAAAGAAGTCGCCAGAAAGCTTAATACTGATTCAAGGTTTCTCTACAAACATTTCCCAAGTTTGTGCAGAGCGATCTCGGCCAGACACGCGAAACATCAACAGGCTTACTACGAGAAGTTACGGAGCCAACACGAGAAGGACCTTAGACGTGTTAGGAGGAAGCTGCGTGCGAGCGGAATTTATCCGTCGCGTCGACGCGTCGCAGCGCTGGTCACGAAGCCGGCGGTCTTTCGCGACGGCGCTAGCGATAAGAGTCTCCCATTCCTTGATCTACAAATTGGGGCTTAATGAGTTTCACTTCGGCAGCGAAGTTTTGTGTCTACGACTCGTGGGATCTCACCCGTCCCAAAGTATCGCCTCGAAGCCGCCTCTATCACCTGAAACCTATTGGCATCGGGACGGCCCGCTCTGAAAGCTGCACCGGTTACATCGCTCGTTTGGCAGCTGAACATTGCACGTCCGTTGGTTCACTTTTTGCTAATCACCTAGCTCCAGCGTCGAACAAACCTTATCTCGGATTAAACACGAAAAAATACAGTGTCTGGACCTCGTTTTCTCCGGTAACGCGGGCGCTCAATGGGCTGGGAAGCACGGCCAAGGACTGGGTTAACGTGCTAGAACGACTCACGCTCCAACCGGGACTGCGTTACCTCACAATGCTAAGGTGGCGGAATGTCCTGTCGGAAAAGTCTCTCTGCCGATCCCTTCGCGCTTGGTGTCCCCTTTGCTATGAAGAGCAACGAAAATTGGATGGTGTAGTCTATGATTATCTCCTTTGGTCGCTGAGTACAGTTGAGATATGCCCGATTCACAAGAGGACGCTTGAGGATCGATGCCCACATTGCTACCGGCAACTTCGTCCACTCTCCAACAAGTCACGCCCAGGCCACTGCTGCCGATGCGAAAAATGGTTGGGCCGTCCAGAACGTGAAGCGCCAGGAGCTATTAGCCCCGACGAATTGAATTATAAGTTGTGGATGGCGAATCAGATGGGAGAGCTGATTGCAGCGGCCCCAACGATGACATCAGATCCACCGCAGGAGAGAGTTACGGAATTCGTACCGGCCTGTATAAACAGAATTAGTGACGGTAACGTCAGCGCCTTTGCGCGCCTCGTGAACGTTAATAAGATGACAGTGTATTCATGGTGCTATGACCGAGCGGTTCCCCAAAACGATCTAATTTTAAAGGTCTGCCATGCTACTGGCGCATCGTTAGTCGGCATTCTCACGAAACAGAAAGTCTCTCCGAATTTTGATCTAACTGGTAAGTCGCGGCGGCAAATTCTCTTTACGCCGGGATTTCACCGTCATACAACGGGCGCAGTGAGACGCGCGCTTTTGGCAGCGCTCAAAAAGGACCCTCCACCTGCCGTTCGCGATGTTGCGGACTATCTCGGATACAAGTCGGATTTTCTGTATTGGAAGTACTCGGAACTCTGCAGAATGCTCACTGCGCGGCACCAGATTCATTTTGGCGGTCTGCATCAAAACTTTTCGTCTGACACAACCTACCCGGAAGACAAGACGATCGAGGGTGCGCTTCAACAAGCACTAATAGAGCCCATACCACCATCCCTACAGCACATCGGCAGAAGCCTGGGGTTCAGTTCGAGATTCACGGCGAGACATGTTTTCCACAGGGAGTTTCCCGAACTATGTCGAGCGATCTTGGATCGCCGTGCCACCTATCGTGTGACGCACAGGGACCGTGTCGGAGGAAAGCTAGAGGCAATCCTGCTCGAACAGCCACCACCAACTTTGGACAAAGTTACTGAACGTCTCGGGTACAAAGCAAACACTTACCTAAGAGAACATTACCCGAATCTATGTCGCGCGATCGTGCGGCGACATGCGCAATATCGCAAAATGCAGTTCGAGGCTATTCGTCATAGATTGGAAGCCATCCTCCACGAGGAACCACCGTCGTGCTTACGAGCAGCCGCAATGCGCGTGGGTTATGATTCCTGTCATCTTCGTTCGCGATTCCCGGATGTAATTCGAGCTATCGCCGAACGCTACGCCGGATTCAAAAAGAGCCAATCCCTGGAAAAAAAGAAAGAGGCGGTGGCGACAATCCGGTCTATTGCTTTACGTCTTCACTCAAACGGTGAGTATCCTTCCCTGAAGCGAGTCAAGGAAGCGCTGAACGGTCCTCTTGGTGTAGTTGTTTCAGAGGCAGGCGCCGTCCTTCGCGAAGTAAGACGAGAACTCAGCTTAATAAAGAGCGGTTAACGATTTCCGCGTTCGACGCGTAGTTCAGAACACCTCCTTATACTATTTTCGAAATTGGAACCAATAAGTTGCCGCAGGCTATTGGAACTAATAAGTTGCCAAGGCGGCAAATTAATGGTTCAAGTGACACAAACTTGTGACCGTAACTCATTGAATTTGGCTGGGAGGCAGGGATTCGAACCCCGATAGGCGGATTCAGAGTCCGCAGTCTTACCGTTAGACGACCTCCCAACAAGGGAAATTCAATTTACGTGCTGACGTTTTTCTTGTCAACCGCTGAGGATCGTGGGTAATGGCCGTTCAAATCCCACCCACGGAAGTGGGTGGATATTTCAGGTCCAACCTAAAGAACGCCGTCGTTACGCCGGATCTGAACTAATCCCCCAACTGCCGAAACTGTGAAAAAAAAGAATGGCCGCAGATTAACGCGGATGACACAGATCAAAACAAAGGCTTTCTAACAACTTGTCCTAGGTTTCATCAAACAATCTCAGTGGTGAATCGTTAGAGTTTACGCTTAACAAATTGCGATTCACGAAATAGTTCTTGTCGATTCAGCCGGATCGGGGCACAATGAGTGCATCTGTCGCAGCTCCCAGACTGCGATCCTCATCTAATTGGCCTCCCACATTTTGATAACTAAAACCGGCTACGTGGGGGTGTCGATGAACGAGCGTGAGACTCAGACTGCTGTGATTAGTTCAGAGGAGCAATTGCGCGCTCTCGTTGCTGATTACGCAGCGAGATTAGAAGCAATCGCGGAATTGATTACTCGGGTTCGTCACGAGATTAACAACCCACTGACAGGTGTACTCGGCCAGGCCCAGTTGTTACTACGAGAAGATCTGAACGACAAGGCCCGAAAGCGGGCCGAAACAATCGAAGAACTGGCCATGCGATTGCGAGACATCGTTGCTCAGTTGCGCGACGTTCAGCTGCCTTCGGCAAACGCGAAGCAAAATCACAGCTCGGGCGCGGAATAGCTCGTTTTTGGAGTGCGCCGGCAGAGCGAAGCGGCGACGGCGCTTTGGATCGGATCGAGACCGCAGTTTCCTTGGGAAGTAAGAGCTATTCGACCTATCCAAAGCGGTGTCGCGCTGCGCTTGCCACCGCACTCCAAAAGCGTGGTTACTCAGGAGTTAGATGGGAG
>JBOGOU010000076.1:0-11425 GCA_050748205.1 Pyrinomonadaceae bacterium | reverse complement strand
TGTCGAACGGGCCAGAAAGCCAACCCGACTGCCGGTGGTATTAACAAGATCAGAGGTCAAATGCCTGCTCTCGCAACTTGAGCAACAGAATTGGCTTCAAGCAAGTTTGCTCTACGGTGCCGGGCTGTGCTTGGGAGAATGTTTGCGCTTGAGGGTGAAGGATCTGGATTTTGGCTGTAAGCAAATATCTTGTGCGCGAGGCTAAGGGAAACAAAGACCGAGTGACGATGTTGCCAGCTATTCTGGCAGAGCCCTTGAAATGTCACTTGGCCTCTGTCAAAGGTCTACATTTGAGAGATTTGAGAGATGGATTCGGGCAAGTCAATCTTCCGTTTGCGCTAGGGCGAAAATATCCTGGTGCGGATCGGGAATGGGCCTGGCAATATGTCTTTCCAGCGGCCACACGCAGCCGCGATCCAATCTCGAAGGCCATCCGCCGACACCACGTCGGCGCCTGGATCTTGCAGAAAGCCGTTAAGGACGCATTGCGGTCTGCAGGCATCAACAAGCCGACAAGCTGTCACACTCTTCGGCACAGTTTTGCCACGCACTTGCTGGAGGACGGCCATGACATTCGCACTGTTCAGGAACTTCTCGGACACAAAGATGTGAGCACGACAATGATTTACACGCATGTGGTGAATCGCGGCGGTAAGGGTGTTCGCAGCCCTCTGGATGGTTGACCGTTCTCCCAAGGTCTTGCCCCGCGCAGCAGTTCGCCCAAAAACGGGTGCCCTCGAATAATGTGCAACCTTTGCGCATTACTCACGCGCGCAAACTTTTTTGTCCAAACTTGTCAGCAAAACCAGTGAAAAACCGGAAAGGAACCGGAACTAAATCGGCCAGTTCCAATCAAGTATGGGATTGAAATACCCTAAACAACGGACCGTCCATAACGCGGCTGCCAAACATCAAGCCGCCATTTGCCGTAAAGTTTCCATTTCCTTCAGCCAGGAGATAATTTGGTTCCAACTCGGAATGCTTTGGGACGCCAATAACTTCAGGATTCTACCCATAACAGTAATGACTAAGAGGCGCCCGTGTTGACCTCAATGAGCCCCACGATCTCCGACGTTATTCTTTCTCTTCGGCCCTTGAGATTCCGGGTTGGGGTTTCAAGAAACCTGTTTCCCTAGCGCGCACGGATTAATAAGTCTAGAATGACGCGCTTTATTCGACTGCAGCTACCATTCTCCATGGCACCGTTCGCCGTCCCGCAAAAGTGACCATTCCTTCCGGCAAAAATCCTGGTCGCTACGAAATTCGCCCAAATAGGCGCGGGCGGGATGGGCGATGTGTATCTGGCGCAGGACACGGCTGAACTCAATCGCACAGTTGCTTTGAAGATCCTGCTGGTGGAAGTTGCCGCCGACAAAGATCGCTTGCGACGCGTGCGTCGCAGGGGACGGAAGCCGTGAGAACTACGTAGATGAAACGCTGCCCGGCATGTAAACGAGTTGAGAACGACGACACGCTCGTGTTCTGTCGCGCCGACGGCACGCCGCTGGTCAGCGACTCAGGTTCAGTCGGCACGGATGCTGGTACCGTTCGCTTTGACTCTGCGTCGGTGGCGCGTGAAGTGGAAACAAGCGTCCTGCCCCAGCACTCGACAGACGCAGATATGAGGCGGCCCACGGGACCGACGACGGCGCTTCCTTCCCAGCAGGCTACGGATAACACAAGCGAGCTAAGCAAACCGAAGCGACGAAAAGCGATCGTAGCTATGGCGGCAGTAATCGCCGTCGCGCTGATTACCGCCTACCTCTACTGGCAGCGCGGCAAGAATTCCGCCGCGCCGATTGAATCAATCGCCGTGATGCCGTTCGTCAATGAAAGCGGTAATCCGGATGTCGAATATCTCTCGGACGGGATGACTGAAACCCTCATCAGCAGCCTATCGCAACTGCCAAATCTGAATGTCAAACCCCGGTCCTCGGTGTTTCGCTACAAAGGCAAGGAAACAAATCCGCAGACTATCGCTAAGGATCTTAATGTTCAGGCGATTTTGAACGGCCGAGTTACGCAGAGGGGACAGGATTTATCACTCTTTGTCGAGTTGATTGAGGTCGCATTAAATAAGGTTGTGTGGAGTCAGCAATATAATCGCAAACAAACCGACCTTGTCACATTGCAAAGCGAGATTGCCCGTGACGTTTCAAACAAACTCAAAACGAAACTTTCAGGCCCGGAGGTGGCGAAAGTCGAAAAGACTTACACCGCTAACGCTGAAGCCTATCAGCTTTATCTGAAAGGGCGTTTTCAATGGAATAAACGAACAGGCGAATCGCTCAAGCAATCGGTTGATTTTTATAAGCAGGCGATCGAAAAAGACCCGAACTACGCTCTTGCTTATTCGGGCCTGGCTGAAAGCTACGTACTCTTTCCTAACTACAGCGTCGCGTTACCTCAGGAATGTATGCCGAAAGCAAAGGCGGCTGCTGTTCGGGCAATTGAGATAGACGATTCGTTGGCGGAAGCACACGTCGCCCTCGGACTTTATCTTTCCATTTTTTCGTGGAATCAACAGGCCGCCGAAAGGGAATTTCGCCGCGCCATCGAACTCAACCCAAACTATCCACCCGCGCATCAACAACTCGCCAACCATTGCTTGATGGCCATGGGACGGTTTGATGAAGCCCTTGCGGAAGGCAGACGCGCGGAAGAACTGGATCCGCTTTCACCAATAATCAGTGCGGATGTAGGCGCGAACCTAACCAGGGCACGGCGTTTGAATGAGGCGATCGCGCAATTTAATCGTACGCTCAATCTTGATCCGAATTTTTATGCTGCTCGCTTTGCTTTGGGGACCGCCTACCATGCTAATGGGCAGTACCGAGAAGCTATAGCCGAGTTTCGAAAGGCTCTGGCCTTAAATGATGATCCGTGGGTGAAGGCGTTACTCGCTCGTTCATTGGCAAAGTCGGGGCAACGTGGCGAAGCCGGCAAAATGCTTGTCGAATTAGAATCGGAATCGGCGCGTCGCTATGTTCCGAGTGCCGGTCTGGCGGTGGTCTTTGCCGCGCTGGGCGAAAAAGATAAAGCCTTTGTCTGGCTGGAAAAAGACGTTACCGAGCGCACCCCGCGTCCTCCGCTATTTTCAGTCAATCCTGTATTCGATGATCTACGCGACGACCCGCGTTTTGCTGATTTAGTGCGTCGCATCGCGTTGGCGAAAACAGATTGAATCAGATGAATAAAGAACTCGAAGCCAACACCACTCTGTCGCATTACCGCATCGTCTCCAAAATCGGCGCGTGCGGAATGGGTGAAGTCTATTTGGCGCAGGACACAAAACTCGACCGCAAAGTCGCGATCAAGTTTCTGAACCGGAATTCAGCAAGGACGCCGACAAGCTGAATCGTTTTATCCAGGAAGCCAAGGCAGCTTCCGCGCTCAATCATCCGAACATTCTGACCGTTTATGAGATCGGGGAGGTAGACGGCAAAAACTATATTGCGACCGAGTTGATCGACGGCAAGACCCTGCGGGAGCATCTCTCTCATAAAGAATCGCTTCAGCTAAATCAGATCCTGAACATCGGCGTGCAAGTGTCTGTCCCTCGCAACCAGGGAGCGACGTGTTGTATTAGAGGGCGGCACCAACCCTCGATATGCGCCAAGCGGCCACATTGTCTTTGCGCGAGCCGGCTCGATCATGGCTGCACCCTTCGATTTGTCACGGCTTGATTCACACAAACATACACGAAGCGATCTGCTATCTTCGCCCTCCGACCTCTGATTACAGCGCGGGTTGCCGCAGGATTTCCGCCAGCATCCGCAATCGACTTGAGTCAGCCGAACTCTTGGTCTCCCCGGCGCTCTTTTCCACCGACGCCGCGAGGCCTTTGAGTTTTGCCAGCGCCCCTGGATTCAGACGCGAGCTCTCGGCGCTTTGAATCGCTTGCCGCAACGATGCGATTTGATCTGCCGCCAAACCTTGCGACCGCTCCAATTGATCGAGGTAGGCCTTTGCGACGACCAACTTTCGCGGCCACTCGATTCTTTGCTGGTTCTGTACATTCAACTCACTGACTTGAACAGTTTTGGCGGCGTCGATCTCGTTCTGCGTAAGGAACTTCGTCGGCGTCAACTCAAAGATGTCCAAGCCGCGGGCGATTTCTGAAGCGTAGATATGGCCGTTGTACCAGTACGAAGACCAGGGGCCACCGAGCACGAGCATCTTCGGGTCGATCGGCCCTCGATCAAAATAGCCAATCTCAATTGGATGTTCTGCGTCGGTAAAGTCCATCAGCGAGATGCCGCCCTGATACCAGGCTTGCACAGCGATGTCGCGGCCCGGGATTGGAATGAGTGATCCGTTGTGCGCTACACAGTTCTCGCTATCGCCTTGCGCCGCGGGCAACTTGTAGTAACTCGCGAATTTCAGCTTGTTATCCTGCAAGTGGAAGATCGCATCAGCGCCCCACTTATTGGGATCGGTCGCGCGGCAGCGCGCACCGAGTCCGCCACCCCATTCATCGGTAAACACGACTTTCTTCCCATCATTCGAAAACGAAGCTGAGTGCCAGTACGCGTAATTTGGATCGTTGACCGCGTCGATGCGCTTTGGATTCGCGGGATCTTTGATGTCCAGCAGGATTCCATTTCCGGAGCATGCGCCGGCGGCGAGCCCAAGCTGAGAGTAGACGGTAATGTCGTGGCATTGATCGCTAGCTTTCGGTTCCGGCTCTTTGCCATGCGTGCCGCCGCTGCTCAGCGCGTTGATGACGCCGGTCCGCGGATCCATAAACAGCCGCGGACTGGAGACGACTGCTGCATCCTGCGGCTTCGCCAGCGGTACCTTAATTACCTCAATGCGAAATAGCGCCGTGTTCGGATCCTTATCCGGCTTCTCACCTGAGCACCCGGCCAACTCTTCGCCTTGGCGGACGAAAGAGGTTCCCGAGACGTAGATGTAGACGTTGTTCTTGTCATTTGGATCGACGACCAGCGTGTGCGTGTGAGAGCCGCGGCAAGTTTGCACTGCCGCCACCTGCTTCGGCTTTCTGATGTCGGTGATATCAAAGATTCTCACGCCCCGGAAACGATCTTTTTGCGCTGGCGGAGGCGGCGGGTTCTTCTCTTGTCCGGCGGGCGGAGGAGGTGCTGGTGGAAAACCTTGTGTACCACAATCCAGCCGGCCGTTCGGCATTTCCACGGACATGAACATCAGGTTCTGGTAAACCGACACATCGTTCTGCCCCCCCGGACAAATCATCGACGTCAACAAGCGGGTGTGGGCCGGAGTCGAGATGTCGTAGATATTCACGCCATAAAAATTTCCCATAAACAGGCGGTTGCCCTGGAATGCCAGGTCAGAGTTTGCAAATGCGAGTTGTGCGGTAGGCAACTGTGCTGACTTTGCAAGCTTCGATGTATTGACGTTGAGTAGGCCCAGGGTCTTCTGCACTTTCGGATCATCAGGATTGTCAGAGCCGAGTTGGAAGGCGTCAGGCTTCTTGACCAGCAAGACATGCTTGATGCCCATCGCTGCTTCGCCCGCGTCGTAAAATCCCGGAGTCAGCTTGGCGCGCGGGTCGTCTGCATCTGAACCGGTCATTCCCGGTGGTAGCGGATCCGCCTTTTCCGGAGCAAACGGATTTTCCGGCGTGGGTTTTGTGTCTGGCGTCTTCGTGGCGTCCTGTGACGGCGAGGGCGATGGTGTTTGGGCCGTTTGCGCCTGCGTCGCGACGGCAAAACAAGAGCATAAGACAACGAAAGTTACTGATAAACGGAAAATGATCTCGTGTACTCGATTCATCGGTTCATCCTTTAACGGTATTAGTGTCAGGCCCGAAGGGCCGTCAGTGAATATTTTAGTGTGAGTTCGTGTGATTTCGTGGATCGTTTGGGTTGTACGTAAGAATCGATCCATGACTTCACACGAACACACGCCAGCCCGAATGACAAATGACAAATTTGAAATGACAAATGGCAAATCATCTAAGCTTTTCAACCAACAGCTTCTCCATCACCCTGATCTCAGCCCTCTGCCCGCTATCGACATCGGTCGCGAAATTGAACAGTTCAGCATCTTCACCCGCGCCGGGAGTATCAAACAAATCCTTCACCATAATCAACGCGCCATCGTGGTGCTGAATCATCCCAGACAAAAACAGACGGTCAAACTCTTTGCCCTCCGCTTTTCGCAACGCTTCCATCTGCTTTGCAGTAAGCATCCCGGGCATGAGCGTATGATGACTCGACGTCTGCTGGCCCGCCGTCTGATGGCTCGACATGTCCATTCCATACATTTCCGGCATCGACATCGAAGTTGGCTTACCCCTAGCCTCGAGCCACCGCTTCATAAACCGTATTTCATCTGATTGCGACCTGCTGATTCTTTCACCCAGCGTTCGGAGCTCCTTGTTCTCCGTATGCGATTCGATGAGCGCCGTCATCTCCACCGCCTGGGCATGATGCACGATCATGTGCTGCATGAACTGCACATCTGCCGGCGAAGGCGGCGGCAACGTGGCCCTCGTCGATGACGGCAGCGTCCGAGTGGGCTGCCCCGGCGCGCCCGGCTGCACCACGACGGGACTCTGCTGTGCGAAGACCAGCAGCGATAACAAGCACACGAGCATACATACGGCCAATATCCACATTCGCCACGATGCAACTCTCATTACTACTCCCAATTTCAGCGCGCTCCAATGAAAGCACTTCATCACTACGAAGGGCAGCAAAAGCTTGTTGCTATGATTAGCGTTTCCCTCCGGAGACCGGCTCCAGTTCGTAGTAGCCGCCGGCTGCCATTCCAGATAAGAACAGGTGCCCATCTTTGATGGCGAAGTTCCTCACAGCCGCACCCTCCGTCACGATCTGGTCGTGAAGCGATCCAGGACCACACTTCGCGCTCGTCCTCGACCAGGATCCAAACTGTAGCTGACCGGTTGGGGTCGCTCTCCAGGTGCTGCTGCCCCGACTGCAATCGACACGCACTACTACCCGGCCATTACTGCCAAAGCTAATCGTGTATTTTGATTTGTCATCCGGTGCAAAGGTCCTTTCGTCGGGTCCCTGAAACCTAACTAATTGCCAGGATGTGCCGCTCAGCGGGTTTCGAGCGCCCGCCTTCTGCCCACGTGCAAAGGTGAGTGCTGAACTTAAAGAGGAGGAAGTAATCGCGACACTCGCTAACACTAACATTACCCGGAGTGCATTCGTTTTCATCACTTGACGCCTTTCAATCGAGTCACAACATCAACTTACCTCAGGTGTGCCTCCGCCAACAGCCCTCCACCAAACCGCAACACAGATTACTGATCGCCACTTAACAGTTACGACAAACAGAAAGGCCTTCATCCACTTGAATAGCTGAAGTGTAGAGGGTTTTCACGCGATCACAAAGTGACGGTTGACGGTGCGCCGGCGATTAACCCGCTGCAATTCAAAAACAAATCCGCCTCCAGGAAGAACGTCGCCTAAGACTCGGCTGCTTCGTCGGGCAGTAGCCCAACCGTGAGGGAGGGCGCATTCCAGACTTTTAGGGCAAGCTCCTCGCACAAATAGCAATCCGCGTCGACATCAAGAACCGCGAACTTTTGGGAGGGCTCTTTAGTATATAGAAGGTCCTTCCACGGTTTTCGACACAAAAAAGGACCAGCGATATATGCTCAGAAGCACCTTTCAAGACCTGCGCTATGCATTGCGAGCTTTGCTTAAGCATCGCAATTTCGCTGCGGCTGCCCTATTGACGCTCGCTCTGGGCATCGGCATAAACACCAGCATCTTCACGCTACTGTATTCAGTTGCCTTCCGTCCGTTGCCGGTGAAGAACCCGGACCGCGTGGTAAACGTCTACCAAATTTTAGAGGGCGAGTACTCTCGTCAGGTTGAAGGCAACGTCGCGCTGCTTTCTTATCCCGAATACTTGAACTATCGAGATAGAGCCGCGGGCATTTCCGATCTCGCGGCCTCCGCTGATCTAAAACTGTATCTGGGCGGCACAACGTTGAAAGAATCAACGGGTTAATGGTTACCGACAATTACTTTTCGCTTCTGGGAGGTGGAAGCGCTCTCGGCCGAACTTTTTTCGACAACGAATTCCGACAGATATCGCCAGGCGCCTCTTCCGAGTCCCGTGGCCGTTCTTAGTTACGGTTTCTGGCAGCGAAGATTTGGATCTGATGCGAGCGTAATCGGCACTTCGATCACACTGAATCGCCAGCACTTCACTGTGCTTGGAGTGGCGGCGAAGGATTTTCAGGGCGCCGAGATGACTGTTCCCGATGTCTGGATTCCGGTAACGATGCAGCCCGCGCTAATGCCCGAGAGCAAGTTTCTGGAGCTCCCAAACTGTAGTTGGCTAAATGTGGTTGGACGTTTGAAAGATAACGTCTCCTTACAACAGCTGCAGGCCGAGATGCAATTGGTTGCTACCCAGATGGACCAGGAGTATCCCGGACGAAAGTCGATTGTCAATGTTATGCCCGGGTCGTATCTCAACTTTCCTGAGGTTCGCAGCGAAGGAATACCCATCGCGATCCTCGTGATGGCAGCGGTTGGTCTGGTCCTGCTCATTGCTTGTGCCAACGTGTCGAATCTCATGCTCGCGCGTGCGGCAGCGCGACGAAAAGAGATTGCCGTGCGACTCGCGCTCGGAGCGAGCCGCTGGCGATTGATCAGGCTCCTGCTGACGGAAAGCATACTGCTAGCTATCCTAGGTGGCATCGCCGGGTTAGTTCTCGCAATGGTTTTGCCCCCGATGTTGTTGTCGGTGATTCCTGAGGCCGGTCTCGATGTCGACTTCACACCCAATGCAACAGTCTTCGCTTACATGTTTTTGATTTCTCTGATTACTGGCGTTGCATTCGGGCTGGCGCCAGCAATTCAGTCTACCAAGCCAAACCTAACGGCAGCGCTGAGCCCGTTTAGATCGCCGAGAAGCAGACCTCGCTTATCGCGGCTGCACCTCCGTAATCTGCTGGTGATTGGCCAGGTCGCGGTTTCGTTAGTGTTGCTGATCGGGGCAGGGCTTTTGGTCCGCGGCCTACAACAGGCCCAATCAACCGACCTCGGCTTTGATCAGAAGAATCTGGTGGTCGTATCGATGGATCTGACGACACAGGGTTACGACGAAGCGCGTGCGGCAACATTCCATGCGCAACTCTCCGAACGATTGAAAGCTCTGCCGGGAATCAAATCAGTGAGTCTTGCGCAAACGGTGCCCTTCGCCGGCGGGCGGGATGAGACCATCGACATCGAGGGTGGTGGATCGGCGCTCAGCGTAAGCGCCAACGAGGTTTCTGCTGAATACTTTCAAACCCTTGGGATACCGCTCCGGCGCGGTCGCTATTTTACTGACGAGGATGCTCGTAGCGGACAATCGCCCGCAGTTATTAGCGAGGCGATGGCCAATCGTTTCTGGCCCGGCCCCAAGCCGATAGGTCCGACGGGTCCGATAGCCAAGCGCTTCAAAGATAGCTCTGGCCGATCGCACGAGATTATTGGTGTCGTCGCCGACATAAGTAGCAGGCAGATTGGTAAACTTGACGGCCCTTTCTTCTACACACCTGCGCAATCCGTCTTGTCGAGCAAGTTAACTGGTCACAGTTTTGTCCTGCGAACAAATGAGAATGCATCTGCGAGCGTGAGCGCTGTCCGAGAAGTGGCGCGTTCCATCGACAAAGACGTTTTCGTCACGGTGGAGCCGCTGGAAGAAAACGTAAGGCGCGGGTTGGAACCGGCGCGGATGGGCGCGTGGTTTTCCGGCACAGTTAGTCTGCTGGCATTGCTCATTGCGGCAACTGGTATTTACGGCATGCTGTCGTATCTCGTGGTGGAGCGTACGAGCGAGATCGGCATTCGGATGGCACTCGGCGCCGAGCGCCGTAACGTTCTACTGCTGATAGTGAGCGACGGAATGAAGCTCGCGGGGATTGGCATAGTAATCGGTGTCGCAGTTGCATTCGTGCTTACAAAGGTGATGTCGTCGCTGCTGTTTGGTTTAGGCCCAGAAACATCGGCAGATGCATTCACGTTAGCTGTCGTCTCAATCGGCGCACTCGCAGTTGCCTTACTCTCCTGCTACATTCCCGCTCGGCGCGCGACGAAGGTGGATCCGCTGGTGGCGCTGAGGAACGAATGAGCCACCGAGTGAAAAGTTGTCAGTATCCGCAGATTACACAGACAAAAGAAAGACAGGAGCAGAAAAACGATCCTTTTCCTGCTGGCCTCCTGCTTCTTCCTGCTTCCTGCTTCCTGCTTCCTGCTCCTGCCTCCTGCCTCCTGGCTCCTAATCTGTGGATCCTTTACTGCCATCTAAAAATCTTCAGCGCAACAACAAAGCTGATAAGCAGCCACGCCAGCAATATCGCTGCGTGGATCCAGTTAGCCCAGAGCGGTGCCCCTTCGTTCATCACAGCTCGCAGGAGCGTGTTGAGTGCCGTGAGTGGCAACGCCTTGATGAACGGTTGAAAGACTTGCGGAAACCTCTCAGACGAGAAGAATGTCCCCGAAAGCAACCACATTGGAAGCATAATGAAGTTCATCAACCCCGAAACTCCTTCAATCGTCGTTGGTCGAGCAGCTACAAGCAGGCCGATTCCTGAAAAAGTAAAGCCTCCAAGTAAGACGATTAATGAAAAGTTCAGCCACGAACCCCGCACCGCGAAACCAAAGACGAGCCAGGCAAAGACGACAACGGCCGCGACTTCAAGGAGTAGAAACACGAGGCGCGAAAGCATGAACGAAAGCAGATAATGCGAACGTCGCATGGGTGTCGCAGCAAAACGCTTAAGGAGTTTGCGCGAGCGGGCGATCACAATGGTAAATCCCAGTCCCCACAAGCCGCTTCCCATCAGGTTCATGCCAATCAAACCCGGAACCAGGAAATCTACATATCGGGCACCGGGTTCAATGATTCTTTCTTCTCCGACCGTGAAGACATCGGTTCTTCCTCTTGCACGCTGCAAAACGTCATCCACTATGAGTCTGGCAGTACGGCTCTCCGGCCGAGTCGGATCAAAACGTAAGGAGTAAGCGCCGTCGTTCGGCTTTACAACTATTGCCACCTTCCCGCTTCGCAATGCTCTAGCCGCTTCGTCAGGAGCTAAAACGGATGAGCTGATTTCAGGAGAGCGCGCGAGAACATTTGCGAGCTCGCTTACAGCCGGGTTTGTCGCATCAGCCTCAATAGCCACAAATATTTTGTCGGGTGTTGTGTTTCGAAAAGCTATGCCGAGTGCGAAGGTCATTAACACCGGAAAGACGAAAACCCAGAACACAGCCTCTCGTTCACGCAGAAACTCGCGGACTCGCATCGTGGTCAGCTCAATCAGAGGGTGCATTGATTGGCTATTCAGTTGAGTGGTCTCTTTATGCATGTGCTTCGATCTAAAAGTTATCCACTGGAATGAGGTCAGTACCGAAACGCGGTAGCGTCGGGTCAACGATTCGCCACCACTCGTCAGTGTCTGTCC
>JBOGOU010000075.1:0-1114 GCA_050748205.1 Pyrinomonadaceae bacterium | reverse complement strand
AGTCGTGCCCCGACTTGATGGGGCTAGCCGCAACGAAGGCGATTGACTATTTTACTCAGCAATCTTAGCCCAAACAGTAGCGCAACGGAGTTTACTCCGTTGCGTGAATCGAGAAGCAAGTGAGCAGTTAGTTGTAAGTTGTTGATGTGATTGGTGCCGAGGGTGGGAGTCGAACCCACACGACCTTACGGTCAACGGATTTTAAGTCCGTAGCGTCTGCCATTCCGCCACCCCGGCACGCCCGCAAGATAGCACGCCAAACATTGAGCTCACAACGGTCCATAGCTTGAAGATCCTCGAGGCCTCACTGTCTTCTGGAACTGACCCGCCGGCCACCACTCAGCAATCTTCCTTAGTGATCCGTGGAGTGGTAAGATTCCAAATGCCGGTAGGGGAAAACCTAGTGAAAACGTCGAGCACTGACGAGGTTATGTCTGAAGAACAGGAAGTATTCCTGCAGCACATCCAGAAAAAAGGTCTTAAACGCACTGCCCAGCGCGATCTGATTCTTGATGTTTTCCTGCGCACGGAGGAACACCTGTCAAGCGAAGATCTTTACCGATTGGTGCAAAGAGAAGATCCCAGTGTTGGTCAAACCACGGTTTATCGCACGCTGAAATTACTGTCTGAAGCCGGCCTGGCTCGCGAGGTTCGCTTCGGGGATAACCGCACCCACTACGAACACAACTACAAACACGAGCACCACGACCACATGATCTGCTCAAACTGTGGCAAGATCATCGAGTTCTTTTCGGCTGAGCTGGAGGCGATTCAGGACGCCATGGCCGCAAAACACAAATTTGAAGTGCAACAACATCTTCTGCGGATCATTGGCTTGTGTTCTGATTGTCGTCGGGCCACGAAAGAAACCCGAAAGCCGGAAATGACAACGCCCGCACGTATTCGGGTTGCGTCGGTGCGACCCACCAAGTAGACCAGAGAGATTGAAGTCTGAAAATCCCACCAACGTGCTCTTCGGGTTGAGTCGGAGGCCTTGCCTCAAAAGTGACGAGTTGCAGCCGTCTCGGCTTTGCCGCCGGATGTGAGGCGCGGGCTCTGCCCCGCCATAAGCAGGCTTTACTAAGTTTGGGCTCGGCCCTCGGTGCGCTTTGCC
>JBOGOU010000074.1:0-14249 GCA_050748205.1 Pyrinomonadaceae bacterium | reverse complement strand
CTCGCTCCGCTGTTTGTGATGTTTCTAATAGCCTCTGATTGGCTTGCCCGAAAGAGAAGCAAAACCGAGAGCGAGTCTTACGTGATATCGTCTTGTGTAGTGGCCCTAGTTAGTCTCGCCCTGGTTACGGAATACGGCCTGTGGTTTTCGTCCTCAACTCATGCACTCTGGCTTGTCTATGCGCTCTACGCGGTTGGCGCGTTTTGGATTGCCTTTCGTACTAGACGCGTTGTCTTCAGTTGGATTGGATCGTCTCTCTTGCTGGCGGCGCTTGCTCAAGCCTTCGCACAGAGTTTCGGCATCCAGTTCCCCTGGCAGGCGGCGTTCCTCGCACACGGGACTCTTTGTGCCGTCGCAGCAATCTTTGCCTGGCATTACGAAAAGGATTTACAGGGCATACTAACGCGGGCTTTGTATCAGTCTGCGCTTCTAACTTCTTTTGCTGCGGTTGTGTGTCTCGTGCAAGCCGGCAAATGGGAGACAACTGCTATGCAGGCGGGGCGCGTATTTTGGCTCGCCGGCATCTGGCTGGCGCTGCTGTGGTTGGTTCGTCGTCGCCTTCTCTTTACGGCATTCCAGATAGCTCTGACTTCTGCCGTGGTGCTGGCGATCAAAGCCACGCTCCAGCAGTTTGAATGGTACGTCTACCTTCCACACGCATTTCTGCACCCGTGGGGATTGCAGATTCAAGGCGCGGTTTTGGTCCTGCTTGCTGTCGGTTGGATTGCTGTGCGCTTCGCCGTTAAGTCCACAAAATCCGAGAAGCTGAAGTTTGTCGAACATCTGGTAGGTTCGCGATGGGCTGTTGACCGGGTCGTTAACTGGGTTGTGCTTATTGGATTTGTTCTGCTGGCAATCTACGGCGCTCTCCCGGGCGTGACGCGCGAGTTGACGGCACAGGGAATAGACAATCCTGCGTGGAACATCGCCGGCTTTCCTCATCAGGAAGCTTTCGGGTTCGGTTCCTGGACACTGCTTGGCTTGCTCGTCGTTGCGATGCTGGCCAATGCGTGGGAGCGTCGCCGCGGAGTTTATGTGCTCGGCGCAGTTTTAGCTTTAAGCACGATCTGTCCATTGCTGGCCGGTAGATTTGAAACAGATATCGCCACGGCATCCGCCTGGCGCTGGCTTGGGGCCCTATTCCTGCTGGCTGCGTCTCTGCCCCTTCTGTTTCGCGACCAGGTGTTCTCCTGGCTCAGATCGTTTGGCTGGCCTGAAACTGATATCAGTGACCCAGAGCTCGCGCGTCGCATCCGCCTCTTGTTACTGGCTTCGACACTGAGCCCTCTAATCGTTCTCACCGCATATCCGGCGTTGCGCGCCATCTACTACATGCCGGTGCATGGTCCGGCCTCCGCCTTCTTCCACTTCCTCGATGACAGTTTCTCCTACGGTGCCCCGCTCGTGATTGTGGCCTTGGTGATAATTGCTTACGCAGTGCGTGAACGTTTGCCGTTCTACGCGTTTGCTGCCGGCCTGTTTTTCAACATCACGGTAACGATGACTTACCTGCTTTCCGTCGTGGCTGTGAATGGATCGATGGACCGCGTGGTCTTCGCGCAGGCAATCCAGCTCAACGCCATCACTACGGCAGTCTATGCCCTGGTCTGGTTAAGCAGACGATCGCGCTGGCTCGACGAGCTTGCCGGACCAAAGTCAATCACGGCCCAGAGCTTACTCAGGCTACAGGTCGGAATTGCGATCGCGATAAACGCACTGCTGATCGCGCCTGTTGCTGTGCGACTCATATTGCAACCTGGGTTGGCGGGAGTCGGAACTATTGAATCCGGGAGCCTCTCCGGGTGGGCAGCATTTCTGCTCACGGTAGCCGCCGCTGCCGGGTTTGCTAAGGTCTATCGCGAACGTATCCGCGCCGAGGCCCTTTGTAGTTTCCTCATCGGACTAGCGTGTTTGGCCGCATTCACTGCCGCTCGCTGGGAAGCAGGGAACTGGACGGGCTTTCATACCCTAATGGCTGCAACGGCGACGACCGCGTGGCTGATGTGTCTCGCTCGCCTGGCGCCGTCGCGCCTCGAAGCCGCAACTGCTTCCGGTTCGACCCTCCGCATTGACAAGACGTGGTTTGCGGAAAATTGGGAACGGGCTGCCTCGCTGTGTGCCGCGATCGTGGGAACCTTCACGATCTTCCTGGCGTTGCGGGGCGCTTCCGGGGACCCCACCGGAGCCGCATGGTCCATAGTCGCACTGCTGGCGATGAGCGCACTCTTTGCAGTTTTGAACTGGCAAACATACGAACAACTCTATCTGTTTGCCGCGGGAATTCTGTTCAACGGAGCGGTCTCTCTCTGGTGGTACAAATATCTCTACGCTGACTTGCCATCCGACCTCGATTTCATTTGCCTCAACGTGGTTGCGCTGGGGTTGGCGAGCATTGTTTGGCTATGGCTTGAGCTTCGTAGCCGAGGACATAGAGCTGAGCAGAAAAGGCAAAGCCACACCTCTTCGTTCCATCATCTTGCAGCTCTGGGAGCACTCTTCAGTATGAGCTTCGTGCTCCTTATAAGCTTTACTGACGGCGCCGCCGGGGTTCCCGACGCTCAGTATTCGTTCTGGCTCGGATGGCTGGCTCTCGCCTCGTTAACTGCGCTGATGATTGCTTGTCTTTGGGATCCACACGCCAAGTACGCGTTAGCTGGTGTCTACGTCCTTGGGTTGTTGGCTTCTGGAATGGCGCTGCAGCAGATGGGTCTTTCCCCACGCCGCCTGGCCTGGTCGGGAATGGTGATGATGGCAATCTACACGATTGTCGCGAGCCTCATCTGGCGCTCCCGCCAGAAGGTAGTAGAATTCGCGGACGGCTGGAAAATCCCGCGAAGGATGGATCCTTCAGTCACGGAATTGAAATGGCTGGCAGGCTTCAACATCATCCTCGCCACCGTTGTCTTGGTGCTCGCCTATTGGGTCGTTCTCACGTTTACCGACTCATTTTCTCGTTTGACGGCGGCCGTGGGCGTTACCAGTCAGGCGGTAACATTCGCGCTAATGGCTGAGGGTGTGCGGCGGGCGACGTGGCAAAGAGCTGCGATGGCTCTGCTTGTAACAGGCATGGTTTTCCTTGGGTGGGCCCTGCTGGTTCCCGGAACTACTGGTACGTGGCTCAACCGCGCAGTGATCCTGATGGTCGAGATGTTTGCTCTCGTTGGTTTGTACGTGCTTGGCTTGAACAAAGGGCTCAAGCAAGAACCTGACTGGACCAAAGCTGCACGCGCTTGTATCCCGTGGATTGCCGGCACGGGTGTTATGGCCCTTCTGTTCGCGTTGTGCACGGAGGTGTTCTACCAGATCAACTTTGGCGAGGTGCGCATCAAGCCGCTTTCGCTGATCGCCATCGGAGCCACATTGGTGGTGGGAATTGTAGTCTGCGTCCTCTTCGCATTGTCGCCAAAGCATGACCCGCTTAGTCTCTCCGAGCGCGCGCGAATGAACTATGTCTACGCCGGCGAAGTGATGCTAGGGCTCCTCTTCATGCACATTCGCCTGACGATGCCCTGGCTCTTCACCGGCTTCTTTGAGCAGTACTGGCCGTTTGTCGTGATGGCAATAGCTTATCTTGGGGTGGCGACCAGCGAAGCGTTACGCCGGCGTCAGGTTCTGGTTTTGGCCCAGCCCATCGAGCGAACCGGAGCGTTCCTGCCTCTGCTGCCGGTGATTGGGTTCTGGGTGATTCAATCGAAGGTTGATTTTTCCGCACTATTGTTTGTAGTGGGCGGCATCTATGGCCTGTTGTCAATACTGCGCCGCTCCTTTGCGTTCGGACTACTAGCCGCAGTCGCCGGCAATGGCGGACTCTGGTATTCGCTGCATCGCACAGACAATTATCAGTTTCTCCAACATCCTCAGTTATGGTTGATTCCCGTCGCGCTTTCCGTGCTCCTGGCGGCGTATCTAAACGAGGACGACTTCACTGAAGATCAGATGGCCGGCATCCGTTACATGTCTCTGGTGACGATCTATGCATCGTCGACCGCCGACATCTTCATCAACGGCGTGGCCGACTCACCCTGGCTGCCGCTGGTTCTCGCGGCGTTGTCCTTAGCCGGCGTTTTCTGCGGTATTGTCTTTCGCATCCGAGGCCTGCTGCTGCTGGGATGTGTGTTTCTGCTGATCGCAATCATCACGATGATCTGGTACGCGTCTGTGAATCTTGGCTGGACGTGGTTATGGTATGTAGCGGGAATTGCCACCGGCGGTACGATCATTTTCATGTTCGCTCTCTTTGAAAAGAAACGCGCCGAGGTGCTGCGCGTGGTCGAGGGCTTTAAGGACTGGGAGCGTTAGAGCCAATGTCTGCCGCCATCCTCAAATTGGGCCTTATTACCTAACGATAAGACCGTTGTCAGAATCCAGGGTTGACTATGATCTGTGTACCGATTTCCAGCTCCCGATTTGGAGAGACTAAACAGTGAGACGATTTCACATGACCCGTCCGGTTGGTTGGATAACACGGTTTTTACTAATCGCTCTTCTGGCCCTCCCTGAAGCGACAAACCGCGCAGCTCAACACGGATTTAGCCTTAAGGAGTACGACGAATTTCATGACGTCTTACATCCCTTGGAACATGAGGCACTGCCTAGGAAAGATTTCAAACGCATCCGGGCAAAGTCGGGTCTACTGGTGAGGCGCGGCAGAGCGATCGTTAAGGGCGGCGTGCCTCAGAGCATGATTGGGGCGAGAGGGGAAGAGTTCACGAAAGCGCTAAAGACGTTTGATGTGGCTCTCACAAGATTTAGCTCCGCCGCCCGGCGGGGGACGAATCAGCAACTTAAAACGACTTATAGCGCCGTTCATGATTCCTACGAGATGCTGGTGGCCCTGCTAAGAGAGCAGATGCGGTAAGTGCCGGTTCAGATACGCGTATCTTGCGTGAAAGAGGTGAAGAATGACCGATCTATTATTAAGAACCCTCTTGGTCGCGCTTGTGACGACTACGGTTTTGTTACCCGCAAGATCTTCGGAGACCGCGCAGAAGCCGAAGCCGAGACTTAATCATGCGGTGGTGCGATCGCAGGATGCCGCTAAGATTATCGAACTATTGAACGAAATGCGGGACACCGGATTTCCAAAGGAACTCGTAGACAAGGCGGAAGCCGTAGCCGTATTCCCTTTGGTCAAAAAAGACGTGTTGCTCTTTACCGTAACAACTCAAGGCTACGGAGTAATCAGCACGCGCACGGCGGAAGGTTGGAGTTTGCCGGCTTTCTACAGGTTCGCCGGAGGAGGTTATACGGGTAAGTTTGCAGATGAGGCTCAAATGGCCGTGATTCTCTTATTCATGACCAAGGATGCTGTGAGTTGGTTCGAGAAGGGTGGCGTTCCACTGACGAACCAAAAGAAAGCGCTCGCTGGTCCATTAGGTAATATAACCAATGAGCAAAGGAAAGAGTTAGAAGGAGCGCAGATCCTCGCCTATGCCTATAACAACGGCAAATTGAACGGCACGGCCCTGGGAAAGAGTTTCTGGCAAGCATTCGGTCTGAATCCGGATAACAACATAAACAGACCGCTCTATGGCTTAAAGGGCCGCGAGGTGTTGGCAGGCAAGAAAGTAGAGACGGCGTCGATTCCCGCGGGCATATCTGCGTTCCAGCAGATCCTCGAAAAATACTATGCCGGTCGGCGGTAGAGTGCATCGAAGCCAAAGAAATTGGGTACATTAGATGGATGTTGTAGTCGATAGGTAGTTGCGAAACCTTGTGCCACTATTATGGTTCGAGGAGACACCCACCACCTCTTCGGGACCCGGTGACTGTTTAGAGCTTTGGCACAATGCGCGCCAATCAGAGACCTCACAATGCACTTTGAAATCGTCGGACCAATCACGGACATTGAAACAATTGTGGTTGGCGCCCGCATTCGCATTCTCCAGATTCTTCACAAACGTTATGGGAAAGGGCGTTGGCGGAAGCTAAAAAAGGGGTTGCCACTGTACGCTTTAATGATGGTACCATTCGCCTGGCTGAGGTACATTGGTTCGAGGCTCACGGGATCGGCAAGAGAAAGATGAGAATCAAGCGCTTCTTGGATTGAACTAATGTCCAAACGTCGAAACAAGGCATTGAGATTTGCGGTCTGCATCCAAAGCGACGACCCGGATTTGCTCACCCCTCGCAAGATCTATCGGGTGCTCCGAGACCCCTCGGCGGCAACGTCAAACCAGGTTCGAGTAGTCGATAATGAGGGCGAAGACTATCTCTATCCCGCTGAATACTTTATGTTCATCGATCTGCCTCAAGAGATAGAGCGTGTCTTATCGAAGGCCGCGTGACACTTCGAATATACACAAGCCACCTACTGGTAAGGTGTTCTGGCAATCGACCATCCCTAAGTGATCGCCGACCCGTACGAGCCATGATCCCCTCTTGATGTGAACCGGTCCAAGGGTTTGCATCAAGGATTTGACCTCAGCTTGACCATAGTGGCGATCTGGTCATTGGATAAGCTCTTCGATCAGAATCAGGTCACTGTTGAAAGACCCGCGCGCGCAAGCCAACTCTTTACCTTGCGGTGACCAGACAAAGGAGTGGGAATAGGTCCTATGAGTCCTATAGATCCTATCACCTCCAACTGACTACTTCTCGTCA
Organism: Pyrinomonadaceae bacterium; assembly: GCA_050748205.1. Lineage (GTDB taxonomy): Bacteria > Acidobacteriota > Blastocatellia > Pyrinomonadales > Pyrinomonadaceae > PSRF01. Next base: position 7,646 of record JBOGOU010000074.1, on the reverse strand, counting down.
AGCTTTCTTCCTGCGTTCAGGTTGTCGAAGTTCATGATCGCATTGAAGACCAGGAAGTAGCTGCCTCTCGTCTGACCACGCCACATCGGGTTGTTTGAGAAGAGCACGATATGACCCTGCCCTGAAGGAACATCGACGATCATCGGGCGTTGCGCGATCTCGTCGCCCCCGTCCAACAAGCCTGAGACAAATAAATCCTTGTTGTCCGCGTATCGCAGGACAACACGCGGTCGCAGTTCGGGCGGAACCACATTGATTCCGTTGCGGCGTTGCTCGTCCGTCAACGGCACCGCTTCCCACGCCTCCGCGGTTGGCATCTCTGGTGGGTCAACGGGCGGTCGGCCCTGGACTGTGTCAGGATCGTCTGGCGTGCCTCGTCCGGTGCTGCGTGACTCTCTGCGCGGCCGGCCTCCTCCACCACGGGCAAAGTTGCTCAGATTGAAGATGGGTCCGTTAAAGCAATAGATGGCAAGCGAGTCCCCGTAGCCATAGGCGATCGGGCTCGTCGCATCCACGACTTTTGAACGCAGCACGACGCCAATAGCTTTCAGTCGCTGTTGACGAGCGATGGTAAGTCCCGGAGTGAAGCCCGCCGTAACAGCCAGATCGGCAGTATCCATCACGCCGACAAACAGCCCGCCGCTTTCTATGAACTTCTGTAGATTCATCAGGCCCGAGTACCCGAGACCTGGGCGCATATCGTCAGTGGAGTCGATCTTCCCGAGGTTCGGAGTTATGGACGTTGTTTTCCAGGGAATCGGATTTCCCCACATCGGCATGCCGCTAATGATTGCACCGGCGCCACGTCCGACGGGAGCAAAAACAATCACATCGTATTTGCTCTTTAGGTCCGCATCCTTAGCGACGTCCTGGGTGCTGATGTAGTCGAAGGGCACACCCAGTTGATCGAGCGGCAAGCGCCACCAACCTTCATCCTGGGTTGAAAGCCACGTGTGCAGCAGGGCGATGCGCGCGGCCCGGACGGTGTGCGTCTTTACCGCCGGAGCCGTCTCCACCGCGTAAGCCTGAAGTCCGAGTTCGGTCAGCAGTTTCTGTAAATCGGCAGCCGGCGCAGCGCGGATGATGAAAGATCCACGATTGAATTTGCGACCCGCCGCTTCAAAGGGTTCCTCCGCCGCGTCAATTGCTATCGACCGCAAACGATAGCGCAAGGTCACGAGACTATTATCCGCATTGTGATTGACGAGATAGATGGAACCGCTACCGTTTATCCCACCGGTCGCTTTTACTTCGCCGTTCATCCGCTCCATCGCGGCGTCTAACACCTTGACGTCAGTCACGCGAACCACTTGAACGTTGCTGAGCTCGCCCATTGTCCAGCCTGTGTCGTCATAAACATCCTGTTGCGGATCGTTCGGCGCCCAGTACTGGTGGTCAAGCAGCGCATCGGCAATGCGGCTATAGGGTTGGTCCATGCGCACGATGTAACTGCCGGCGGGGAATTGACGGGTTTCAGGTGCGGCTGGAGAGGGAGATGGGCTCGCTGCCGCCACCGCCGCCGGAGATCCACCCGGTGAAGGTTGTGTGGCGGGAGATGCAGCCGGCGTTGCCCCTGCTCCAGCGGCCTTCTTCTTCGTTTTCAGAGTCACTGTAAAAGGAGCCGTCGCCCGATGAATCTCACATCCCTGCCCTTGCAGGGTGCGCAGCAGATCAGCCTGACCCCCCGGCCGAGGATCATCCCCGGGAAAAACGTATGCCGCGGGGCCTTCGTTCCTGGGTTTGTCGATCGAGCGCTTACTCTTTAAATAGAAGTTTTTCAGGAAGAGCTTGCTGTTATTGCTGAAGTAATAGAGTGAGGTTAAGAGACCCGTCTGTTGGTAATTGTTATTGTTGCGTTGCGACCACTTCGCTTTTGGCAAAGGCGGATTTTGCCGATACCAGGTGCGCTGGTAGTCGCCCGGTGAAAGCGTACGCTCAACCGTGTCGGCTCCTGCGTTACCAAATGTTTCGTAAAGACGGCTGATGCCATTGTGAGTGGCAGCAATGAACATTAGATAGCCGGGCGACCATGTATCGAAGTCTCCATGCGCAAACACGCCGGGCATGCCAAACTTCGTCATCTCCGAAACGTTGTTCCAGCCGATCATCTGCCATTCGTCCGTGAGAATCGGATCGACCCAGGCGTTGTAAGGCCCGTCCCCAATTGTATTGTCGTAGAGATACGGAACCGACTCATGCAGATCGTGCAACACTTGTGCCTTCCAACCGGTAAACGTGTTAAGCACGTTTCGAGTCAGTTTTAACGAAAGGCCGATGGCGTCCCGATTGTTATCGTGGGCCACATAATGGCCCCAGTAAACCAGCGGCGGCCAGTTTGATTTTGGGTTTGCCAAATGCCAGTTATAAACGTCCACCATTCGGTCGCGGCCGTCGACCTCCACGACCGGCGTGATCAGGGTCACCATATTGTCGCGAATCGCGCGCACGTATGCGCTGTCGTCGACGGCGAGACGATATGCAAGCTCCATGAGCGCGGTTGGCGATCCAGTTTCAGGTGAGTGAATGGTGCCGGTGATGTAATAGATGGGGAACGAAGCGGCGACCAACCGGTCGGCCTCGGCCTCATTCATGTTTATCGTCCGTGGGTCCGCGAGCTTCGCCAGACGCGCGCGATTCTCATCCAGTTTGCCGAGCAGACGTTCAGACGCGACGGCTACGGCGATCATCTCGCGTCCCTCTTCCGTCGTTCCGATGGAATAGACTTTCACGCGCGAGCTTGCTTGCTCCAGCATGCGCATATAACGATAAACTTCAGCAGCGTACGGCAGTTTTCGCGGGGCGCCCGCGACATCGCCCAGCACGGCCTTCGGGGTTGGTACCTTTGACGAGGCCGGCAGATAGTCGGTCAACGGAGAGTTAAAAAAAGTCTCGGTTGTATACTCGCGAATCTTCTGAGTGTATTCCTCATCGATCGCTTGATTGGGATCGCGCCCAGGCTTTACCTGAGCCGTTGTTAAGAGTGGTATTGCGGCGAAAATAAGTACGGACAGGAGTGTGGCGCGAAGGAGAAAGTGTCGGCTCATCTGTATTCCTCTGTTGGGAAGGCGATATTGAACAACAATGTCTTGAGGCGCATCCGATGCGTTTAGATCGACGTCGGGTGTTAGACTCTTTCAGGAGAAGCAGAACCTTGTAGCCAATTGCACCGCTTAAGTCAATGATTTATTAGTGTGTGAAACCCCAAACCGGCGAATTATCCTGACTCGCGAATTAAGCCACCGTTCGAGTCATTGGGCTGATGGTGCTAACATTGCTTGGTTTAAGAATCCCTCATTAGAGAGTCATAAAATGGAAGGACGAATATTTCAACTTAATTCGTCTCCCGGCGGTGTACCGAAGCTGGCAGTACGCGACGCGGCCGTGACGGAGATGGGTTTGACAGGCGACGGGCATCGATTTCCAGATATTCACGGCGGTCCGGAACGCGCCCTCTGCTTGTTTTCGCTTGAGCGAATCCTTGAATTGCAAGCGGAGGGACACCCGATTTTTCCCGGCGCAGTGGGCGACAATGTCACTATCTCGGGAATCGACTGGAACCACGTGACCCCGGGCCGCCGACTGGCGTTTGGGGACGAGGTGATTGTAGAAATTACGAGCTACACGTCTCCCTGCAACACGATTCCCGCCTTCTTCATTGACGGAGAGTACCAGCGCATCTCTCAAAAGCTTCATCCGGGATATTCACGCGTCTACGCCCGCGTTTTGCAAGCAGGACGACTAACAGTAGGGCAGCCGGTGCGTGAGTCAAGCTAATGGACAAGATTTCAGATCACAAACCAATTGCTGCGCGGCCAAGCCCTCAGCCGCCTGCGGAAGCGTCTCTAATTCAGATCACGCCTCTCAGCAAATCTGCGGGCGGAGTTCCGGCAATCCTCTCCGCGGTAAAGAGCGCATGGAGCGAGATGGGATCTGTGCGCGGATTACGTACTTTGCTGAGGCTCAATCAGCAGGATGGTTTCGATTGCCCCGGCTGTGCATGGCCAGAACCCGACCAGGAGCGATCGCATGCAGAGTTTTGCGAAAACGGCGCGAAGCACGTCGCGGACGAAGCCACGAACAAACGGGTCACTCCCGAATTCTTCAGCGCGTGGAGCGTTACAGATCTTTCCTTCAAATCAGACTACTGGCTGGGCAAACAGGGACGCATCACTCATCCCATGTTGCTGCGCTCAGGTGCTACGCATTATGAGGCGATTGGTTGGGACGAGGCTTTCGATCTAATCGCACGAGAACTAAACTCGCTCGATCATCCTGACCAGGCAATCTTCTACACTTCCGGCCGTACGAGCAATGAAGCAGCATTTCTCTACCAACTCTTCGTCCGTCAGTTTGGGACAAATAATTTGCCCGACTGTTCAAACATGTGCCACGAGTCCACTGGCTGGGCCTTGACCGAGACCATCGGCGTAGGCAAGGGAACAGTTACTCTCGAGGATTTTGAACAGGCGCAGGCGATTTTTGTTATTGGGCAAAACCCGGGCACAAACCATCCCAGAATGCTCTCGGCGCTCGAGAAAGCCAAGAAAAATGGTTGCAAACTGGTCCATATCAATCCTCTTCCGGAGGTCGGCATGTCGGCCTTCAAACATCCGCAAGACGTCCTGAGCTGGCTGGGCCGGGGAACTAAACTCGCGGACCTCTTCCTCCAGGTTCGCATAAATGGTGACGTAGCGCTGCTCAAAGGAATAATAAAAGAGATCCTGGCCGAAGAGGATCGGCGTCCGGGTGCCGTGCTTGATCGGGAGTTCATTGCAAACTACACGACTGGGTTTGAAGATCTCACCACCAATCTCCGCCAGATCCACTTGGGAGATATCATCGAACAATGCGGCATTCCCAAAGCACGGATTGAAGCCGCCGCCAAGATCTTTATCGAGTCGGAGCGAACAATCTTCTGCTGGGCGATGGGACTCACTCAGCACAAAAACGCAGTCGCAAACATTCAGGAAATAGTCAACCTGATGTTGCTGCGCGGCCAGATTGGAAAGCCTGGCGCTGGGCTCTGTCCCGTCCGCGGACACAGCAACGTTCAGGGCGATCGGACGATGGGAATTTCTGAGCGGCCCGCTGATTGGTTCTTGGATCGCTTGGGAAATGAGTTTAATTTCGAACCGCCGCGCAAACACGGGTTCGACACCGTGCAGGCGATCCAGGCTATGCACGATGGTCGCGCTAGAGTCTTCTTTGCGCTGGGTGGAAACTTCCTCTCCGCGACACCCGACACGGAGTTTACTGCTGCCGCGCTCCAACGTTGTCGTTTGACAGTGCAGGTTTCAACGAAACTCAACCGGGGTCACCTGATTACTGGTCAGCAGGCACTTGTTTTGCCTTGTTTGGGACGGACCGAGACCGACGAGCAAGCAGCCGGACCGCAATTCGTTTCCACAGAAAACTCAATGGCGGTGGTGCAGGCATCGCGCGGATTCCTGCCGCCGGCATCGCCCCACCTGCTGAGCGAGCCGGCAATTGTGGCGCGCCTCGCACGTCTCACTTTGGGAGATCGCACAACGGTGGATTGGGAGGGAATAACTGCCGACTACAACCGTGTGCGTGACCTGATTTCGCGCGTGATTCCCGGCTTCGAGGACTATAACCTAAGCGTCCGTAAGAAGGGTGGCTTCTACCTGCCAAACCCTGCGCGCCAGCGAGTCTTTAAGACATCCAGCGGGCGGGCTGCCTTTACGGTCCACGAACTGCCCCAGCACGATCTCCAGCCAGGGCAGTTTCTGATGATGACTATCCGCAGTCACGATCAATTCAATACCTCGATCTATGGGCTCGATGATCGTTATCGTGGAATTCATAATGGCCGTCGCGTAATACTCTTAAATAAGGAAGACATACGCCTGGCAGGTTTGAACGAGGGTGACGCAGTCGATGTGGTCAGCCACTTCGAAGGCGAAGAGCGCATCGCGCGCCATTTTACAGTTGTTCCGTACAGCATTCCGCGACTTTGCGCGGCGACCTATTTTCCGGAGGCTAACGTGCTGGTACCGCTACGGAGTGTGGCGGAGAAGAGCAATACACCCGCCTCGAAGTCGGTTGTGATTAGCATTCGGCCGGCGACGGAGGGCGAAAAGAGTTTTGATTATGATCGCGTTAACGGATAGGCAAATCGGGTAGTGAGTCGGGTTTGAGGTATGTATCCTTCGCCTCGATTCAGGTCAATGACTCTCATTCACACCGCGGCTTTAGCCCGGTGGGGGACGCTTTACAATATTCTGAACCGTTTCAACGGTTTTCCGGTTGCCGAGAGAACTGTTGCGAGAAAGCAAACCGTTGAAACGGTTCTGACGTTTTCATAACCTTGCGTGGTCACCGGGTTGAAGCCGCGGTGTGAATGAGATTTCCACAAATGCAAACTGACGCATTATCGGCAGTGAAACGAGAAGCTAATTTAAAAACTGATTTGTATCAAAACCTTGCAAGGCAGTTGCACAGCCTGCTTGATGGTGAGCGAGACTTCGTTGCCAATGCCGCCAACCTCTCGTCACTTCTTTATCATTCATTGCCGGGTTTGAACTGGGCAGGTTTCTACGTCCGCGGGAAAGACGAGCTGGTGCTTGGGCCATTTCAGGGCAAGCCAGCGTGCGTGAGGATTGCAATGGGCAAGGGAGTTTGCGGCACTGCGGCCGAGTATCGCCAGACCATTATTGTTGATAACGTGCACGCCTTTCCTGGACACATCGTCTGCGACAGCGCTTCGAATTCGGAAATTGTAATTCCCCTTATCAAGGGCGAGAGCCTGCTTGGGGTTCTCGATCTTGATAGCCCGGCATTCGCGAGATTTGATGAGGAGGATGCGCGAGGCCTAAATGAATTGGCAGGGATCTTTTTGGCAGCCACTGACATTTAATACAGGACTCTATTATGGTTACACCAAAACTCAATCCGATGATGACGGTTCGCAAAGCCAAAGACCGCGGCCACTTCAATTTTGGCTGGCTCGACACATATCACACGTTCTCCTTTGGTGACTACTATGATCCAAACTTCATGGGCTTTCGCAGCCTGAGGGTGATTAATGAAGATTTGGTCGCTCCGGGTCGCGGCTTCCCAACCCACTCACACCGCGACATGGAGATCATCACTTATATTTTGGAAGGCGCCTTGCAGCATCGTGACAGCATGGGGACCGGTTCGATAATTCGTCCGGGCGAGGTGCAACGGATGACGGCCGGAACCGGTGTGGCTCATAGTGAGTCAAATCCGTCGCCAGATGAGGCGGTTCACTTATTCCAGATCTGGATCTTGCCGCAAACGCTGCGACTGGAACCCGGTTATGAGCAGAAGGCTTTTGCGCCTGAAGAAAAACAAAACAAGCTATGCCTGATTGCTTCTGCCAATGGTCATAACGGTTCGGTCACGATCCATCAGGATGCAAGTGTCTTCGCAACAGTGTTGGATGAAGGCGCCGAGGTGATTCATCAGTTGGAGTCAAACCGCTACGCGTGGCTACAAGTTGCACGGGGAGCGGTAACACTAAATGGCGCAAATCTTGATCAGGGTGATGGCGCGGCAATCGCCTCAGAGACCAGGTTAAAGATAACAGGGCGGGAGGCCGCTGAAGTGTTGCTATTTGATCTGGCTAACAAGTAACCGCCAAGACGCCAAGAACGCCAGGA